>MHDZ01000014.1 GCA_001805055.1 Nitrospirae bacterium GWC2_57_13
CTTCGTTCGTCGTGACCAACTTACGGTGGGACTTGCACCCACAGGAGTGCGCCCATGCTGGGCGCACCACAAAAAAGGCCCTCCTTCTCAGGAGGGCCTTGCGTGGACCAGCATTGCTCGTTGCTTGAAAACTACTTCTTCTCAGGCGTTGCGGGCGCGGCCGGGGTCTGCTCCTGCGTGGCCGGAGCAACCGGGGCCTCCTCCTTCTTCGTGCAGCCGAACGCTGCGGTCATGGCGAAAGCCAGGACCATGATGAGTGCAAGGATCTTCTTCATTCTTTTCACCCCCTTTCCTCTCAAATGGTATAAACAGCAGCGCGCCTGGTACGGATTGATAAATCGGATGACGAACGCGCTGCGGTCTGGAGAGCGATGCTATTGATCAGGCCATACTATTCACTGCCACAGAGCGCACAGAGTACTCAGAGATCAAAACATAAGGCCGACTTTTCCACTGATGCACACAGATAGACACTGATGTTCAGGTCTTAAACCATCAGATGAATTAGTTTTATCAGCGAAAATCTACGCAAATCTGCGGGCCAAAAGAAATGGGCTTTATTAACCACAGGCGGCATGGCCGCACACGGTCAAATACTTATTCTGACTTCAAGATTCAAACCCGTGCTGATCAGTGTGTCCGCCAAGCGGACCCGTGGTTACATACAGATGCTTTCAGGTGCGTCCTTGGCGACTTCGCGGTTCCTCAGTTCGGTCTTTAAAACCCTCATATTCGTGGGGGTTATCCGTGTTCATCCGTGGCAAAAGAGCCTTGCTTCTCGGGTTTCATGCCGCATTCCGCAATTATGTGATCTGTAGCCAAAAAGTGCGTTCTTTGCTTTTCTCAGGTTACCGCTTCAAACCCTTACGTATCGGGTGTATCCGTGTTAATCCGCGAAAATCTGCGGCCGAAAAGGACCGTTCTTTACTTCTCGGTGACCCTGCTTTATGGTACTGAACGACGGATTATAGCCCTTCCGGGAGAAAAAGCAAGAGGATTTAATGGGGGGGGTTGGGGCGGGAAATTGGCTGTTTTCCCGATGAATGAGGGGGGTTCTTACAGCAGGAATGGCAAGAAGTACTGTGTTAAATCGGGGGGAACAGGGGGGCTACTGACTATGCCAGAAAAACTGTAAATCTCAGTCTTAGCCCCGCGGCCGCGCTCCCGCTCCCGCGGGGCTGCTTCGGGATGTCGCGTTATTGTAGTCCCGACCTGTCGGGATGCTGGGGGGGCTCCACTTGCAGGAATCCTCGCAGTCTGCTATCATTTCCTTGCCCGCCTGACGTATGAAGGGAATACGGTGTTTTAAAAATGCGTCGATATCTATTCATCTCAATATCACTCGTCCTTGTATTCCTTTGTCTCCTCATAGCACTAAGTGCGCCCCATACTACCCCTTTACCTGAAAACCATAGACAAGACGTCATCCGGGTATGCGCCGCCAACTTAAACTATGAAAACAGGCATCCGGGTGAGGCAACAAGCGCACTAGTAAAAACAAATCCGGATTTCCTGGTCCTGCTGGAATGGACTGGCAAGAATGCCCGACCATCGGTCTTTGAAAAAAATGGTTTCACGATGGTCTTAAACGCTCCGCGCAACGGCACGCATGGGTTGGCCATACTTTGCAAGAAAAAGATCGATGTCAAAGCAGCCGTCATCCAATCGCCGATCAGCGGCCCATGCAGACTGCCGTTTGGAGTGGCGAGGCTGAATTTCAACGGGAAGGCGTTTACGATTATTGCCGTTCATGCCCCACCGCCGGTTTCCTCCTGCAAAGACGGGAACGAGAAAACGCTCGGGGCCATTGGGAGCTGGATAAAGAACGGAAAATTGAAATTCAACCTGGGGCCGGGAGTAAAAGGAGACGATGTGATTCTGCTCGGAGATTTTAATGCCACAGCCTTTAGCAAAGGATGGTCATCCTTCATGAAGTCGGGCGTAAGGGACGCGATGAGAAGTGGATGGAGATTAAAGCCGACGTGGGCGCCCTTTAAAAGTGCTCCTTCAATAATCAGAATAGATTATGTTTTTGTCGGAAACGGGTTTGTGCCGATTGCAGCGTATACGATTGGAATTAAGGATTCTGACCATCGAGCGGTAATAAGCGATATACAGACACGGGGCGTCGCTGGCGGCGATCCTGAATGAACGTCCCCAATATCCCCCGTTCCTGTTTTGCGATGCAAGGAAACGAAAAAAGGGGATGGCTGCGAGCTCCATCCCCTTTCCGTGAACCAACGATCTATTTATAGAGATCCTTTGCAGCAGCCTTTAAAATTTCTTCTTTTTGAGAGTTTTTCATCATCGGACTTTTGCTTGCCTTAGCAGCTTTAATAAATCCGTCCGGGGTTTTGTATTTCTCCTGAAGAGCGGCCTTTGTCGGCGCCTTCATCGTATTGCCATCTTTATGGCACATATTACACTTTGCATCCCATGTGCCGGCCACGGCCACCCCTGAAAACGAAACAACCAGAAGAACTGCTGCTAATCCCAATACTTTTTTCATGGTCGCTGCCTCCTTTTTCCCTTATGGGTTTCTGAAAAGCGTATCTGCATTATAACGTGTTAAGCGGTCAGATTGTCTACGCTGAATACCTCAGGCGCAACTCCTTTCCTTCTTTCATCATCGGAGTACCGGCAGGGTCAGGTTTTCGCTGTGACAATACTCTCTTCCAACGCAAATGATAGTTCTCCGCTTTACAAATAATACCCAACCTCGATGACCTTTGTCCCGCCTTCCTCTGAATACATAACTTCAACTGATGAGAGGCGCTTAAGCTCGATACTATATATGACGGGGTCCTTTTCTTGGAGAAGTCTGAAGCTCCCTTGCTTTATCAAGTCTTTGAACTCAGCGATCCCAATGAATTCCTGACCGAATTCCTCCAGTAATTCCCCTGCCTTGCTGAAAAGCGCATCTTTAGTCCGGTAATCTTTCTTTTCAGTGGTCTGGTATTTGATCGTTATCCCGAGATGCTCGCATCCGCCCCGCTGAAACCGGATCACCGAATTGCCTCGATTTATTGTCAGCTCCCGCTCGCCTTCTGCAAGCGTTGACCCCTTGTATTTCGCCTGCAGCTTCCGTAAAACCTCGATCTGATCCTGCTGGTCGAACTGACAGTCGTCATCGGCGATCGCGGCATGGTGCAGACCAAGCGTGACCATGAATAAGGCAATCAAAAAGACTTTCATGAAAACCTCCGAATTCACTTTAGCCCGAATAGGAATGATGATCGACATGGTTACTTACGTTGCATTCCCTTGACCCTTCGAATATTATACCAAGTCGCAAAGCCCCCCAAAAACATCCTGTCACGTTTCTATTCGTAAATTCTATACGAGAATACCCCGATTTGCAATAAAGAAGCCCCTGGGTTCAGGGGGCTTAGGATGACTTCAGGAGATGGCTATAGGCCCTTTGGTTCCCCTGTTGCTTAATTTCTTCTCAGGCGAAATCTCCAAGCTTGTCAATCACAATAGTCCCTACGAATCAACGTAACCCCCATCCTATAATTTCCAAGCGAAACGCTGCTCACGTGGTGCAACACGTCCCTCGGATACCCCTAACCCGCATAAAGCGGAATTGTAAATTGGAAAGTGCAAATTTGCGGAAAACGGCGGTTCAAAAACAGCCGTTTCATCCTTTATTTACAGGCCCTTTATGATCTTATTGAAAATATTCAACACATTTTGAGAAGCTTTTGATTCCTTAGTTACTAAATCAAGAGGCCTATGAAATCCCGAGTTTAGAAGAAGACTCAATCACCTGTACAAATGACTTTACCAGGACGGAAGAATTATCGTTGCGCCACACAACGGCAAGTTTTACCGTAGGAGGCGCGTCCGACAAGGGTATATACTGCACCCCCTGTCGTCTGATATTTCTTATAAAATCCGGAAGAAGACAGGCCCCCAGCCCCGCGGCTACGAGGCCTAACACTGTCTGTACATGACCTGCTTCCTGCGCTATTCTCGGGGTGAATCCGGCCGAGTGGCACAAGCTGATAAAGGCATCGCGAACAACCGGCTCTGATGACCGCGTATTCGCAATGAACGGTTCATGAGCCAACTCCCTCATGTGAAGCGATTTGCGGCCCGCAAGAGCGTGTTTTTTCGGCAGTACAACCATCAGTGGCGCTCGCGCGAGCTGCCGGGATGCAAGCAGGGAATCTTGCGCGTCTAAATAAAGGAACCCGACGTCAATGCTCCTCGCATGAAGCGACTTCATCTGTTCTGCCGTATTCAGTTCCTGCAGTACCAATTCCACATCCGGGAAACGTTCACGGAATAATCTCAACCCTTCAGGCAAGAACGTATGGATCACCGACCCCACGAACCCCACGACGAGACGTCCAATCTGCCCACGGTAAATCCTTCTGGCGGTTTCGGCAGCCTGTTCGACATGTAAAAGGAGTTGCTGGGCTTCTTTCAGAAAATACGCGCCGGCATCCGTCAGTTGAATACTTCGCCTGGTCCGATCAAAAAGCTTTACCCCAAGCTCCTCTTCCAGATTCATGATCTGCTGGCTCAACGGCGGCTGGGCGATATGAAGCCTCTCGGCAGCCCTTCCAAAATGCATCTCCTCAGCCACTGCGACAAAATATTTGAGGTGTCTTAGTTCCATATTTTTAAAGTATGATTCATATACTATCAATATATTGGACGTATGTCAACTCAATGGGTAACATATAAACAAAAGATGATTCAAGACGATTCACAGGCCGCAGATGCGATTTCACTTGAGGGCAAAGGTCAAACTCTGCGCCTGAAAGGAGGCACTATGTTGACTAAAATCGATAAAGGAGCAGTCGAGGCTGCAAACTATTTCCAGGGGGAAGTACTCGAAATCATGCCCGATATTCCCCGCGAGGAACTCTTTGCTATGGTAGGTGACTACATCTACTATCAGCAGGCGGATGTCGGCAAGGAGCAGGCGCGTGCGGTAGTCAGGGAAACCTGCGTCAAGAAATAGCGTTAACGGATACGTCGCCCTCCCGTATCCAAGCGGGCTGACGCGCGCCATCAAATAAGGCTTAGAGGTCGTTTCCTCTAAGCCTTTTTGTGTTTAATAGATGGAACTCCGCATGTGGTGGAAGTGGGGCCCCTCCGGCAGTCACGCGATGTTCAGGAGGGTTATACGAACAGCACCCGCATATATAAATCGCCTTGACCATGCGCATAATTCTATGCTACCGTGTCTCGACCCTACGATCACCAACCACCAGGAGGATGATCCCATGCCGTTGATATTCAAATCAGGCGATCTGGAATTGAAGCAGAACCGCTCGCCGATCCCCCATTTCTCCTGGAAAGCGAGTTCACCGCTAGAAGAGATCTCCAAGTCAAAATATCTGCATTTTGATATGAAGTCGCTGCATCCCGGCAAATTTTCCTATCCCTACCATTTCCATCGAAACGCCGAAGAGCTGTTCGTTATCCTGGAGGGAGAAGCCACGCTGCGATCTCAGGAAGGATTTCAAAAAGTATCAAAAGGGGATGTTATCTTCTTCGAGGAAGGACCTGCGGGCACGCATCAATTCTACAACCACGGCGATATGCCGCTTGTCTACCTTGATATCCGCACCAGGGCGAATGTTGATGTCTGTGAATATCCTGACTCAGGAAAGATCAATATTCTGCCGGCCCTGGATATTTTCAAGGAATCGTCGAAAGTAGCTTATTATACCGGTGAAGAAGACGTCAGAAGCAAATGGCCGAAGGAAATTCTAACCAATGAGTAAAGCGGTACCCATACGAAAATTTAGCCAGGCGACCGAGTCCAAGGGTTAAACATTTCGGACTGTCTGAGTTCGGAGAACGAGTTTCCGAAATGTACCGAGGACGACCGAGCGTGGCGTTTAAAATTTTCGTCGGGCGCCCTTCTTTCGGTTACCTTTCTTGGGCGCGCAAGAAAGGTAACTAAGAGAAAACAGAAGAGTATATAGCCGAAATCGGCACATAGACAATGTAACGACCCGCAGAAAACTCAGAAGACCCGTAAATGAATGTAGTATAAATCGCCCAGGAGCCTATGCCTAATACCATCATCAGCCGCATAATTCTTCCCCTTCTCCTTCTTGCCCTGTGCGGCTGCAATATGCAGAGGAATATGCTCTATCACCCCAGTAAATACCTGCCCTCACAAGCTGCCCTGTCAACTTACAATATCCAATACTGGCCTTCGAACCCAAAGGAGTATCGAGGCTTCATCAGCACGCGCCACGCCGGCGCGTTAAAAGGAACTATCATTGTCTTCCACGGAAATGCGGGTACAGCCGCGGACCGAGTGTATTATGTACAAGCATTGACCCGGCTCGGCTACCGCATCATACTCGCGGAGTATCCCGGCTATGGAACGCGCAAGGGAGAACTGGGAGAGGTGTCCTTCGTGCAGGACGCGAAAGAGACCCTGCGCCTGGCTTCGGAAAAATACGGCTCGCCCATATATCTCCTGGGAGAATCCCTTGGCTGCGCTGTTGCAGCGGCTGCGGCAAAGGACCCGCCTCTGGAGCCATTTTCGGGAGCTGGCGGCTCACTTGAACAACGCGACATCCCGCAGTCCCGCGAGGCGCGGGACGTCCGCGGGGCAAACATCGACGGGATCATACTCATAACCCCCTGGGACACTCTGCTGTCCGTGGCCAAAGAGAAATTTACCTGGCTTCCTGTATCGTGGTTCCTGCGGGACACCTACGACTCTATTGGAAACCTGAAGGGATATCCTGGCAGGATCGCTGTGATCGGCGCTGAACAGGACGAGGTGATTCCCCTGCATCACGCAGAGGCATTATTCAGCTCGCTGCCGGGCTCCAGGAAGATGTACGTTATCAAAGGGGCAGGCCATAACGACTGGCTCAGAATGGTGGACCTGTCCTGGTGGAAAGAGATCACCGGTTTCATTGAGGGGAATTGACGACTTTGAGGACTAGCGTTCTGAGATAAAACGGGATGCCTTCTCGGCATCCCGTTCTCATGAGCCCCTGCACCTGCGTCAAGCCTACTTCTTCAACTGTTTCATCAGCCACGCCATGTTCTGGCCCAGGTCCTTCATGGTCTTCATCCCTTCTTCGTCATTCGCCACCTCGCCTGGTTCCCTGCCCCGTCCGATGTTCCAGTAGCTCGATCCGGGGATGATCATCTGGCCGATGAGGAAGAAGTGGTTGAGCGAGCTGAAGACGTGCATGGAGCCGGCCCGCCGGACCGCGACCACCCCGGCGCCGACCTTGCGCTTGTACAGATCGCCGTTGGCGCGGGATACCATGCCGGTGCGCTCGATGAGGGCCTTCATGCTTGCCGAAACATCGGCGAAATACGTTGGCGAACCCAGCAGGATGCCGTCGGCTGCCGTCATCTTCTCGATGCACTCGTTGATGATGTCCTTTTCCACGGCGCATCGCTTGTTCTTGTTCTCGAAGCACTTGTAGCAGGCAATGCAGCCCTGGATGGGCTTGCCGGCAAGGGAGTAGACCTCTGTCTTGATGCCCTCCGCTTCCAGCTCCTTCAAAACCGTGTTCAGGAGGTGGGCCGTGTTCCCTTCCTTCCGTGCGCTTCCGTTGAATGCTATAACCTTCATGATTCGCTCCTCGCTGTAGGATTATCGGATGGCCGTGGGAACCGTGTCCTTCACGACGTTTGATTTCTTCTCAGATATTAGCGATATCCTTTCGATCGTCGTCCTCGCGTGCAATTCGTAAATAGTATATGAGAAAGCCTTACTTGGCAACAAAAAACCCCCTCTTTGAGGGGGCTGCAATGACCCGTTGAGAACACCGCCTATTTTTCAAGCCTTGTCTTTAGCCTTTTCAGGTCCTTCTTGACGGCCATTGCATCTTCGGAAAACACCTCATCGGACATGCCCGGCCGTTGGTACAGCGTGAAGACCACTTCACTGCCGTCGTTGTTTGGTACGACGCGCATGGCGTTGGTAACGCTCTCGCCTGAGGGCAGCGTTACATCGTGGTCCAGAATGCCGAAGGCATTCCTCTCAGCGAACTTGATCAGTATCCTGCCCATGGGGGATTGGGCGATCCATTCACCCTTGATGTTCTGTATGGACCCACTGAGCCCCGCGGCCCATATGGGAAGGTTCTCGGGATTCGAGACAAATTCGTAGACCTTCTCCGCCGGGTGGTTAATCGAAATACTAATATGCCGGGATGTGAACGTCATCTAAGACTTCATTACGTTTTGGCGCAGATGAAAGCGTGCTTCATGATGCCACGCCGAATATCTTCCGATCCAGGGAGTACCGGCCCGCACCCACGATCACGAGCAGAAGCGCGATCAGTAAATAGGACGTCGCCTGTTCATAGGAGCGCCCGCCCGTCAGATTCACAAAGGGATCAACCAGGACAAAGCGATGCATAAGGACGGCGACCGTCATGGTAAAGCCGATCCCCAAAGCGCCCAGGCGGGTGAGAAGACCAAGGATCAGGGCAAATCCGCCGGCGAATTCAGAGAGCGCAGCAAGCGCCTGAAATATACCGGGCACCGGTGATTCGGCCCCCATCCAGCTCATGGGACTCTGGATCTTTCCCCATCCGTGAAGAATAAAAGCGTATCCTACAATGACCCTCATAAAGAGCAGTACCACATCCACGCTTACCGGCTGATTCCGGATGCCCAATAGATTCGCTTTCATGTGTTGATCTCCTTTCCGAAGGTTATTTGGATGCACAGGACATCCCTCACGCCGCCTTCTTCCCAATACCTGCCTTTGCCACAACTTCGGCGAGACGGTCCATGGTCTCGGTCACTCCTTCCTCCATTCCCTCTTTCAGCATCTCGTCGCGGTCCTCGACGGACTGGAAGACGGACCTGTTCGTCACCCGGGTCCTGCCGTTCTGCTCTTCAAAGGTGGCTGTTTCGAGCGATACCTGGCCCGGCGTGCCTTCGAATTCAAAGGTCTGGACCAGCCGCACGGGCGAGCGGACCTCGTGATACACGCCATGGAATGCGTATTCACGGCCTTCAGCGTCGTGCTGGATGAACCGCCAGATGCCTCCCCGCCGCACATCCATCTTGTCGATCGCGGTCGTAAACCGCTTCGGTCCCCACCATTGCGGGATACGATTGGGGTCTGTGTACGCCTTGAACACAATGTCCCGGGGCGCATCAAAGACCCGCGTGATCACAACTTCCTGCTTTCCCGGTTCGGCTATGACCCTGGTCTGACCATTTCCTTCCGTGAGTAAGCCGGCAAGCTTGTCGAAGGACCCGTTCCAGCCCTCCCTGGTCAGTTCGCGCATTTTGCCCCCGGGGATGCCTTCATGCCGCATCGTCATCTTTGTCCTACTGCCGGACCCTTCGAAGGTCACGGTCACGAGCATTTCCAGCGGGAAGTCCGGGCTCATGCCGTAGTGCGTTCCCGGCACCACGCTCCCTTTCTCGTCGGCAAAGCTGTCAGTCATGACGAGCCGCTCCAGCGGGACGATCTCGCGGTAGACGCCAGTGCTCCAGTAGTCCTTGCCGTCAGGCGACCGCATGCAGCTGAGATATTTTCCGCCTACGCGGAGATCTATCTTGCTCACAGGCGCGGTAAAGTGTTTCGGTCCCCACCAGCGCATTACGCGCTCAGGCTCCGTCCATGCCTTCCAGAGAAGCTCGCGCGGCGCGTCGAAAACACGGGTGATGACCAGTTCCTGTGCCACCGGTTTCGTGGCTGGTCTATTTTCTGTCAGTGTTGCCATGGTAGTCCTCCTTTTTCAACCCGGAAAAACCGGGATCAGCGATTGAACCACGGTCGGCCGCGCCGCACACGTCCAAATTACTTTTTCCCCATCGCATGCGCTTGCACAATACCTTCGGTCCATAAAGGACAAATATTGTCCTTGATTAACAGCATAGCACCGGACTTCACGGCTGTCAATGACGCCTTTATCCGTATTCCGCGCACTCAGATACTAAGGTTGCAATAGGGCAGGATCACGCAGCATCCCACTGCCCATAGAACAAGGCCTGCGAAACGATCGCAGGCCCTGTTGATGAGAACTCGCGGCATGTCCTAACTCATGCCCTCGTCATTCATGCCGGGTTCTTCGAACTCCACCATGACTGCCGTAAAATAGCTGCCGTCATATCCCTCTAGCTTCACCTCCGCCTTATAGCCCGTCAGGACGCCGTCCTCAGCGCCTTGCCGGTAGACGGCTTTGCCCTTACCGCTGCTGCTCAAGCTCCTCAAGGAGGTCATGCAATTTTGCCTTCTTTGCCAGCTTGAAATCCATCCGCTTCAATTCGGCAAATACCGCCTCGAGTTCGGCCTGACCAGGCTTCAGAGGGCGCAGGGACCGGGCGATCTTCGGGTAGATCTCTCTGCGCATATAGCGCCCGGAACTCTTGAATCCCTGGACAGCTATCGCCACAATGCCGATCCCGAGGGTGATCAGTATCGCGTTCGACTGATACTCCCCGGCCTGAGGAAAGAACTCGTTGAACACGTTCGCAACCAGGACAATGCCCACAATGGTCAGCAGCAGCGCGATGCCGACAGCTCGGTCGATATGGGTCGAGCTGAACCGTTTTTCCACGATCGGGGCCAGGAGGTTGAATGGCTCCTTGATCAGGGCTGCACGCGTCTGCGCATCAAGATCAGCAGGCCTCCTGACCACCTTGTCTTCCAAAGACAGCCGTTCAGCATAATGCTGCCGAATGTTAGGAAAGGTTGAGGCGGTCAGGTCAACATGATGCATATCCGGCAATTTTGTCTGAACATTCTTGTACAGGGATGCTTCCGTCTGCAGCTCAGTGCCGCATTGAAGGCACTTTATTTGATGCCCTACCAGTTTCCCCTTGCCGAACGAAGCGCCATAGACATGCGAAGCCAAGCCTATTCTCGACAGTTGATACGTTCTGATCTGGCGACAGATAGGACAGAAATCCGCCACATAACCAAGCTTCCGAACCACCGTTTTCTTGCCCCAGACAATGAACATTCCTTCGACCTCCTCTGGATACATACTATCTATGCCGGATGATGACATTTCTACAGCAGCTTTCGCGATCCCGGTTCATCGAGACCGCCGCGGATCAACGCGGGTGGCGTCCTGCTCGTCGAATGCCCCACCAAGTTCCCTGTCCGTCCACAATGACTCTTTTCTCATCAATAGGATCATCAGCAGGAACGCGCCCAGCCAGAGCACGAGCAGGCCGGCCCGCTGTTTCAACCCCACCGGGGAGTCTACGATGCCCAGAAGCTTCGGCCAGGAAGTGGTCATGCCGAGGAAGGATATCGGGCCGGCAAGGGCGATAAGACCGCCCGCGATCTTGCGGCCCCATCCTCTTCTTTGAGCGAAGACCATCGCGCCGAACAGTACCATTGCGAACACGGCAGCGTAAAAAAATATCATCAGCCCTGCGTCGTGGAACGACTGTTGCCGGACGGCCCCAAAAGTGGCTTGCTTGAGCTGCGCGAGCGTTGCCGCCGTCTCTTCGTAATGGGCCAGGACCACAACACCGGCGCTGGCCGCCCCGAACAGGAGGCCGCCAAGCTGGCCTGAAAGGCTCTTGCTGAATTGAGGATGCCGGAAAGCGGAGATGCTGATAAGCAGAAAAGCCGCTGCCGAGAGGTACAGGGAAGCGGTGATCCAATCGTGGCGCGGGGCACGGACGGCGTAGGTACTGACCTGGTTGCGCATCCAGTCGAGACCAGGCGCGTCCAGATGCCCCACGATCATGGCGGCCAGCGACATCAATAACACTGCCATGCCTGCTTTGACACTGATGCGAAATATCATATGACCCCCTGAGGCTCAAATTCAATGAGCAGTTAGTAGGCGAGACCGTACTCCTCGTTAAAAGATGGTGATTCTATTTTCATCAACTCTGTCAGCATCGCATGCATCAGACGTCACTCTATCATAAACATATCAATCTGGGACAACTTAAGGCGCGTCAATTTGCCCGCTTCTTTGAAACACCATAACTCTCACCCCATGCAAATAGACTTCCGAGTACCACGCCACTACCGATTGAGAATAGAACACTGACAGTCGGCTTTGCAAGCACCCACCATACCACACCGGACACACCTCCGAATACAGCACATAAGATTATTGTGCGGCTGCTGCCATTCTTTATCGAAGAACTAAACAAACCCACTAGTGAACCGAAAACTGCACCGGAAGTCATTGCCGCAACACCGTGCCGTAAATTAAAATCATAAAACCACAATTCCAGAACGCCAACAAATGCGCCCATAAGTGAACAAACAAAAACCCGTTGAAAGATCACTTTAATTTGCATTCGCGTAGGCTATATCGCAGCAGCATTGACATAGAATGCATATTCTTTTCCATCAAGTTACCAGTCGACTAGTTCGACTCTATCAGAAATTATATTGCTCTTCAAGCAGATAGTACGTTTCTAACTGGCGTAATCCCTTGTGGTTCAAAGTCCTGATATCCTCATTCGCGTTTATTCGAGTTCATTCCCGGCTCAACATTCCTGTTTCTCTCCGTGGTAAAATTACATTTTCATGCTATAATCCCTCATGCCTTTCATCGCCGACCTCCACGTCCATTCAAAATACTCCCGTGCCACGAGCCCGGACATGTCGCCTGAGAGCATCTGGAAATGGGCGCAACTCAAGGGCATCAGCGTCATCGCCACCGGCGACTTCACCCACCCTGCATGGTTCAAGGAACTGAACGAGAAGCTCGAGCCGGCTGGAAACGGCCTTTTCAAGCTGAAGAAGGAGCTCCAGCTGAACGACGTCCCTGCCTCCTGCTGGGCCGATGTGTCCTTCATCCTCTCCGCTGAGATAAGCTGCATCTACCGCAAGAACGAAAAGACCCGGAAGATCCATACCGTTGTCCTGGCGCCCGACCTGGCAACGGCAGCAAAGATCAATCTCAGTCTGGCAAAGATCGGGAACCTGAAGGCCGACGGCAGGCCCATCCTGGGGCTCGACGCCAAGGAGCTGCTCAAGATCGTACTCAATGCCTCTCCCGAAGCGCTTTATATCCCCGCCCATGCCTGGACGCCCCATTTCTCCATCTTCGGTTCCGCATCAGGATTCGATACCCTGGAGGAATGCTTCGACGAGTTGACGCCCCACATCCATGCCATCGAGACCGGACTATCCTCGGACCCTGCCATGAACTGGCGGCTCTCTGCACTGGACAACATCACCCTCATCTCCAATTCCGATGCCCACTCGGCCGCCAAGATCGGACGTGAGTCGAACATCTTTGATACGGACGTCACCTACCCGGCCATGCGGGAAGCGATCAGGACCCGCACGGGCTTCCTCGGCACCATCGAGTTTTTTCCCGAGGAAGGCAAGTACCACTTTGACGGCCACCGGACCTGCAACGTAAGCCTCTCACCGAAGGAGACGATTCATCACAACTATCTCTGCCCGGTCTGCGGAAAGAAGCTGACGGTGGGCGTTGCGCACCGCGTGGAGAAGCTCGCGGACCGCGAAAAAGGCACAAGGCCGGAAGGTCAGCCCGGCTTTCGGTCCATCATCCCCCTGCCCGAAATCATCGGCGAGGCCTTGCTGGTAGGGGCAAGCAGCAAAAAAGTGAACACAGCGTATTTTTCGATGCTTGAAAAGCTCGGGAGCGAATTCAAAATACTGATGGACATTCCGCTCAAGGAGATCGAAGCCGCGTCCTCTCCCATCATCGCTGAGGCTATATCAAGAGTGCGCACAGGCAAGGTGTATATCGCACCGGGCTATGACGGGGAGTACGGAAAGGTACGTATCTTCGAGGAAACGGAGCGGAAGGAGATCAAAGGGCAGATGGGGCTGTTTTAAGTCTCTTTACCACGAAGCTCACGAAAAACATGAAGAAAAGCAAAAACTGCATTTTTCGCCACAGCGTCAAGTTCGCCAAGGAAGGCAAATAATACAGGATGCACGATGCAGGACTCATGTTCAAGGATACAGCACCCGGGGCCAGAACGATTCAATACGCAAAGCGCCGAGCTTCGCACTCCGAACTCATCACTTGCCCCTTGTGGCTTACTGTTTCCTCGCCGCGACCTTGATGCTCACTACCGACTCCGCCGCCTCTTTGATATCCTCTGCTGTCAAGTTCAAGGTCTTAACGGCGGCCTTCACTGTCGGATCATGGGCCAGAAGATCCACTGCAAAGGGCGTCTCTCCGGTAACACTGATATCGTTAAATCCAGCAGCCTCTATCGCCGCCAGGTATTCATCCTTCCTGATCGCACCTGCCACACACCCGACATAGGCCTCGATGGACCCCTTTACGGCTGCAGGAAGCTCTCTCAGGATCACGATATCCGACACCATCATCCTTCCTCCCGGCCTCAGGACCCGGAATGCCTCGCCAAAGACCCTGGCCTTGTCAGGCGTGAGGTTGATAACGCAGTTCGAAATTACAGCGTCAACGGAATTGTCTTCAACGGGCAAGGAGTCGATCTCGCCTAACCTGAATTCCACGTTCGTGTGGCCGGCCTTTTTCGCGTTTCCTTTTGCCTTCTCGATCATCTCCGGCGTCATGTCAACGCCGATGACCTTTCCCCTGGGCCCCACCTTTACCGCAGCGATAAAGCAATCAATGCCTGCGCCGGAGCCGAGATCCAGGACTGACTCGCCTTCTTTGAGCGACGCGAGCGCAACGGGATTTCCGCATCCGAGGCCCAGGTTCGCGCCCTCCGGTACGGCGGCCAGGTCCTGGTCCGTGTAGCCGATCCTTTTGCTGATCGTCGCGGGCAGGTCGCCGCATCCGCAGCCGGACTTCGTTGGACCGCAGCAGGACCCGCCTTTTTTTGCGATCCCGGCGTATCCCTTTCGAACCATGTTCTTGATCTTTGCCATGTCCCTAGGTCCCTCCTTGACCTTAAATAAAAACCTGTCCTATTTACTACGAAGGTCACGAATAGCACGAAGCCCCTCACCTGAACCTCTCCCCAGAGAGGAGAGTCCCTTTTGCGAGAGAAGTAGTTATTACTTCCCGATGATCCCCTGCATCAAAGGCTGCAGAAACGTCTTCGCCATATCCGCCAGGCCCTCGGCCTTCATCAGCGTGATGCAGCAGACGCCGCCGTCCTTCTGCCAGGTGATGACTGCCAGCTTGTCGCCTGCCTTGATGTCTGCCCGGTCGCGCAGGCCCTTGGGAAGCACCATCTGGCCCCGCTCGTCCACGCTCACGAGGGCCTCCACGCTACAACAGCCGGCGCTGATGAGGGGAAGGGTTTTGCCTTTTGTTTTAGTCATTCTACGCTCCTTAATTATCAGCCTATTCTGATTTATCAGGTTATGCTGATAATATACCGCGGCGATCAAGCGTTGTCAAGGGCAAGTTTTTTCTCGCCAAGACGCCCCGGCGTTAAGCATGCCGGGACAGGCTGCGTACGCCAAGAAAAGCAATTGAAGCTGGGGCCAGGGTTCTGGATTCAGGACAACGTCCTTGTAAAAACGCTACCGACAGCTGACTACTGTCTGCTCGCTTCCCCTCTTAAACCTTTGCGAGCTTCGCGAGAAGCTTACTTGATTTAGCTTTTCTCTGCGTCCTCTGCGTGCTCTGCGAGACACAAAGTTTTCTGTTTTCTGCTTCTCACCACGAAGAACACGAAGATCACGAAGGAAAGCGGGCTCCTTGGGTTTTAATCTTTTTCGCCTTTGCGATAAACGCCTTTGTCCGGCTCAGAAAAATAAAAGGCCGCAGGGGCGAATACCCCGGCGGCCTCTCGATGGCGTTATTTGCAGATAGGATTACTCAATAATTCTCAGCATGCAGTTCGAAGTGGTTTTGGGAATGTTTGCAGGCAGGGCACTCACTGGGCGCTTCCGTACCTTCGTGAATGTAGCCGCAGTTCCGGCACTTCCACTGCTCTTTCTTATCCCGCTTGAATATCCGTCCCTTCTGTATGTTCTCCAGGAGCTTCCGGTAACGCTTCTCGTGCGCCACCTCCACCAAGGCAATGCGGCGGAAAGCCTCGGCGATCTCCTTGAAACCCTCTTTATCGGCTACCATGGCAAAGTCCGGATAGAGCTTGCCCCACTCCTCCTTTTCCCCCTCGGCAGCGGCCAGGAGGTTCTGGGCAGTGTCCCCGATGACTCCTGCCGGGAACGTGGCCGTGAACTCGGTCATGCCGCCCTGCAGGAACTTGAAGAACCGCTTGGCGTGTTCCTTCTCGTTATCTGCCGTATCTAGGAAAAAAGCTGCGATCTGCTCGTATCCCTCCTTCTTGGCCTTGCTGGCAAAATAAGAGTAACGGTTCCTCGCCTGCGACTCGCCGGCAAAGGCTGCCAGCAGGTTCTTCTCGGTCTTGCTTCCCTTCAAGTTCATATTTCCCTCCATAAACCTCATGCAACTGAATTTAAAATTGGAAATGGTAAATTGAAAAGTTTAAATTTAAACTACCGAATGTCTGCTGCCTGCCGTCTGCCGGCCGCTATCACTCCTCGTCTCTTGTCGTTCCCCCGCTCGCCCCTCTCCCCTTAAGCTTGTGCCTTTTCTTCACTCCGAATTCCGCACTCCCCACTCCGCACTTCTTCACCGATATTTCCTCATGATCTCCATGCGCGAAATGAACACGTCGGCCCGGGCAAGCAACCAGTAGCTCACCCGCTCCTTCAGCTTCTCAGTGCAGGGTCGATTTTTCCAGTCATCAAGGCGGATCTGCTCGGCCTGTTTGAGGTCTGCCGTGAAGTCGGCCTTTGCCTTTGTAGCCAGATCAGTATCGGTGACCACTACCACCATTTCGTAGTTGATCTTTCCGCTCCGGATGTCCATGTTCGCCGACCCCGCGATAACCGTGTCGTCGGCAATGGCGAGCTTGGAGTGGAGCATCCCGGGCAGGTATTCCCACACCTCCATGCCGGCACGCAGCAGCCTGCCGTAGAGCCCCCGGGCGGCCCACAGGGCGATCGGCACGTCGTTCTTCCGGGGAAAGAGCAGGCGCACCCGCACACCCCGCCGCACGGCGCGTTTCAGCTCGCGCATGATGCGGCCGGGCGGATAGAAATAGCTCATGGCCAGGTCGATGCTGATGCGCGCCCTGCGTACGAGCTGCCGGTAGGCCCGGCGGACCGGCTGCACTGCGTCTTCCGGGCCGCTCTCGAAAAAACGCACGCGAGTGCCCGTGCGGATCTTCTGCCTGCGGCCCCCGGGGATGCGTTTGACGAGATTCCGGAGCGGCAGCACGGCGCGGGACCACATGCGCAGGAAGGAACGGCGCAGTCGTTCTACCTCTTCGCCGCCGATCTCCAGAACATTGTCGCGCCAGGGCAGGTCACCATCTGATCCGCCCCGGTACTCATTCGCGATATTGAGCCCGCCGATGAAGGCCTGGTGCCTGTCGATGAGCAAAAGCTTCCGATGGTTCCGGAAGGGCAGCATTCCTTTGCGGATCGGCCGGAACCAGCGCAGCATGCCTCCTGCATCGCGGAACTCGTCCCAGAAGGAATTGCTCAGCGCCCAGGACCCCCAGGCGTCGAGCAGGACCATGACCTGCACACGACGCCTTGCGGCTGCGATCAGATGAGAGCGGAACTCCCTGCCCGTCTCGTCGTCGGCGAAGATGTACATCTCAAGGGCAACACAGGCGCGGGCGCTGTCAATGGCAGCGCACATGGCGAGAAAAGCCTCAACGCCGTTCTTGAGAAGGGAGATGGTGGTCATGGGTGCAGGAAGTTATACGCTCTCAAACGTGTAATCAACCTTCATCTTCATGTCCTTCCGCAGCGTATGATACACGGAGCAATACTTTTCATGGGACAACGAGATGGCGCGCTCGATCTTTTTCGGCGTCAGGCCCGCCCCGGTAATGGCGATTATCAACTCCATGGCGGTATAAAACTGGGGCGGCGTGGGGTTCCGCTCTCCCACGATGTCCATCTTGTAGGACTTGATCTCACACTTCATCTTCTGGAGGAACGAGACCATGTCGATGGCCATGCACCCGGCGACGCTCAGCAGCAGCGTTTCCGTTGGTGAGCAACCCCACTGCTGGGCAGCGTCGTACTCCACCTCGTAGCCGCGATTCGTCCTGCCGACAAAGATGAGTTCCTTATCCCAGGTAAGTGTGGCCTTGTTCACCTGCGATATCTTGGACTTGTATCCTTCCAGGCCTTCGTCGAGTTCTTTTTTTTCCTCTTCATCGGACATAACAGCACTCCTTTATCAAAAAATCTCCCCTGACACGGACAACGAGTGATGGTAGCCTTCAGTTTTCAGCGGTCAGCAGACAGTGGTCAGAATATGATCCTGATTCCTGATTCCCTGATCAACTTCCCGCCTTGCCCTTCAGATGTTCCAGCGCCTCGGCTTCCCTGCCCGATTCTACCTTCAGCGTATAGGTCTTGATCGCAGCCCCTTCCAGGCCCACGGAAAAGGAATCATAGGTGGCCTTGATGCCCCGCACGGAGAGACGGCCGACCATCTCCATCATGGCAGCATCATCAAAGCCGTGGCCCGTGTCGGTCCGCAGCACTTCCACGTAGGTCACGCCGTCGTCGTCCACTGCCTGCTCAGGCGACCCCTCTTTCCATACGTCGCCGTATTCCCAGCCTTCCTCTTCAGCGCCGTATCCTTGCCGGCGGCGCGGCTGCTCGCTCTCCGAGGACCGGGAGAACAGGATGAACAGCGCCACAGCTATGATCAGAACGACAAAATATCCCATTGGCGTCCTTTGTCACTACTTCATTGAGGAACGAATTCACCTGTACCGACGCGACGCGCACGAGGTTCATCCTGCAAGGTAATGCAATACCTCAATGAACTTCTGATCTATCGGAATTTATCTGCGTCAAATTGCCGACTCACGGTTCTGCTTGCACCTGATCACTGCCGCCCTGGCTTTTTCATGGGGCAGAAGGGGGGTGCATTGAGCTTCCAGACGCTCCAGTCCACGTACCGGTCATCGTGATGGAAGGAACTCCGTACTTCATCGGAGATCATCAGGTCGCCGCCCGACGCCCGGCTCTGCCGATTATATACCACGAGCAGGCTCACCGCGGAAGGCGAGAAGTATCCCTGCTTTGACCGGTTCAGCAGAAAGTCGAAGGCGCCCCTGGTATCCACGGCTTTTTTGCGGAAGGGACGCTCGGAGATCAGGGCATCGAAGGTATCGGCCAGGGCAATGAGCTCGATCACCCGGTCCTTGAGTTCCACTCCCCGGGGATAGCCGCTCCGGTTGGCCCGCTCATGATGTTCCAGCGCCACGCGGCAACTGCTGAAATCAGGACTGCCCGTATAGTAGGTGAGCAGCACATAGCCCATGATCGTATGGCCGTACAGGACCATCCGCTTCCGCGGGTCATCGCCGATGTCCTGCTTCAGGATCTCGTCGGGCAACCGCACCATGCCCAGGTCGTGCGTGAGGGCCGTATAGCCGATGAGTTGCGCCTTCTCCTCTCCGTAGAGGTCCATAGCCAGCGTCGCGGTCATGGCCGCTGTTCTGAGCGTGTGCTCGTAGACATAGCGGTCCCGGCTGCGCATGAACTCGAATTCTTCGAAGAGCACCGGCAGCACGCGCAGGTCATCGTACAACGCCAGGACCTGGGCGCGCCGCTCAGGCGGGAACATGACGTGATAGACACCCTGCTGCAGCAACTCCTCCATGTCCCTGCGGACCAGACTGCCCTTCAGGCTCAGACGGCATGAGGAGGTGAACTTGCCGCAGCACCCGATGTCCCCCAGAACGTCGGGTGTAAGATCGTCACCCTCTTCGATCAGGAGATTACCGTACACGTCTCGGACGTCGAGCGGAGCCACCAGGCTCGCAGGAAGCTCTTCTTCGATTTCCATAAGTGAATAGTAAAGGACGGGAGAACGGCTGTCAAACAAAAACCACGGCCGCAGGATGCCGTCGCGCAGAGATATCTTGACAGAGGCGCTTCACATCCGTTACCATGCGGCCATGATCGAAACGCTCTTCCTGCTGGCGGGCCTGGGTTTCAGTGTCCACGTCTACCGCCGGACCATCAAGACCAGGCACTTCACGCCCGGACGAAAGGCCCTGCACTTCCTGCTGACCACCATTGGCATAACCGGCACCCTGTTCCTGCTCGGCGTGCTTATCGCCGATACGGGGGTGGAGCTGGTACGGTCAATGCAGAACCGATAAAATGGGGCAGGGTTCAGGATGATCATCTGACTGCTGATTACTGATGCCTGTCTACTGTCTACTGCAATATTCACTCTGAACTCGCGATCAGACCCCCTTCCCTTCAATATCCGCCAGCGCTTCCTTCGCGCTCTCACGCACCGCGGCTGTCTCATCAGCCAGCAGCTCTTTCAGCGCCGGGATCGCGCCGGGGTCTTTCAGGATGCCGAGGGCATAGGCTACGTCTCCCCGAACGTTCGGCAGATGGTGCTTCAGCAGTTTGATCAGCCTGGGGAGAATGGCCCGAAGTGCCGCAGGATTGGACGGCAGAAATTCCTCGACAAGGGCGACGGCGCCGAGCCGGACGCGCATGTTCTCCTCTTTCAGCAGGTCGGGGATCAACTCGAAAAGCGAAGCATCCGTTTTGATCAGTGAAATGATGTTTTCCAGGAAGCCCTTGCCCATGTACTCGACGAGCAGGTTCCGCATTTCATCTTTTTGCATAGTTTCGAATTATCGTACTTCAGTTTCGGTCTGTCAACACGATTCTGCACAAAATTCGCATGACTTTGCAGTACTTATGATATACTCAATTTATCGCTTTCATCCTACTCCTTCCACCTTATTCTCAATTGGAGCGACAGCTCATGGTCACTCAGACCACACGAACGAACCTGATCCCAATACGTGGATCGGTGTTGAGGTGAATGATGGTATGCACCACGAAGATGAGAAGAAGTGCCGGAGTTCCACATCATGAAATAAGCATTTGGCCTCGGATGAACACGGATATAATGCAGGCCTGCAGAGGGCTATAGACGCTATGCGCTTTGCTCTATGCTTCTTCATGTGTTCATCAGTGGTTACAACTGCTGTTTTATACGTCAGGGAGGCAACATGATCAAATACAGCGGCGTGAATCATCTGGCCATGGCCACAGGCGACATGGACAGGACCATCCGCTTCTGGCGAGACCTGTTGGGCATGCGGCTTGTTGCCGGTCTCGGTCAGCCCGGCTATCGCCACTACTTCTTTGAGATATCGGACCGCGACATGATCGCCTTCTTCGAATGGCCTGACGTGAAGCCCGTCGAAGAAAAAGAACACGGCAGGCCCGTGAAGGGGCCCCATATCTTCGACCACGTTGCCTTCGGCGTCGATACCGATGACGACCTCTGGCAGCTCAAGGACCGGCTGAGCGCGGCGGGCATATGGGTCTCCGAAGTGATCGACCACGGGTTCATCCATTCCATCTATGCCTTTGACCCCAACGGCATTCCCATCGAGTTCAGCCATCCCGTGCCGGACTGCAATGTGCGCAGGGAGCCGGTCATGGCCGACCGGGACCCCACTCCGGGAGCAAAGGAAGGCGCTGAACCGCAGCCCGGGAAATGGCCTGAAGTAACAGAGCCGACGCCGAAGCTGGACCGGAAGGTCTATCCCGGAGCTGGAAGCGAATTGTTCCACGGAAAGAAATAACATGGAGCAAGCCGACCGTGTCGGCGTTTATTGACAACGGCAACACGGTTGCCTCGGTCCACATAACGGCAACACGCCCCGAAATGGTAGAGGATGCGAGACGGGGGTTGCCTTGATCCATAGCAAGGATGCATGACCCTGAAAACGGTAATCGGACGCAGCTGATCGCGGACAAAAAAGCCGTAAACGGCTGCGGGATGATCGGCTCGATCAGCGCAGCCCGCTGACAGCATCGAACGCCGGCCTCACGACGGGCCGGCAAAGCAGCACATCCTCTCCTGATGGAGGCTAAGGCATGTACGACGTTATTGTTGCGGGCGCCGGACCTGCGGGTTCGACCTGCGCCCGCCTCTGCGCGAAGCAGGGACTCAGAACGCTGCTCCTTGACAAAGACCGGTTCCCGCGGTCCAAAACCTGCGCAGGTGCCGTATCCGAACAGGCACTTATGTACCTCGATTTCCCCCTGCCCCATTGGGTCATCGAGCGGGAATGCTTTGGCGCGCGTCTGTCCCTGGGGGACCGGACCATGGAAGTGCGAAAAGACCGCCGTGTGGCCGTGGTCGTGAGCAGGGAACGTTTTGATTGTTTTCTCCTCGAAAAGACGAGGGAAAGCGGGGCAGAGATCAGGGAGGAAGAAAAGGTCCTGAGCGTGTCTCAAAACTCCGGGAGCGTACAGGTAGAAACGGAAAAAGCGGCCTATCAGGCGCGCTATCTCGTGGGTGCTGACGGCGTGAACAGCAGAACGGCTCTTGCCGTCCGGCCCCCTTTTCGAAGAAGCGACCTCACCACCGCCCTTGTGAGGCCTGTGGAAGAGCCGGCTGACAACGGTGAACGAACTATCGACTGCCTTCTCGAGATGCGCCTGGGCTTTGCTCCCATGGAGTACGGTGGGGTCTTGCCTCGCAACGGCAACACTTCCGCCGGGAACAGGGGTCCGGTAAAAATCTCTTCACGATCCTCCGAAATGCCCGGCGAGTTCGTCCGGCCAATTCGCATGGAAGCCGCAGTGTACCTTGGCCATCTCATTCCCCTGGGCGGAATAAAGCGAAGGATCGCACATAAACGGGTTATCCTCACCGGCGACGCAGCGGGATTCGCCGACCCCTTCAGCGGCGAAGGCATCTCCTACGCCATCCTATCCGGCAGGTTCGCCGGTCAGGCGATCGCAAAGATCGTCACCGGTCAAAAAGAAGCGGCGGCAGCCCTTGCCTGGTATGAACAGCAGGCCGAGTACTGGATCTGCCGGAACCTTCGCGCAGCGCTGTCGATGGCTCGGCTTGTCGACCGGTTTCCGCTGCTCTCCGCAAGGATCTTTTTCGACGACCGCGAACCGCTTGCCAAATATCTTGATATCGCGGCGGGGCAGATCGATTACCGGCGGTTCCTAAGATGGATGATGCTTCGCGCCCCCTTCTATTTTTTCAGGAATTCTTACCGTCGCGCTGCGGAGGCGCAGGCAAAAAGATATCAGGACCGCGGGACGGAGTAGCGCGGCGCACTGATGGACTCACCGCGGCATACGGGGCATTTGCCGGGCCGGGAAAGCCGCTCCCGCTTGTCGAACACGAAGCCGCACTTTTTGCACTCCGAAGGCGTAACGATGAGGCGCCGGCCCTGAGCCGTTATCGTCCTGCGAAGGTGCTCGAGATGGTCGACGACCTCTTTTTCGGGGATATGCACTTCCGCTGAAAGGTCGAGGGCTGTGAGCGGACCGGATTCAAGCGCAGCAAGGATGGCGTGGCGAAGAGTATCGCCGGATTCCCGGGGAGCGTCGGATTGTGATGGATGCTTTTTCATCGGTGCAGGCTTCATCCAGGAAAAGGCAGTTGGACTCGGATTCACCCCGTTAGAAATACGAATCTTCTAACGGGGTAAACGCAGATTTTCTTGGGTAAAACCAGGCATTCAGACAGAACGAAGCTTTACTCCAAAGGCAATCCTTTTTCAGCATCAAAAGAGTTTATTTTGTCCTTATCCGTTGTTCCAGATCTTATCCGCGTCCAAATGTTCCTTAGTAACTAAGGAATCAAAAGCTTCTCAAAACGGGTTAAATATTTTTAATAAAATCATAAAAGCCCTGCAAACAAAGGATGAAACGGCTTTTTTTGAACCGCCGTTTTCCGCAAATTTGCACTTTCCAATTTACAATTTACAATTTTCAATTCCGCTTTATGCGGGTTAGGTTCATCCATCGTCATCATGGTGAGAGCGAAATGACCCAGACCAAACGCGACCTCTACATAAAGAAGATCTTTTCCACTGTCGCGCCCCATCTCGACTTCCTCACCTCCCTCTTCAGCCTCGGATTATGCCGACTCTGGCGGAGGAAGGCGGTGTCTCTTGCGAGATTGCGGCCCGGCGACCGGGTGCTCGACTCCTGCACCGGCACAGGCGACTTCATCCTGGCGCTCATGAAGGAGCTGGGGCCGGGAGGCAGGATCACGGGCATCGATTTCTGTCCGGAGATGATCAGGATCGCCGAGCAAAAGGTCCGGAAGGCCCCGGCAAACCCTCACCCGAGAAAGGTTTCATTTACGGTCGCCGATGCCAAGGCCCTGCCCTTCAACGACGGTACCTTTGACCTTGTGACCGTGGGCTTCGGTATGCGGAACATTCCCGATACAGGCGCGGCGCTGAACGAGATCCAGCGGGTGCTGAAGCCCGGCGGCCGGTTCGTCTGCCTCGAACTGACCCGGCCTGAAAAGCAATGGTTCCTGCCGTTGTATAAATCCTATGTCTTCAGGATCATGCCCTTCATCGGCAGGATGGTGGTCAAGAAGGCGACACCCTATGTGTACCTCCCCCGGTCCATCGAAGCCTTCTATCCGCCGGACCGGTTCGTCCAGGTGATCAGGGAATGCGGCTTCACTGACGTTAACGCCCATCCCATGACCCTCGGCGTGGCAACGGTCTTTACGGCCGTCAAGGCCTGAGCCTGAAGCCTCTCCAGCCTTTCCGAGAACACTACACCTTCATCTTCTCGAGCATGTGCTTCACGTCCTGCGGCATGGTGCCCCTCATGGTCTTGGCCAGGTAGGAGCTGGTGGCGATGATGTGCACCACCTTGACCATGAACTCGCGCTTTCTCGGGGTCATGGAATCGAGGGTCTGCATCTTGTGCATGTAGAAATCCCGTGACGCATGGCCCAGCTCACGCTCCACTTCCTGGAGGGTCATTGCGCGAGGCTTCAGCACGGGCTCCACGAGGTTGTACTTGCGGTAGTCGAAGACGGTGACGTGCTCTTTCAGGTCAGGATAGATCTCGGAATAGGGCCAGGGAGCGATGGCAAGGAAGAAGGCGAGGTCGGGGTTGTAGAACTTGGCGAGCTCAACGGTCTTCCGGATGCTCTCGATCGTGTCGTCAGGCATGCCCAGGACAAAGGAGGTCTCGGAAACGATGTCGTACTCGTTGATGAGCTCAAGGGCGCGTTTCGAGTCCTCGACCTTGATGTTCTTGTTGAAGGCATCGAGGGTGGCCTGGGTGGTTGCCTCGACGCCGACGTAGATGTGGTCGATAAGGGCTTCCTTATACTTCCACAGAATCTCCTCGTCGCGAAGGATGTCGTCAACGCGGGTCTCCATCAGGATCTTGGTGCCCACCTTGCGCTCGATCAGCAGGTCCAGGATGCGCTCCCACCGGCTGCGGTCAAGGGTCGGCGTCTCGTCAGCGAACATGACCACGTTCACGCCGTAGGTGTCCCGCAGGTGCTCCAGCTCGGCCACCACGTGCTCAGGGCTATGACCGCGCCATTTCCGCTGCCAGAAGAGCTGCTGGGAGCAGAAGCTGCATTTCTGGCTGCAGCCCCGGGAGGTGCTGACAATGGCCAGGATGGAGCCTTCCATGGGTTTATAGGTATAGATGGGCCAGTCCACAAGGTCCCAGGCCATGGGCAGGGAGTCGAGGTCCTGTATGTACCCGCGCTGGGGCGTGGCAATGACGCTGCCGTCCCTGCGGAAGGCGAGGCCCGGGACAGCGGCAACGTCGTTTCCCGCGAAATGGGCGTTCATGAGCTCCACCATGGTGATCTCGCCCTCGCCGCGCACGATGTAATCAACGGGATTGTCCGAAGCCTTCAGTATCTCTTCATAGCAGAAGGTGGGATGCACGTTCCCGATGACAGTGACGATGCGGGGATTGATCTCCTTGGCGAGACTGAGGACCTTCAGGGCGTCCACGATCTCAGCGGTGAAGGCGGTGGTGGCGACCACGTCGGGCTTCTCGGCCTCGATGCGCCTGCGGATGTCGTCGTATTCATGCCAGTGCGACATGGCGTCGTAGATGACGGGGTCGTATCCCGCGGCCCGGAGCGATCCGGCGATGTACACGAACCCCACGTTCATCCACACGCCGGCTGACTCGACAACGCCGGAGTGGTACGGGGGGGTGATGAGGAGGATCTTTTTTTGTCTTTCCATAACAGCCTTCCCCTTCTTCAAAGCGATCCCGTTAGATCTCAGGACACAGTATCAGGCATGCAGCAGAAACCCTGCCTTTTTGAAGTCGTCATCAAATCCAAAATATTCATTCACTTTCATCTTCTTCATGAGCACAAAGCTGGTGCAGTCGGTAAAAGAATAAACCTTGTCGGCATGCTTCCTGAAATATTCCCAGGACTCCATCTTGACGGCCTCATCAAGCCAGACTAGTTCCACGATTCTGCTGCTCAAGAGAAACTCACCTGCCCTGACCGCCGCGCTATGTCCGGCCCGGGACAGCACCATCGTGATACATTCATCGAGCACATAGTCTGATATGATAACCCTGATTTTTTCCTTCGGGAGACTGCGGAAAAATACTCTTGATCTCTGGTAATTGCCGTCGTTCGCATCGAAAAAGGCGACGAGCGCGCTCGTATCCAGAAAAACTCTTCTCATTTTCCGCCGTCCGGATATTTCTTTTTTCCCCCATACAAATAGTAGTCGTGATTCACGGAGAGATCCGTCAGGCCGCTGCTGCAGATCCCTTCCAGCTTGAAAATCGGGTCATTCTCCCAGTCGATCTCCCTGTCTGAGAGATACTTCTCCACCGCTTCCCGCACCACCGCTGCAACGGACTTTGACTCCTCTTGTGCCCGTTTCTGTACATCACGGTAGAGTTTCTCGGGAAAATATACCTGTGTCCTTTTTTCAGAAACCATGCGTTTCATATTCCGCTCCCTGACCGCCAATAGTGCTGCATATAATATACAGCACTATTTCTGCTCGGTCAACCCTTTTCCGGCCTGCGAGAGGGATGCGCGCTATCCACAATTCATCGATAGACCATCATATACTGCCACCAGATGCCGCTGCCGAACACCACAATTAGAATAGTATGTTTGACTATCAGCATCTTTCTCCTGACGGCTTCGTTTTGTTCTCCGTAAACACTTCCGATATAGGCGTAGGTAAAGGTCCTGCCCATACCAGCAAGAAGAACGATGCCCATGCAAATGATGCCAATCCAGAAAAAGGACCGCTCCAGACCGTCGAGTACGATTTTTATCTCATCATGGCCGGAAGCGGCGCGGTCGATCCAGTAGACAGCCAGCACCGTGGCGGCCCAGCAGCCAGCGGCAAAATCGTGTAAAAATCCAATAACTATCGTAAATGCCTTTTTCATCCTACTCTCTTTTCATCTCCTTTTTAACTACCTGCCGCTCCGACCTGAGCCCCGCCGGATGGTCCGCCAATGCCTGCCTCTGTGCCTCTTGTTCATACCAGTCCAGGGGCCGTTCGGTCTGTTCCTTGAACGTACCGAGGGCAATGTCCCGCAGCTCGGCAGCTTCCCGATCGGACTGGGATACAAGGATCTCGTCCACCACCTGCGGGCAGGACGGGACCGAGCCCGGCCGGGCCTCGATCTCCTCGCGCGCGCTCGGCGCGATCTTCGGGTCCTTGGCCGTCAGCATCTTCAGTTCGATCGAGAAGTTCACGTACCGCTCAAGCATACGGAAGATCATCGAGTCTCCCATGGCGCCTGCGGTGCGTTCCTCGTCAGGCAAAGGCGAAATCTTGCCGTTCTCGATCTTGGCGCGACCGACCATTTCACAGGCGGTACCGTTTTCGGTCGTGTACCCCAGGTTGTCCGTGATTACCGCCAGCACCGTCGGCACATTCGCCAGGTCCCAGTGCGCCAGGAGGCCGATCTCCCCGTCGGGCAGCGGTTTTAAGTCGTCGATGCTCATTGCCAGCACACGCGACCAGGGCGGCACCGGCCTGGTACGCTTACGCAACGGCAGCCCCTTCACATGACGCCGCAGGGAATCATCGAAAAGGTTCGTAGCCGTCTCGGCCTCGCCCAGCACGTTGACGCAGTGCGAGTTCGGTATGCCGAGGATCTCCTGCACCATGTTATAATAATCGTCACGCGTCACTACCCCGAACCTGCCGCGGTAGCCTCCACCATCACAGATCCTGCTTCCCGGCGGAAGACAGAACTTCATCTTCTTTCGCCTGCAGGCCTGGAAGAAATAGACGAAGGCTGAGGTCGCGCCGATGAGCGCCACCGGTACGCCGCCGGTCTCAGACTCGCGCAGGGCCGTGATCAGGGCATTGACGTCGATCCCCGTCTTCCCGAGCAGGAACGCACTGTCAGGAGTGCCAAATGCCAAACGCGTCTGGTCCATGCCGATGGCCATGCCCATGGAGGGAGCAAGCTCGGGACTCGGGGCGAGGATCAGGATGCGGCAGCGCTTGCCCTCTTCAAAATCGGGAAAGAGATACGATCCCGTCATCCTGCGGTTCGCCGAGAATACGAGCCGCTTGCCGTCCTCATCGCGGAAGATGCGGCCCCGCTGGGTAAGACTGGTGGTGCCTCCCGTGAGGCAGGCCATCACCGACTGCTCAAGCGGAAAGGACGCCACAAGATGGGTCTTGAAGACGTCGTTGTACACCAGGGGTATGTCCTGCCATCGCGAGATGTCTTCGGGCTTCACGTTCTTGGCCTCGCAGAACTCGCGGAAAATGGCGTTCACCTCATAGTGCAGGGCGAACATCCTGAGACAGTACGCGTTGAAGTCCGGCACTTCGGTGTCCACTCCCGCCTCAATGAACTTCAACACGCCCTCGGTCAGGCGATGGCGCTCGGCTTCCGCTTCGGAAGCGCTTATCGGTTTTGGATGCTGCTTCGACATTGGCGATGGCCCCCCTTATAATACTCTTCAGCTCCGGTTCCAGCACAAAGAAAATGCAAGATATGCGCCGCCAACATCATAGCCAGTACATCAAAAAAAGCTTTTCTGTTCAACGTGTTGCAGTTATCGACTCTGTGACCGACCGATGAACGGACCCTCATGATGCGCACAAAAAAACCGCTGACTAAATTCCCGGCAGCACCCTCTCCTGACGTCGGGCGTTGCGCCTCTTATCAGCCACTGCACTCCGTTCAGCTTTCCATTTTTCATAGGCGAGCTTATATCCATGCCGGACCGGGATCTGGGACATGAGCGAAAGGATATGTGCATGAGGAAAACCCGCCCAAGGCACCTTCAGCATATGCCGCAGCACCCTCCCCAGGCGCAGCACCTCAAGCGAGGTTTCGAAAAACTGTTCTTCACGCACCTCAGGCGTCATAGCCGGGTCAGGGTGATCGAACAGCGCATATGCCCCGGTATAGTATTCCCAGCCCATGTCCTTGTAGAGATAGGGCCCATACTGCTCGCGAAGCTTGGTGCCGGGATAGGGCACCACCAGGGACGGATGCATGCTGACGCCCAACCGGTCCGCTACTTCCAAAGAACGTTTGAAATCATCAAGGGAATCGGCACGGGAGCCGAGCATATAGAACAACGATACATCAATGCCGTGATCCTTGATCGTGCGCACCGCGGCCTCGCGGTCGACTCCGATCTTGCCGTCAGCGTGGTAGGCCTTCAGCCCTTCGTCGGTCATGGCGTCCCAGCCTACCCAGGCCGTCAGCATGCCGCTTTCTCGCGCTGCGTTCAACATTCGCTTCCCCGCAGGCGAAAGTACCGGCCGAAGGCTGCCGAAACCCATCCACCTCTTGCCGCTTCCCCTGAGAGCATTGAACAGATCGATGGCGCGCTGCTCCGTGCCTGCCCACCAAATGTTCTCGTCGCCATTGATATACATCTTTTCCGGAATAGCGGCCACGTCGCGCACTACATGCTCAATGGGACGAAA
>MHDZ01000015.1:0-69853 GCA_001805055.1 Nitrospirae bacterium GWC2_57_13
TCTCATACAACGTTCTGTCCTTGATCTTCGGGAGGGAAAAGTCGCCCTTCAGCACCCACTTGTCCTTGAAAGGCTCAAGGCCCTTTGCCGGCGGCCCGCCATCGGGGCCCTTGAATTCCGTGATCCGCAGGCCCTTGTCATCGGCGATGATCGTGTACGAACCATCCTCCACGTCCTTGTAGGAACCCATGCTGAAATTCGTGAAGACCCGCTGGGACGTTGAAGCGTGGCAGCTTTCGCAGGTCCTTGACTTTCCGATCCCGTGCGCTACGCGGTCCAGGTTGATCCAGACCATGACATCGTGGTCCTGTTCATCAAGCTGTTTGACCAGACCGGTAATGGCGAATGAATCGTTCGAGAAATACCGCCGATCGATCGGCACGTCGGGCCTGTTGCGGAACATGAGCTTTTTCGAGATCTTCACCTCATCGGCTTTCACGTTCCCCGACGTATGCGGAACAGGATGCACGGGCACCCATTGGCCTTTCGGGTTCTTCACGAGCACCGGCGCTATGGCGTCGACCAGGTAATCCTGGATGCGCACGAGGGGATTTTCGATTCCGTCCTCCCCGCCGACGGTCCAGAAATTGAACGCATATCCCCCGATCAGCGGCGTATGGCAGGCCGTGCAGTCAAGCTTCTTGTGGATGCTCGTGCCCTGCGCTTTCGTGGTTTTGTCATGGCACGTGCCGCAGTTCACGTTGCGCTGCAGATCTCCATGCAAGCCCGTTTTTGCGTTCGGACGGTGACAGTCAACGCACACAATTCCCTTCCGGAGATGCACGTCGGAATGGTCCTTCAGGATCTTCTTGCCCGCCTCTGTGGCCTGCGTGAACTCGGCCCGGAGATATCCGTCGCCCCGACGACGGTCCATGGGGCCGGCATGGCACGCAAAAGCCCGGCCACCGCCGTAGCAGGACAGGGGCTCGGGCTTGCGCACAAAGGTATGCGCACCCATCCTGGGTGACGTTGTCTTCGCCTGGGGCCGGTAATGGCAGTCCAGGCACCCCACGTGGCAGCGGTTGCAGTTGCGCTGGAGATTGTACCCTGCCTCCACGGGAACGTGCATGGTGGAGTGTTGATTGAAGGTCTTGATGTTCTTGTCCGTGAACTCGTCCTGGTCGGGCCGCGTCATATCACCGGTCCAGAGGCCGCAGCTCTGCGGGCCCAAAGGTCCGGTCCAGTACACATACTGGCTCTGCGTATGCGCACCATGCGCGCCGCCCATGGAGGTCTTCTGAAAATCCTGCACGTGCCTGGCATGGCACTTGCCGCAGGTCTTCATGGCGATGGAGGGATTGAAGGCCAGCGTTTCCGGATTCTTGTCGTGCCAGACGATGGCACGGTAATCGCGATTGTTCTCGACCTCGCCGTCTATCATCTGCTTAGGGGCCAACTGCGTTGCACGATTATCGCCGCGCGGCTCAAGGGAAGGCCAGCCTTTCGCATCCTGTTCCGGCATCTGCGGCCGCGTAAGCGCCTTCCACTGCCTGTTCACGGCCATGACCGTGATCATGCCCGCATGAGCATCCTCCTTCGATTGCTTTTGCGGATCGCCGAGATGGCAGTCCTCGCACTGCGCGGGCATGCCTGACTGTGTAAGCGTATCCATGAGCCCGACGGTGAACTGCGGATATCCCTGCTTTGCCATTGCCGCGGCATTGCCGTGGCAGTCAACGCAGCTTCCCGCGGAAGCGCTGCCCGCTGCAAGGACCAGCGCGCACAAAAGCATTGTCACCGTGAAAAGAACACGCATCTTTCCCTCCCCCGGCGCTGTACCGCCGTCTCCAGATGATGAGGTATTTATAGATTTTGAATGATTTCACTTTATTATAGCAGAAACGGCATGATAAGAAGCGAACGGAAGGGAATAGCATTGCCTGCTGTTCCGGTTCATCCCCGCACGTGCGGGGAACATAGAACAAAACGATGCGTCGATTGCGGCGAGGACGGTTCATCCCCGCGCACGCGGGGAACACCACATCGGTGGTCGCTACAAGAACCGCCGTGCGTCGAGAAAATGCCTGCGCCAGTAGGCGTCCTCGACGCTGTCTGTCCGCACCGTCTTGCCGGTGCTCGGGGCATGGACGAAGCGGCTGTCTCCCACATAGATGCCGACGTGGGAATAGCTCTTGCCCCGCTGCTTGAAGAACAGAATGTCGCCTTCCCGCATGCTCCGCTTCGGAACGGAACGGGTGTGCCTCCTCAGCTCTTTCGTGCTATGGGGGACCTTCTTCATGCCCGCAGACGCGTAGCTGTACTGGACCAGGCCGCTGCAGTCGAAGCCTGCGGGGCCGTTCCCCCCGTACCGGTATGGTCTGCCCAGCATGGTCAGCGACACCTCCGCTGCTCTTGCTCCGACCGTGTACGAATACCCGTTCAGACGCACAGGCGGCCGCGTGTTGCCGCAGCCGGCGAGGGCGGCGAAAAGAGCGCCCAGCACCACGGCTGATATTTGAACTTTATTCATACTCGTTATTTTCCGCATATTTAATAAAATGGAACGAGGCACTGCTTCAGGTCTTCGGGACATGCCAGAAGCCCCTCACCCCCCGTTAGAGGCTGCGCCTCTAACGGGGCAGGCCGGCCCTCTCCCCGGAGGGGCGAGGGACTTTGTTTATTTCCTCTCCCCTCAGGCGAGAGGATTACGGTGAGGGGCAGAGCCATAACAATTTCAAATGCGATTGTATTCGTTCCAAGTATAACATGGATAGAGTGAAAATATTCGCTACATCTTGAATGCGCCCTCCTGCCCAATGCAGAAAGTACAGCTGGGCATGATCAGACATTATCAGATCTGATCCGCGGCCAAATGCTTTTTTCAGGATCGAGGCCTCGCCGTTTCGCCCGTCTCCCAGGTCAGCATGGCCTTCTTCCGCTGACTGCCCCACCGGTAGCCGCCGATCGCGCCGGTCTTTCGGATCACGCGGTGGCAGGGGATCAGAAACGCCACAGGATTATGCGCAACAGCATTGGCCACTGCTCGAACAGCGCCGGGCCGTCCGATCTTCCGTGCAATGTCTTCGTAGGAAGCGACCGCGCCGCGCGGAATGTTCAAGAGCGCCTGCCAGACTTTCAACTGGAAGTTCGTGCCCTTGAGATGCAGCGTCAGCAGCTCGCCGGTCTTTGCCGCACCAAAGATTCTGTCCGCAACCGGTTTTGTCGCAGATCTATCTTCCAGAACCTCGGCATGCTTCCACTGCTTCTTGAACTCGCGAATTACCTTGGTTCGATCTCCCTGCGGCACAAAGGCAAGACTGCTGATCCCTCTGTCCGTAACGGCTACAAGACATTCGCCGAAGGGACTGGGATGAAAACCGAACCTGATCTTCAGACCGGCGCCCTGCTTCCGGAACTCGTCCGGTGTGACCGCCTCGATATTCACGAATAGGTCGTGCAAACGGCCCGGGCTTGACATCCCTGCCTCGAAGGTGACGTCGAGAAGACTGCCGGAACTCTTCAATGCCTCCTTTGCTCGCTCCAGGGTCAATGCCTGCAGAAATCGCTTCGGACTGATGCCTGCCCAGCGCTTGAAAAGCCTATGGAAATGGTACTCACTCAAATTCGCCGAACGCGCGATCTCTTTGAGCTCGGGCCGGCGACGAGCATTCTTCTCCAGAAAAAGGATCGCCTTCTCCACGCGCAGATAGTCATCGGCTGGTTGTGTCTTCATGCGGATCACCTCCCCTGCGTAAGATCATAACGCATCGTCGAGAAGGGAACAACCCGAATCTTGCTCTTTTCAAGGTAAACCTCTTTGCAGAACAATGATCCTTACTTCGTCCTCACAGCAGCTGATGCCGACAACGCCGCGAGGAATCCGAAGATCACAGCCATACCCACCTCCCTGTACACGTGCCCGATGTTCAAAGCCCCTTAGTGCTTTCGATGATCACCGGCAATTCCTTCTTCCCCGCGTTTATGGTGTCTCAAGACCTTCGGAAATCGAAGGGTTCCGGAAATCCCCGGATCGCATTGGCAAAGCACCGGTCCAGCGCCTCGGGTGCGTTCTCGATCAGCGCGCAATCGTCGAAATTGTTGTCCTTGACATGATAGGGCTTCTTGTCCTTCCTGGCGAAATCAAGAAGGACGAGATCGCCTTTGGCGCCGTAGACGATTATGCGGAGGTCGTGATCGCCGAAATCGCGGTTGATCTTGTTCAACGTTGTTTTCTTCATATTGTTCATCTTGCGGTAATAGTCGATCTCCCTCCAGCCCGCAGGATTCGATGGTAGATCGTAATCGACAATCCCGTGCCCGGGACCTTTCGGGACCGACATGCCGTCCATTTTCCCGTAATAGCACCGCAGCTCCTTCGGCAGGCACTCAAGATGCGGTCTAGCCTCGCGCACCGACGCGGCGGAAACCGGGATGTTGCAGATCACCAACCGTCCCTCGCACATGAGTCCCCAGTGGTAGTTTTTGTGCTCTTTGTTCCGCTGTCCCAGCCCAAGACCCCGCGAAACGACTTCCAACAGATGTATACGCCCACATTCTTGCGTTAACACCTTGTAGGCCTGCGGCTGGTTCCCGGCGAAATTTTCGAAAAAAGCCTCGTTGCCTTCATCGATCGCGTTCCAGAGGTCAGCGGGAACGCGGTCCCGCGCCTCTGGGGGAAACTCCGAAGAATGCTTGAATATGGCGCTGAAATCATCGAACGTCATACGCTTACCGTCCTAAATATGAATTCAACCGACCTTGAAACGCTTTGCAAGGCGTTCCAATATTTTTCAACAGGCTCGTTCACAATGCGGAACCTGATGCTCCCGTCTTCAGGGAAGGCCCGCCCATCACGCCGTCACTCCCTGACCAGCTCAACGCGCACCGGCTCTATGGCGAACGGTGATTTTCTGCCCACAAGCCTCACGCGGTCGCCGACCTGTACGCGATCAAAAAACGGTTTGTTTACACAGATGTCTTCAGGAAAGGATATGCCATCGAGGTTGATTCTCGGCTTGCATCGACGATACTTTGACCGGAAGTCGTATTTGGCCGTCACCGTCGTAACGACCACGCCGTTGTCCTTCTCGGCAGCATAATGGAGCGCCTTGGGCAGACCCCCGAACACAGCCCCGTGAAATACGAGTCCAAGGCCCAAAACGGCGACGATGAGTCGTGTGTACCGTGACAGCGGCTTCTTTCGTGCGAATTCCGGAGATCGGCGCGCCTTGATCAGCAGCAGGAACATGGGCGCATACAGGGCCAGGAATATCGTGAAAAAGGCGGGGTCAGCATCAGGGACGGTCGAGCTCAGGCTCCTCCGGTACATCCCGAACAAAGCAAGAGCAATAAGAAGACCGAAATACGCGGAAAAGGCCACCCCCCACGGACCGATTCGCTGCTTCACGATCCGGGGATGCGCCTCGACCTTGCAGGAATACGTCGTGTTCTTCCCCTCTCTTGTCACGTCGAACACGATCCTCTTCGCGTGCCGCAGGTCAGCGCCGCGCGACTGCATCTCTGCCACGCACTTCTGCCACTCGTGGCGGATATCCTCGGGCATGTCGGCCTCGGAACCGTACGGTACGCCGTTAATCCGGATAATGGGGGAAGTTTTCTTCCGTTTCAACATCATTTTCAGAATCAATGTCCGGTCGGTAATTTCCAACAGCCCTGCCCATGATTCACTCGGCCAAATGCGACTTTGAGGATCAGAGATACCCCAAACGCGACAGGACGATTGCAGCGAGGAAGCCCAGGACGATGCCGAGGACAACGTTTCTCGCGGTCTTTCGTCGAGCTTGCTCACGCTCTCGTTCGCGCTCTTGCTCCAGCGCGAGAGGCGACACAAAGCCGGCGCTCGGTTTCCCAGCCATGAAAGCGCTTTCCGTGCGGGAAGTTCCAGCCTTATCTTTCAATCGTTTCATAATCTGCTCCAGCCCGGCCGCACGGTCGCCCTCAACGGTATAACTGAACTCGTTTTTCGTAGTTTTCGTTGTGTGCTTTGCCCCTTTGCCCAGATTATCGAAGACGTCCGCTATGCCGTTTCCATCCTTGTCCTCCAAAAGGGATAGCGTGGATTCGAGCTGTTGCCGCTCGTCCTCGGGGATCTGCTCGATGCTGCTGTACTCTTTCCCATTGATCACGTATCGTTCGTTCTTGATCGCGGTTTTCGTCTTCTTGAACATGTCCTGCCTCCCTACCCCCCGAGCAGTATAATCACCGCACAGATCGGGAAGTCTTCTGCATCCATCACCACAGCAGCCCTCCTGCCGCCCCCGATTAGCGTTTAATGGAATGGAGCGCGCCGTCGGCCTTGAGCTTCTTGAGATCGCCTGCATCGATCGAGAACGACTCTGCTGCAAAGTATCCTGCCTGGGTGGTCTCATGCTTCGTTATTGCCTGTTGCGCGCCGCCTGGACGGTTATAGGCGTAATTGGCCACCATCACCTCAAGTTGGCCGCCCGATATGGTTTTAACCTTCAGGATGCCGTAGGGATGAGTAGGGTCAGACTTGGTGAAGAGCTTCGGCAGGTTCACGATGTAATAATCGTTCACTGCCGGCTGCTCCAGATAGGCAGCTTCCTTTTTCGACGTCTCATGCCCGGCATACCCGGCGAAGGCAAAGACAATTGCCAACAGCACCAGTCCCGAGAAGGCGGGCAGGACCCTGCCCTTGGTAAAGACCGCTTCCTTGATGTCCTGCCGCACCTGGTCAGGCAGCTCCTTGCCCATCAGCGTCTGCTTGCACTTCAGGCACTCCGTTCCCGGCGACTGCATGGTCGGAAAAAGCGGGATCCAGAAAATGTGAAAATGGCGCAACACCCCGAAGGTGCTGTGCGACTGGCCTCCGCAGGATTTACACGCCATGTTGTTGATCTGCGCTCCCGGGATCACCTTCCCTCGTGTTCCATAGATGATCATGTGCTGCTCCTTTCGCTGGTATAAGTAATGTCAAAAGTTATATCCCCTCTCCCCTTGGGGGAGAGGGTTAGGGTGAGGGGTAAGAAGGGCATCTCGGATCAACTCCAAAACACCTTCTAAAGTTATTGAATACCTGGTTATCCCAAAATCGCAGTACTCTATACCCTTCGGCCCTGAGCCATTCATCTCGAATTTTATCCTTCGTATTGTTCAAATGCTGACCGCCATCCAATTCAATTATCAGTTTATTTTCAAGATTTACGAAATCTACAATATATCCGCCAATTGGATGTTGACGTCGAAACTTATAACCCACTATCTGCCGATCTCCAATGTGCCGCCATAAATGCCGTTCGGTATGCGTGGGGTTTTTTCGAAGCCTTCTGGCAACTCCAATCATAGCTTTCACCCCCGCCCTATCCCTCCCCCCTCAAGGGGGAGGGTTTTCTTTATTTTCCCATATATTACAGAACGGTCTTTCATAAAACTTTTGACATTACCCTGATAAGCGTTCATTTTAAAAACCGCTGACCTATACTACTTGATCCTCAGGGACTGAAGCGAGCGTTCCACCGCTGATCGGGTCATTGAATCATATGCGCCGGAGCACTGGAGCAACAGGCCCCTGTTGAGAAGCGCGACGAACAAAAAACTACCCGGCTCGTTATTTTTCTTGCTGATCGAAAGCCGGTACGCCTCTTTGCCGCTGATTTCGATCTTCTCTGCCTTGGATATCGTGATATCCTTCTCGTATTTTCCGTAGGTAGCGTCAATGGTTGTTTCGAGCAGGAGCTTGACATCGCCAGGCTTGATATCCATAGACGGTGGGAGTGGTGATGCGACGCACGTCAAAAAGAAGCGTTCCGTCTCCGGTCCCGTGTAGGGGCTCGCCATGGTCATGAACAATACTCCGGATTTGCTCAGGCCTTCCGCGACGGGCCGCTTCCAGAACCGTTCATTCGTTTCCAGCATGGTGCGTTTCACCTCATTCGGATCTCTCCGTTCCCACGCCTTCGGCAGCTCGATGCTGAGACCCGTCGCCTCGTCGAAGAAAACGTAGGTATCGGGGGCCTTGCCGGCCGCATCGCGGGAAACCGCAGCGCAGGAAAACAGGACCAGAAGGAACAATCCCTGTGCAAAAAGACGAAGTAATCTCATGTAGCTCTCCCTGGCAGCTTCTGATATCAGAGCGGTGCATTTCATGCGCGCCTATACGCGACTAATCGCAAAGCCGGCCCTTGTCCAGCGCCTCGCGCAGGGGACCCGATACCGAGGATGCGCAGATCGGAAGTGCAACCGCCTTCGCCTCAGCGGAGTTGCCCTCCGCTAAAAGAGTGAATGCCAGCATGGTTCGCAAACGCAAACCGAGGTCCGGCGTAAATTGTGTTTTCAGGATTTCCTCTTCACGCAATCCGGCCCGCAGTTCGCGTTCGGCGCCCGCGGGATCACGGGTGTCCAGAAGTGCAGCTGCACGGAAAAGGCGCGCGCGGGGATCACGGGGAAAACGCGCAACCAGGTCCGCGGAACGCGTTTTCAACTCGGAATAAGTCTTCTGAAGCTCATTTCCCGGGATTAACATCGCGCTGAGGACGCAGGAGTGGAAGTTCCTGGTGACCGGAACAAATGCCAGGGTGAATGCTGCGAGGCCTGCAACAGAAAACGCTGTTGCAAGCTTAAGGAATCGGGGCAAAGGACTCGTCTCGCGCCAGGTCTTGAGCATCGCCAAACCCATGACAGCACCGCTCAACGCGCCGCCGAGATGGGCGCCGAAATCGATGTGGTGGCCGGTCCCGGTCGTCGCCAATGGGATCAGCGACGGGATCAATACGCGCAGAAGGCCCATCTGAACCTGGGTGCGGCTCGCATCCATGGGCAGACGAAAGCTGCATACGAATGCCGCGGCAAAAAGTCCCATGATCGCCCCCGACGCTCCTACGGACACCATTGTTGCCGGGTTGACCGCCAGCGACATGAACGAACCGCCTATTACGCCGATCACAAAGAGCGCGAAAAACCAGGCGCGGCCAACGAGGCCTTCAAGGACATAACCTGCAAAAAAAAGGGCAATACCATTCATCAGCAAATGAAAGGCATCAGCGTGAAGGAGTGCTGCCGATAAGATCCGATGCCATTCGCCGGACTGGAGCACAAGGGCCGGGTTCAATCCTCCCCATGCCAGAAGCGTACGGATACTGGGTTCCAGAAGGCCCGTCGCCGGTCCGATGCCGTAGCGCAGCTCTCCGATAAAAATGGCGACGAGTAGTGCCAGCAGCGAAATGGTTATGAACGGGAAAACATGCTGCGGCACGGCCACCGCAGGCCGTTGCAATTCCGCGTCGCTGACACGGGGTGTACGCAACAACCGTTCAATGAACGCGCGCCCCGCCAAACGTCCATTGAAGGGCACGTTGCTCCAGACCGAGGCCGTTGAGGTGTCAATAGCCCAGGCAGAGATGACTACTTTGGAAAAGATGGACCGACGTTTCAGCAGCTTCAGCCGGTCGCGGTCCGCGCCGGTGATCGGCGTCCGCCCGACCTCGATGATCTGGATCACCACCGGCATCTTCGCACGGTTTATCGTGCCGGAGTATTTGAGGCATTGTTTGCCGATTGCTTCCACGGCGTCCCGTGAAAGTTCGAATCGTTTCCCTGCATGCGCTTCGCCGTCGATCAGGCAGAGGACCTGGAAGCTCATGCCGTCCGCGCGCGTAAGAACGATATCACTCCCTGAAACAAGACCGTTCGCCTCCGGCACTGTACCGGAAGTGAAGCCCTTCTTTGCCATGTACTGCTTGGCCAGGTAGGCCGCGAACGACTGAGTGCCTGCATTGCTCTGCGCTTCCATTATCCCTCCTCCATGTAAGACGGGCCGCTGCCACAGCAGAGGCAAGCATGCGGTCAAATCGGTGGAAGCTCAACCATGAGACCTTTTTCCCTGGCAAATGCGATGAGCTTCTGCGTGCTGCCCATTTTGTACTTATAGTCGCCGGCTTTCGACTGCCATTTCAGTTTTCTGCTGTTCATAACGAACGTAAACCGGTGACGTTTTGGACTGAACATCAGACCGCCACCGAACATAAACGCGATTGCCAATGCACCCACCGGCACACGAGTGCCTGCCGGAATGTCGGAACTAAGAATAAAGCCAACCAGAAGAACAAGGAACGCACCCAGCATCATGGGTAGAAACGCATGACGCGTTTCGTAGGTAATGCGCGAACATTGACCCAGAGGAAACTCGACCAACTCGAAGGGCTTCATCGCCAGTTCCTTGCGCTTCACAAATACGATCTTGCGCGTTGTAACGGAGGCCACCTGGTTCGGATTCCTGGCGTACTCATCGGGATGGACGAAGATGGCGATGGATTCTTCTTGCATGGTGGGTTGTTCCTGCGTGTTCATTTCTCTCTCATTCCTCCAAAACTGACTGCCGGCTTTAGGACTCGGCATTATTTGCGCATCCGGGTTGGACGGCAGGTTGAACGAAAATTGAAACGACATAATACGTACAGGTTCCGACAGCATATCAACTCTGCAGAAAAGACCGCACAGAAACTGATACAATCATCCATTCCATGGCTGCTCACCACCTCTCCTGAGCACCCGAAGGCACGGTGGAGCTCCCGACGTCCGCTCGATCCCGTGGCGAGCTATCTCTCTGCAGGACTAAGAATCTCCGACCATTTATTTAAGCTTGTCTCCGCTCAGTTGCTTCGCCTTCTGGACTGTCTGCTGAAATCTCGAATCGTTTTTCAACTGCGGCTTCTTGTTCAGAATCAACGTGAGCGTATCTTTTGCCGCGTCGATGCTCCCCGTGGCTGCATACGCGATCGCGCAGGCATACATGAATTCTTCGTGAGAACTCACCGTTCTATTTAATGCATACGTCCGGTCGGCAGACCTTAGCGCCGCTTTGTAGTCCCCAGCGTTTGCATACGCTATGGTCAGGTTTCGGTATACGTCCCATCGATTGCCGTCTTCAAACTGGCTCATCTTTTCCAACGGACCGATGGCGCCGCGGTAGTCTCCGAGTTCCAGGCGAAGGTTCCCAAGGAACAGATAAAACGGCGAATAGTCCGGATGCTGCTCTATGAGCCTGGCGGCCCTTTTCTCGATTATCTCCAGTTGCTTGCGGTCCGGTTCCGTGCGGGCGTGCGCTTCTCGCGAATCAGCGTTCAGCCTGACCATTTCCATCATCGCGCGGTAATGACCCGGCAGCTTATCGTTCCTGAGTATGGGATCCAATACATCCCGTGCTTTCGCATATTGACCCAACAGGACATGCACCGTCGCCAGCCGCGCCTCATATAAGCCCGTTCCTTTGCACTTTGCCTCTAATTTCTGCCATTCCGCAAGCAGTTTGTTATAATCCTGCCCGCTGCCGCCACCCTGACCGGCAGACAATCGGTCCCACTGTTGGTCACACCACTCAGCGCTTTCTCCAGCGATGGAAAGTTGTGGTATGAGTACAAGCACTGCCAGAATCAATAACGATCGAGTATGCATTTATTCCCCCTCCAGGAGATTAAAAATTCAAAATCGTATAAGAGCACTCGCTATTATTGCAATTTTCAAGTTCTTAACTCAGTGCCTTTCAAAGAGCCATTGGCCTGGGGATGTGCAGGACCGCGCTTTCTACGGCAGCCGACCACATGGTTCGGCCCTAATTCTCGTTTACCCGCTTCTTCATCCTGATTGATCGCAGCCATTCAAGGTCCTTCTTCGTCCCGTTATGGTATCTGATAATCTTGCCGTCACCCGTGATCTCCATCCAGCGAAAATCGCCCAACGTATTCAAGGGATAGGGCCCCCACGCAGTCACGATCCAGACACCATTCTGATGCGAGGTCACCTCCAGATGTACGCCCTCTGCCCAATAGGGCGGTTCCCTTCGCACTACTTCCGCTCTCGCAATCTGGAGTATTGCCTGTTCCCGTATCTTTACTTCATCGCTCTTTTCGGCGTCCGTGAAGTAGTGAGACGCGCAGGAACACAGCGACGCTATCGAGAGCATAACAATTATTATCAAGATTCTCACAATAGTAGCTTTCCGGCCTGTAGGCTCAATCGAACATTTTCTCCAACTGCTTTCTCACCGTTCCTGACTCAGGCACCGCCGACCAGCTTGGATAACCCTTCTCACCAGTCGACTTCCACCACTTCAGGACCGCCGGCGGGATGGCACGATGAGGTGCAAGCCTTTCCGGGAACACGGGCGAGACAAAGGCGGCGCTCCGGGTATAGCTGTCCCAGAGCCCGTCCGAGCAGGCATAGCACGTCCCGCCCGTCAGAAGCACCTCGATGCCGAGCGCGTCGTTATGGACGATCGGCCGCACTTTGGTCAGGTCCAGCTCGGTTGCGCTCTCGATCATTTCATCATTGATCGCCTTGACAGCCTTTGCGCCAAGGGCCGTCATAACAGCGTCGTGTTCCGTCTGCGTGAACAACGTTTGCATGGATCCCCCGCCCTTTCGCTGCTGCTCATCAGCACGCTTTTTCTGAACTGGCGCTGCCAGGATCTTTTCGCCCGTCTCAACGTTCACAATGATCATCTCATGTCCCATGCCGCCGTGTGCCGCTCCGCAGCCATAATAATACGTTTTCGGGACGACAAAGAGCCATGGGCCGACCATGCCGAGCACCTCAAATTCCGTGCTCCGGTCACCGTATTCGTCTCCCTCCGCCGCCACGATGACGGTCCGCGTCTCCTTGCCGTCCGGACCGGTCCTGATGATCGACAGTTCAGGCTCCTCGGCATCAACCAGCTTCGGCCTGGCATCAGGGTCCTTAATGTCAGCGGTGAAGCAATCAGCATTCTTGACCTTTCGCTTCTCGATCCTGACCTCAGAGAACGTTCCATTGATGATGCTGACAGGCAACGCGCCTTTCCTGCGTTTTACGACGGTCCCTGAATCGTCGATCCACAGGAGTTCGCTCTGGAGAGGAGCCCCCTTTTTGTTCTCCTGCGATATTTTCCACACCAGAAAGCCATCACCGGACACAGCATGCGGCGTCGACGCAGAAGGCGCATCCTTTTCTCCGAGAATTATGAACGCATCTTTCGTTTTTCGAAGCACCAGGGCCGTGCTTGCGTCGCCTTCTTTCACAACACCCTTGGCACTCTTTATCTTATAATGAAATGAGACGGCGACCTCCCTCTCACGATCAGTGACTACCGGCTGGACCTTGAGCGAGAGAAACAGATGCTCCCGGTTCGGCCAGCGGTCGAAGTACTTCTCCTTGTCCGCCGCAACAGCCGCCTTGCTTACCCGTCCAAGCTTGTAGAAATCCACCTCATCGGCGTAGAGCTTCATGACCTCGTCGAAGTTTTCGTTCTTCTGGCTAAGGTCCAGCCACTTCGTAACAAACCTCAGCACCTCGACCTCACCTTCGATGTTCAAGGGGAAGTCCTTTGCCCACAGCATGCCGGGCTGAGTACATATAAAGACGAAGAGCATCAAGACAATTCTTCCCATGACCGCCGTGATCCATCGAGACATCCTTTTGTCCTCCATGACACAAAACATCTATTCATTGCTGCGCAGAGCCTGATAAAAACATACTGCTTCGCCGACTTCTTCCCCTCACGTAATCGGCCCCGGCAAAAACGCCCGCTCATCTAAAATAGATATCCACGTAATCAGTTGCCTGATCGCAAGGGTTGTCCATCTTCACAAGCCGCCAGTATTTCCGTTTGCCGGTTATCCGGAACGTCATCTCCCCTTCACGTATGCAGGGCTTGCCCCCGTTAATGTGATATACCTTTGTGACGATCGTACCCCTGAAGGTAAATTCGCCGGCGCCGACTTTTGTGATGATGCCGCTGATCGTGACGTAATCGTCGTTCTTCTCGCTTTTCTGTTCTCCTTTGATGGATAGTGCGCCGTTCTGCTCCGTAACAACAGCCTTGCCAAAGTGGTCCCAGCTTATCCACTGGAGGGACAGGAGATGTTCTCCCAGCAGCTGCGTTTTCGCCTGCTCATCGTTTCCTGTGCCGCCGTCTGAGATGGCGCCGCTCTTCTCCCCCGCCCCTTCCTTCTCGCTCACAATCAAAATCCTGTCGTTCTGCTTCCGCAGCACGAGCATCGTTTTGGCATCGCCCTGACTCGATTTCTTGCTGTTGCTGATCTCGTAATGGAACACCACAGCCACCTTTATTTCATTCTCCCCATTTCCAGAAGACACGGTGATGGTCTCAGCAACATGCTCACGCATCGGCCAGCGGTCGAAATACTTGCGCTTGTCCGCCCTGACCACATCTCTAGTGACCCGGCCGAGTTTATAGAAGTCTACCTCGTCTGCATACAGCGCCATTACTCCAGCGAGGCTATTGTTGTCCTGGCTCAGCTCCAGCCACCGAACGACGACGGCCCTGGCCTCTTCTCCACCGGTCAACATTGATTCCATTGCAGTCAGCGTGCCGGCCGGAATGTTAACTGACAAAAAAAGTATTCCGTAAACGATAAACCGCACTATGTGCTTTACCATGCCATTCACCTCGCTCACGTAGAATCCAGGGCCCTACCTGGATTGCTTCCGAGCCACAATCTCAGCAAGCTTCCTGACGGACATTGTGGACACGATCTCCCTATTGTCTCTGCCGAGCTCATTGTCGGGTATTTCTATTTTATAGGCTTCTTCGAGCGCCATAACGATCTCTACCATATCCAGATCATCTGCGCGAAACTTCTGTTTTGAGAGCGGGACATCTGCGGCAATATCTCGGGGTTTAACCTGCAGAATATCGGCCGCGATCTTTCTCACCTGTTCCAGCAGTTTCGCGTCAACGGAGCGTACTGTCCTCGCCTTCGGCGCTGCCGGTCTCTGCTCCGCGCACACGCTGACCGGCGTCGCTGCAGTAACTGCGGCCGCAAGACACAGCATCAAGCGGATGATAGTACGAATGTTCATGACGGCAAGACCTCCTTCGTCGCCCCAGGCTGATCCAGGCGCTCTTGCGATGACTTCTCTCCTCCTCGCGTACGCCTCGAATTCACGAGCGTAACGACGGCGGCAAAGACAATTGTGATCTCGAACAAGAATGTCCAGTGAAACACAAAATTCCAGACCCACCAGCCGTATCTTGCGGGAACGTCGAACATCACGAAATCGTGGCTCGAAAACGGCGCCAGCCAACGGACCTTGCCGACAATGGTATCAAGGCCAAGATGAATGAAAACATTCGAAAAAAAGATAGCTGCTGCGGGCAGGACCGATGGTTGCCTGAGGACGGCCCCTCCGGCCAGTACCAGTCCGAACAGCGCAAGCCAGAAAAGCGGGATATGCGTCCAGTAGCCGTGGTGCAGATACTGCCGGTCGTCGATAAGATAAAAATACAGCATGTCCAGATCAGGCAGCAAACTCCCAAGGAGGCCCAGCGCCATCAAGCGACCGTTGGATTTAGTTGACGATTCGGTCTTGAACTGATTGCTGAGCAGCATGCGAGTCCAGAGATAGCCGGCAGGAAGATGTCCTATGAACATTCACGCACCCCTAATACGGGCAAGCCCCGCAAGCGGGACGAGGCCGGAAATGGAGATTGAACATTGTAAATTGCAGTAACGACCAGGCAAACGTCTTTTTTCTCCACAACTGCACCGCTCAGTCGGGAAAAAATTCACATCCGTGCCTGTACCCATTTTTCTCAGGGGCTGGTTGCGATAAGCTTCGACTCCTCTACTCCCATTTTCCCTTTTTCTTTGTCCACGAGTTGCAGCTTGGAGCCGGCCGCCCATGTGCCCATCTTTACTTCCTGCCAGATATAATACGTTTCTCCTGCTTTGGCATCAAGGTTAAGCGTCGAGGTATTTTCCGTGACCGAGGCAAATTCGTGCTTTCCCGGAGGAAGCAGCCACATAAAATAGGTCTTCGAAGCCGTCTGACCTGCGAACCTGCCGTCCAGGTTCACGGTCATCTTGATGGCCGCGCCCATGGCTTCGTTGCGGTACAGATACACAAGCGCCTTGTCTTTCGGCGCCGTCATGCTCTTTGCCTTCATGTCCATTTCGGGCGGCGCCATAGGCACCGACGCGCAGGCGCTGACCATCACGAGCATGGCGCCTGCAAGGACCAACAGCAACGACCTTTTCTTGTTCATTCTATCCCTCCTTCTACCTCGTATTTGATTCGGGTTTCTCCCGACTGAGCGGTCATTTGATCAAAGCATCTCTCCCCCGTCCCAAGCACCATGTAGCGTAATTCAACGGTTCAAAACCGGGGCACTCACTGGCCAGCTTCTGGGGATAGCTTACCACAGGACAGGGCCGTTCTCCGGTAAAATGATAGTAGTGTTCCCCGTCCTCGCCATAGAGCCACCAGTCGCCGGAGCCCGGATTCAGCACTGTCGGCTCGAAGCTGAATATCGAAGACTGCCTGGGAATAACAAAAAGCGGATCAATCGCGAGAAGCCACACATTGCTCACAATAGGAGTCATCAGGAGAATAAGCAGAACCGCAAGTAGAACCGCTCCTGCTGCACCGCTTGCGATCTTTCTATTTCTCACCCTGTTACCGCTCCCTCTCGCTTACGATCACGAATCCCCTTTCCATCTTGTGCAGTACAAGCACGGCGCCTGCTCTCCCTTCAATGCTCTTTCTGCCGTCCGACAGAGTATAGTGAAATACCAAACTCACCATTTTGTCGCCGATCTCATTGTTGTCGGAAATGTCGATCGATTGCAACGCGTGCTCCCGCTTCGGCCATTTGTCGAAATATTTGTTCTTGTCTTCTTCAATAGCAGCCTTCTTTACTTTCCCTTGCTTGTAAAATTCCACCTCTTCGGCATAGAGCGCCATGATGGCGCCGAAGTTCTCATTCTTCTCGCTCAATCGAAGCCAGACTTCGATGAATTGCATGGCCTCCTTATCCGTCGCCGGCTCCCCTGTCATCTGAGCCAGTGTGTAGACTCCGCGGTTGAATGTATAACGCCTTGTTCGATTTATTTTGATGATCCCATCACCCAGTCGTTCGGAATCAGTGCCCCTTGTCACAACAAGGATGTCAAAGAACTCCCGAGGTAATGCGGGAAGAAACGAGATGGTTGAGTCGAAAGAGTAGCACTTTTCTTTTTCAGTGCAGGCGCCTGTATTGTCTCCCGAGGTGTCGTAGATAGAGAGATCTTTGAGTTTTCCCCGATGCTCATACACGAAGGCTTTTGACCCCGCGTAGTATCCTCGATTTCCACCGCCTGTCTCGAACAGTACGCCGAATCGCTCGGCCCCGATTTTGACCAACTCTCCACCGTGCCCGTAGCCATGGGCGCCCTGGACGAGGACATTCCGCGCCACAGCATCGACCCGCCAGCCATTTGCCACTTTCGTCATCGCCGCGGCGCTGATCGTCGCGCCGCAGGTCTGGCACTCCCCGTGATCGGCACGCTGCGTGAAAAAGTATAGCCTCTCGACAGTACCCTGCTTGAACGGAATCGTCTTAAGCGGCCAGTCATCTTCCGGCGGAGGGGCCATCGGATCCTGCTTCTTCGGCTTCCATTCAGAATAGCTTTTTTTCGGGTCGTACTTTCCTTTGATGACGGCGAGTCCCTTGCCGGGGTTGAATTCGCCGACGATAATGGTTCCCGCCTGTGTCTTCTGACCGGCGGCGGATGCACCGGGATTCAGCATCAGGAACAGGAGTAGAGAGATTGATATAACACCGGTTTTCATATTCCTTGTCCTCCTTTGCTACTCACTTCCCTTTTCCCGCCCCAGGGGCCCGAACGCTCACTCCACGCGCCTTGAGCATCTCGATCACTTGCTCTTTCCAGCGCTGTTGTGCGTGTCCGGCAGGGACCTGGACGGAATTCACCACCGCGGCGAGATCTTGCAGGTTTTTATTCAGTCCCCGTTCGAGCAGGTAGGCCGCGAGCTCGAGCCGGCCTTTTTGCACGGCCTCTTCCGCGGCGGAATCCCTGCTCCACCGGTGAATGTTGATGTTCGCCCCGTGTTTGAGCAGGAGATCTATGCCTTCTTTTCCCCCGGTTCGGACAACGGCATACAGAAGCGGATCGCCCTCGGGTCCGTACAGGTTGGGATCGCCGCCGCGCCCGAGCAGCAGCTCGAGCAGCTTCAGGTCTCCCTTCGCGGCAGAGGTGTACATGGCCGAGCGTCCCTTCTGGTCTTTGTAGTTCGGATCAGCGCCCAGCTTGAGCAGGTATTCCGCGCCCCTGAGGCTGCCCGCTGTTGCCAGCCGCATGAGCGGCGTTGCGCCGTCAATGCCGACCATGTTCACGTGCGCCCCTTCGCGAAGCAGGCTGTCAACGCCTTTGAAGTCGCCCCGGGCGGCCTGCTCGACGATCTTCGCCACGAGCTCGTCTCCATGCTCCAGCAGCCAGGCGTTATAGGCGTCTTTGGCGTCGCCATCGTATTCGCGGAGCCAAGCCTCGCGCTTCGCGCGGTCCGGCATGACCTTTTCGAGGTACAGGCTGTAGTAGGCGTTCATGCCGTAACCATACTTCTGAATATAGGCATCACGAGCGCGAGAGTCAGGAAAGGCCCGTTCCAGCTCCTTCTGCAAGGCCGCAGAGTCCGGCTGACGGGACAAGCCGGCGATAAAAACGGGGAACTTGACCCCTCGCGCCCTGAGCATCTCGATCACCTTTTCTTTTGTTCGCTGCTGCTTTGACTCTTTGGGAACCTGTGTGATTTCCACGCCTTTTGCCAGGCCCCGCAGGTTATAGGTGAGACCGCGATCAAGGAAATAAACCACCAGGTCGAATCGGCCGAAGGTGAGGGCGTTGTCTGCTGCCGTGTGCTTCATCATGCCCGTGTGGCCGTTGATGTCCGCGCCGCGCTTAAGAAGAATTTCGATGTTCTTCTCGCGCAACTGGCTGACGGCAATGTGCAACATCGGCTCATCGTGCTCCCCTCCGCGCAGGTTCGGGTCGCCCCCGTACTTGAGAATGAGTTCGAGGAAATCCGGCCTGTCGCCTCCTGCCGCAAGGTACATAGCCGATATGCCGCGCTTGGCGTCCTCGTAGTTCGGATTCGCCCCTGCCTTGAGCAGATGTTCCATGCCCTTGAAATTGCGCGTGCCCATCACCCACAGAAGCGGCGTGATCCCGTCCCTGCCGACCGCGTTGACGTCGGCGCCGGCACGGATCTGCGCATCAACTTCCTGAAGGTCGCCGTGACTCGCGGTATCGACAAGCCTGGCCACGCGCTCGTCCGGGAATGCCTCTTTGACCGTCATGCCGCCGAATTTCTTTTCCCAGAAGCCGGCGAGCAATGCCGGAATGATCATCAAAAGTAGTATTTTTTTCATATGGTATGCCCCTTGTTTACTCACTTACTTAATGCTTTTCGCCATCGTTCACTCCGGCGCCATGAGCCTTTTTACCCGGTCGTGGCTGCCATCAATCCCTACAAGGGCCTTCGTCCACGAGTTCCTTCGTGATATATACGTCCCGGCCGCCTTTTTCATCGGCTGTCCCGTCGCTGCCGCCTTGAGAAGCGCGTCGGGCTCCTTCTTCGAGATCGTCACCCGGATCGTGCTCCTCCATCTCCTTGACGGCCTTCTCATACTCCGGCCTGTAGACGATCTTCTTCTGCTTGATCATCTCTTTGGCGCTCAGCCACGCGCCGCGTTGACGTTCCAGATCCAGGAGCATCACCGGATCAAGTCTCTTATAAAGCACTCTCCGTTCTTCGGGAGTGAGCTTGGGGAAGTCGGCCCAGAACCGGAAGTACTGCTCCTTTGTGAGTTGCGCGTCAACGGCCAGAATGGACTTGAAAATATTCTACTGCTTCGCTGTGAGCTCCTGTTCCCCGGCAAAACCGGTTGAAGTCGGAATCATACATATTGTGCAGATTCCTATAAGCGTTATAAGTGGCCGTTACATGAAATTTTTCTCCTGATGCTGATCCAATCACTTCTTCTGCCACGTCTTTCCACCGTCCTTGCTCACATACAGGTCCTTCGGCCCGCCGAAACCAACGGCTCGATCTCCACACTCGGTCGAGAGGTTGAGGCCCTCATTGTCGAGGAACCTGATATGCGCGCAGTTCGGCGTGGGCATGGAGCGCGGGTCCCAGGCCGTTTTCCCCGCAGCGCGGAAAAAGAACGGCCGCTTCTCGGTCTCCATATAGAAGGAGATCTCGCGCTCCGCGAACAGGCCCGCGGGCTTCTCACGCAGCAGTCCTATGCTTTTTATCTCTACGGGAAGTTCCACGGATTTGAATTCGGTCCGGCCGTAGGCACTGAACAGCGCAAGGGGCGGCGTAGCGATGTAAGCATAATACCCCGTTGCTCCCGGCGAGACCTTCGCGTCCGATTTTTTCTCGGTCACGGACCCAAGGTACGACTGCCACCGGTCCCCGTTGCTCGTACTGGCGTAGATCTCCAGCTTGTCGTCAACGATGACGAGGTCGCTCGTCCCCAGCGCATACACCTTGCCTGCCCGCAGTCCGTCAGGCGTCCGCTTCTCCGCGACCTTGCCGTTCTGGACGAAAAAGAGTCGGTTGTTCTTCGTCAGGAAGGCAAACCGGTCCTTCACGTAGTTCGGCGATTCGCTCTGGAGACTTGAAACCGTAGGAACGTCTATGAGTCTAACGCCGCTGACCTTGCCGTCCTTGTTTTTCTGCACTTCCGCCAGCGTACCCACATCCCCGGCTACATAGGTGGCATAACCGCCCGAAGAGGCCGCATCTTTTATTGCGATCTCCTTCCGCAGCGCCTCGAGCAGATTGGCCGGCATCAGATCGCCCGGGGCGAGGGTCATCGTGTCGGTCCTGAGCTTCTGCGCGAGCAGCGGATAGCCGCTCTTCAGAAAATGCTTCATATCCGATGTGTTGTCGACAAAGAGACGCATGAACTTCTTCTGTTCCTTGTCGCCCGGATCGGGATAGAGGACGATCAGCCCGAGGTTCGTTATCTCCTTCGACCGCACCACGAATTTCCGCTTGACCGGCAGCGTGGTCGTGTTCATCGTCGTGACCGTATAGCCGCCATATGAACTCGATCCGCCGTAGGACTCGCTGTACAGGCCGCTGAGCTCATATTCTCCCGGACTCAAAGGAAACGCGATGAACCCGTTCACTACCTTGCCTTTCTTCCGGTTATTGATCAGAACCTCTTTATAGATCGACCATTGCCACAGCCGGCCGATGCCCACCACCTGGCCGACCACGAGCCCCTTGTCCCCGATGTCCTCGGGCAGGTCGGGCCGGTAATCCGGCAGGCTTACGCAACCCGTCAGGAGCACCATGCTGAGTGCACCCAGCATGACGAATAAGATCAACCGTTTTCTCATGAGCTTCCCCCTTTCGTGTTTCTGCGTGCCGCAAGAAACGCGGCACCAGCCTACTTCTTCGTCCATCGGCGGCCGCCGTCGCTGCTCTGGAACGTCTCCTTAAGACAGAGGGTCTCCAGGTTATTGCCTGCATCATCGAGGAATCTGATTCCATAACAGGAGATCATGGGCATGGCTCTTGTTTCCCAAGGCGACGCTGCATCCTTCTTTACATAGAAGGGAAAGGGCGTGTTCTTGGTCCAGGCAGTTATGTGCGTTTCGACGAACAGGCCGGCCTTCTTTTCCGTGACAGTCTGGATATTGCCGAGCTTTTCCGGAAGCACAAGCTTCGCGAGCTCCGTCTTGCCGTAGGCGCCCGCGATCAGGACCGGAGGGTAGGTGCTGTAGACATAGTAGGAGCGTTCACCTGTCACGAACTTCCTCTTTACAGGCTCTTTTACCACAAAGCCTTCACTCGACTTCCACGTCTCTCCGTTGTCGTTGCTCACGTAGATCTCCAGGAGGTCGTCCACGATCACGATGTCCTTGCTGCCCAGGGCGTAGAGGTTACCGTCGCGCAGGGCCGCCGGCGGCCGCTTCTCTTTCACCGCGCCGCCCGTGACGAGGAACAGCCTGTTGTTCGCCGTCATAAAAACCAGCCGATCGCTATTGTGGTCCGACGACTTGGACACGATGTTCGACAAGGTTTCCACATCGAGCACTTGCACATCAGAGATCTTGCCGTCCTTGCCCCTCTTCACCTTCGCCACCGTGCCCACGTTCCCGGCAACATAGTCCGCAGCAGCGCGCGACGCAACAAATTCCTTGAGAGCAATGTCCCTCCTGAGCGCCTGCAGCAGCTTGGGGTCCTTCAAGTACTCTCCGGCCGACAGCGTCATTGCATCGACCTTCATGCTGGCTGAAAGCGCTGGATAGAAGGTCTTCAGAAAGCGCTTCATGTCGTCCCTGTTGTCGATGAAGAACCGGAAGAACCGCTTGTTTTCCTTGTCCTCGGGATCGGGGTACAGGAGAATGAGGCCGATGTTCGTGACCTCTCCCGGCCAAATGGTGAACTTCCGGTTCAGCGGCATGGTCGTTGAATACTTCGTGGTATATGTCACGTTCCCGTTCGTGGTCGATCCACCATAGGTTACATAGTTCAAAGCATCGAGAGAATATTCGCCCTTGTCGAAAGGAACGGCGATGAGCCCCTTTACCAGGCCGTTGGTATAGGTCTTCTTGCCTATCACGATATTCCCGCTGTTCGTGGACCAGCCGGACAGCCGGTTGATGCCGACCACCTCTCCCACCACGATCCCTTTACCGCCGATCTCCTCGGGCAGTTCCGGCCGGTACTTCGGCGCAACAGAACACCCGGCAAACATAATGATAGACAGTACGAGCACGCCCAACCCTGGTCCGCGTGTCATCATGATCTGTATCTCCTCCATCATCCGGACATATTTTTTTCAGTATCGCCGACGATGGATGCCAGGTCAAGGTAATTTTCACATTTTCTTGAGGAGACCGCGAACAGCGGCCCGGTGTTTGCCTGAAAAGCTGCAACAGAATGCGCGATAAGGGCAAAAAAAACAGCGGGAACCTGATAATGGTCCCCGCTGATGCGGCATGCCGCGCGATGGTGATCCTCGTGAGAGATCCTTTTGCCGATTCTTTATCCTCTTTAACGGCATTTGGACGCAGATGAACGCTGATAAATCAAGCAGAAGCCCATGATGAAACCTCGCCAAACAGACGACCGTCAACCATGATTCGAGCTCCTGAAAAATCCGTGTTCATCCGTGTCAATCCGTGGACAAATGCTATTTTTTGCTTTATCACTGCTTCAACCCGCGACGTGCGATAGCGCGTCTATCACAGGTCCGCGCTGCGAAGCAGCCCGACGATGCCTCGCTGCTCTTCAAGTGACAGCCTGCCCGTAGAGCGAATACCGCGGACATACTGCTTCACGCGGTCCCAATCCCGCGCAACCAGCTCCATCATGTACTCCCGCTGCCGGAGGGCATCCTGTTGATAACAAGCCTGCTGCATATTCTGCTCAATGGCGCTTATGAGCCAGACAGCATCGAATACTCGCCAGATGCCTTCTTCACGCCGCAGGTTCTCATGGACCACCGGCGCAACCTCATATACGCAGATGCGTTCGAGCTCCTGCCAGTCGAACCGCGAGCGCGCCAGGATCCACGCAAGATCCTGCAGGTCCCGCTCAACCAGCACCTGGGCGAGCCAGAGGCGCGAGATCGCCCGCCATACGGGCAGGCGCTCGTCCAGCTCACGGTTGGTGAACGGAAGGGCCCTCGCCGGGCAAATCGGGCACGTGTCCTTTGCCGCGTCCTCCCTGATGGGACCCATCATCCCTTCGATCATTTTATCGATATCTTCGAGCACCATGTCCTTATCCCCTCTCCTGCAACTCTTTTTCGTCGCTGCAGCTCATGCCTGACCATGCGGTGAAATTTCACCTGAATGCCGTGCGTTCATGCACGTTGTTCCTTGCTCACACTATTACAAACAATCGTCTCGAACTCAAGGTACTATTCCCCGATCGAAAAATTTATTTTTATACGATACGTGATTATTCACTCACCGCCTGGTGAATAGTCCCATGAACCCGCACACAGTCCGCGCATGATCAATCCGATTGAAACAAACGCGGGGCCATGATACTATGATGTCTGTCGCTGCGAGAGCACCCTGCTCTTGACTCATACCGCACGCCCGCCTGGAAGCCGTTCTTCGGCGTGGCGCAGCAGATAGTCCTTCGACCATTCCTCACAGGAGACGATCATGATCATCGGCGTACCTAAGGAGATCAAGGCGGAAGAATTCCGTGTGGCAATAACGCCTGCGGGAGTCATGGAACTGGCTGCTGACAGCCATCAGGTTCTGATCGAACCGAAGGCAGGAGAAGGCAGCGGCTTTTTGGACGAGGAATATCAATCTGCCGGCGCTAACATCACTGACCGCGAGAATCTCTTCCGGAAGGCAGATCTGATCGTAAAGGTCAAGGAGCCGGTGTCGCAGGAGTACGAGCTTCTGAGGGAGGACGGAGCGGTCTTCACCTATCTCCACCTCGCGCCGAACAAAGAGCTGACCGAAGTGCTCCTCAAAAAGAAGATCACCGGACTTGCCTACGAAACGCTCGAAAAGGACGGCGGCCTGCCGCTCCTTGCGCCCATGAGCGAGGTGGCGGGACGGATGGCCACCCTCATGGGCGCTTTTTATCTCCAAAAGTTCAGGGGGAGGTCAGGTGTGCTCGCAACAGGCGTGGGAGGGGTGAAGCCGGGCAGGGCGGTCATCCTGGGCGCGGGCGTGGTGGGGCTGAACGCCGCGCGGGTGGCGGTGGGGCTCGGTATGGAAACGGTGGTCCTGAACAAGGGCGAGGATCGGCTGCGGCGGATCGATGAGATATTCCTCGGGAGGGTGGAGACCGTGAACCTCACGCGCCAGGCTGTAGCTGAAGAGATCCGACACGCCGACATCGTGATCGGCGCGATCCTTGTGCCCGGCGGCAGGACGCCGGTCTTCATCACCCGGGAGATGCTCAAGACCATGCGCAAAGGGTCTGTGATCGTTGACGTGTCCGTTGACCAGGGCGGGTGCTTTGAGACCACGAGACCCACGACCCACGACGACCCTGTGTACGAGGTGGACGGCATCGTCCACTACTGCGTGGCGAACATGCCCGGCGCCTTCCCGCGCACCTCCACGCAGGCGCTCACGAACGCCACCCTTCCCTATGTGAAGCTCCTGGCAGGCACGGGGATCGAGAAGGCGATACAGGATAGCTCGGAGATCCAGAGCGCGCTGAATACCTACCAGGGAAAGATCATGAACAAGGCGCTGGAAGAGACGCTAGAAGAGAGGGATGTTTTATAACAACAGTATCGCGCACGGGAAGGACCAGCTCTCGCCGGTCTCGAACTATACTCTCTCCGGGGCTTTCCACCGGGGCTCGCGACAGCAATCGACTTCAGTGTCCTCCATGCCTTTACGTCTATCAGTCATTATTCTCGTTCTTTCAGCCTCTCAGGGACGGCGGTGCTGCCGTGACGGATGCGCTCCCGTGCCTCCTCGAGCTCATCCTCGCTGTACGCATAAGCAAGGCCAACGGAAAGGACATAGGGAAGCTGCTGTATCACCTTCATCCGCTCGATCTCCTCGTCGCCGTTGTTCCCCTCCACCGTCACGATGATCGTGCCCCCCGGGTCCTGGAAGAACACGTCGCAGAGTCCCGAGCGCTTCAGCGTCTCAGCGACCTCCTCCATCCGCTCCGGAGCTGTTTTGACTACCAGGCTCGATACGTTCATGATCAGTCCGCCTTCACTCCTTCGTTCAGGTTTTCGAGCAGGTTTGAGCTCGTTTTCGCCTTCTTCGTTCGGAAGTCCGCCTTGAAGGTGTTCCTGATCGGCTCAGGGATGTTCACCTGGGGCACGTGGCATTGCATACAGTCAAAGCGTTTTCCATCCAGCTCGCCCTTCAGGTCCTTGCCCGTCTTGATATCGAAAAAATGCGACGTGGGAAGCGCCGTGGCGCCCATGGCCTCGGCAGCGGCGGGCATGTGACAGCCCATGCAGGAGTTGTTCGACTGGGCGATGGGCAGCATGCCGGTCAGGTCGTGGGGAATGAGCGGCGGACTGTTCTCGAAGGCACGCCCGATCGGTTTGCTGGAGCCCGGATCCGCCTTCCCGTATTCACCATGGGCGGGCTTCACCGCCTTCTCATCGTAGAGCGTCTCATGCCTGATGCCGATCTCTTCCTCGCTCTTCGCCTTATTGTCGGCAGCGCTGCCGACCGAGGCAAGACCGATGATGAGAACCGCGCAGAACAGGGCGATCGTGGTCTCTCGGATTGCGTGCATGGCTCAGCCTCCTTCGTGGTCCTGACGCGCCTTCGCGCGCGATACCGCTCCAAATCTCATCGCCCTTTCGGCGCAAACCTCTATGCACCGCCCGCAGTTCGTGCATTCACCGGATAGTACGGAGCCGTTATGCTTCCCCACCATGGGCAGGACCTGCGGCTCCGGACAATGCTTGAGGCATTCACCGCAGAGCGTGCAATGGTCCTTCAGATGACGCACGCGCAGAAACCCATAAGCGCCTGCCAGGGCATAGAACGCGCCGAGGGGACAGAGATGGCCGCAGAAACCCTGCCGCAGGACGACGAGGTCGAAAAGGAACAGGGCAAGCACCGCGGTCCAGCCCAGTCCCATGCCGAAGATGACCCCCCGGTGAAGCATCGAAATGGGGCTGATCCATTCAAAGGCCGCGACGCCCAGGAGCGCCGAAAGCACAAGGCTCAGGCCCAGCACCCAGTAGCGCGCGTTTCGGCTGATCTGGAACCCGCTCAGAGCGGGGCTGCTGTGATCATCCCCAACAGCGCGCCGCAAACTGCCCGCGAGGTCGGTGACCATATTGACCGGGCAGACCCATCCGCAGAATACCCTTCCGCCGATGACAGCGAAGAGGACCAGCACAATGCCGCCGCCCAACATTGCCTCGACGGAGACCATAGTGCCTGTCGCGAAGATCTGGAGCAGCGCAAAGGGATCAGCAAGCGTCACAGCATCAAGCAGCCGGGAAGAACTGAGGTTGCCCCGCAGCACCTTCCATCCCAGCGCGTTGCCTGCGATAAAAAACAGCAGGATCGATACCTGGACCAGCCTTCGAAGTACAAGATACCGGTTCGAGAAGAGCCATCCCATGTCAGAACCCCTCCTGGTTCAGGTACTCGAGGGGGTCTTTTTTGCTCCTCGGCGTGGTCGTAGTCACGTCCCCTGCCGCATCCTCGATCCGCTTCTCATCGGCAGCGTCCCAGCCCCGCACATAGTGTTCCGACGGCTCGCCCAGCGCTAGCTCCCGGGGCAGGACAAAGATCGACGCCTTCCGCGTGACGCAGGCGTGTTCGCAGAGGCCGCATCCTGTGCAGTGTTCGCTGTGCACCACCGGCCCGAGGATCGCGTGCTTGCCGGTGCGGTCGTTCTTCAGATGCTCCACGGTGATGGCCCGGTCGATGACGGGACAGGCCCGGTAGCAAGCTTCGCACTGGATGCCCCAATAGGCGATGCAGGTCTCACGGTCGATTACGGCGAGGCCGATCCGCGCCAGGTTAATGTCCAGCCGCTGAATACCGGCATCGTCAGGGCCGCTCACCAGAGCGGGGGCGAGGGCTCCCGTGGGGCATTCCGCAGCGCAGGGAATGTCCTGGCACATGCGGCAGGGGTCCTCGCGCATCAGAAAGTACGGCGTCCCCACAGGTCTGCCGTCGCCCGGCTTTGCCATGATCAGGGCATCGTAAGGACAGGCTTCCGCGCAGAGACCGCACTTGGTGCATTTCGCAAGGAACCGCGCCTCCTCGACTGCCCCAGGCGGTCGAAGCACCGTGGGGTAAGCCTTCTTGCCGTCGATGAACCCGGCCCAGACCAGCCCGCCCACTGCTGCCGCACCTGCGCTGCGCGCCAGGCCAAGCAGGAACGATCTTCGTTCCGTCAACGCCGGATTCCCGCCTTCGAGGGAATGACGCTTTTCATTCCGCACTCCGAACTCCGCACCATGATGTCCCTCACCTTTGTCCTCTCCCGATGATGAAGCCCCCTCACCCTTTTTCCCTCTCCCCGAGGGGAGAGGGGCGGGGGTGAGGGGTTGTCCGCATTCCGTATTTACGCCTTGTACAATTTCACCGCGCACTTCTTGAAGTCCGTCTCCTTCGAGATCGGACAGGTCGCGTCGAGCGTCACCTTGTTGATGAAGACCTTTTCGTCGAAAAAGGGCACGAAGAGCATGCCCCGGGGCGGAAGGTTCCTGCCGCGCGTCTCGACCCGCGCCTTCACCTTGCCCCTCCGTGACTCGATCCAGATAAGTTCGCCGTCCTTCATCTTGTTCTGCGACGCATCCCCGGGATGCATGAAGCAGACGGCTTCAGGCACGGCGCGAAAGAGCTCCGGAACCCGCATGGTCATGGTGCCCGTGTGCCAGTGCTCCAGCACCCGTCCGGTGCTGAGCCAGAAGGGATATGCGGCGCTCGGCAGTTCCGGCGGATCGATGTAATGCCGAAGGAAGATCTTGGCCTTGTTCGGCAGCTTCACCTTGTCCCCTTCCTTCGGCCCCTTGAGGTCTCCCGCGGGGATCTCCTTCATGGCTTCGCCGTAAAAGGCGAACTTCCCGTGGTTCGCCGCCTTCGCGTAGGGATCGTACTCGGCGTTGAACCGCCAGGACGTTTCCTTGCCGTTGACAACAGGCCACTTGAGCCCGCGAACTTTGTGGTAGGTGTCGAAGTCCGCAAGGTCATGGGCCTTGCCGAGACCGAACTTACGGTATTCCTCCCAGAGAGACTTCTGGATGAAAAACCCGTATCCCTTGAAACCTTCGACATTCCGACCGTCTCCCGCAGCTTCGGAGTTGAGGAACCCCTTGCCCACGGGGTCGGGCCACTTGTATCCTTTCGCCTCCTTGCCGGCGAAAAGCACGTCGAAGAGCGTGTCCGTCTCCTTGTACCCCATCTCTTTCGCTTTGGCCAGCACATCGGGCAGGACGGTCTTGTCGTCGATCTTCCATTCCTTCCATACCTCTTTCAAGGTGAAGCGCTTCGCGAACTCCAGGGTCTGCCACGTATCGGACATGGCGTTCCCGACAGGCGTCACCTGCTGCCGCCAGTGCTGGGTCCTGCGCTCGGCATTGCCGTAGGCGCCCCACTTCTCGAAGATCATCGCTGCCGGCAGGATCAGGTCAGCCACCTTGGCAGAGATGCTCGGATAGGCGTCGGAGACCACGATGAAGTTGTCCATCTCGCGCGCAGCCGTGATCCAGTGCCCGGCATTCGCGGAATTCTGCCAGGGATTGTTCACCTGGACCCAGACCCACTTGATCTTGCCGTCCTCGAGGTCCCGGAAGATCTGCATATAATGGGAACCCGCCACGGGATTGATCGTGCCCGCGGGAACGTTCCATATCTTCTCGCTCACCTCGCGGTGCTTGGGGTTCATCACGACCATGTCGGCCGGGAGGCGGTGCGCAAAGGTGCCCACCTCGCGCGCCGTGCCGCAGGCGCTCGGCTGGCCCGTGAGGCTGAAGGCGCCGTTGCCGGGCTGGGACTGCTTGCCCAGGAGAAGATGTATGGCGTAGATCTGCTCGTTCACCCAGGTGCCGCGCACGTGCTGGTTGAAGCCCATGGTCCAGAAACTCACGACCTTGCGGTCCTTCTCGGCATACAGATCGGCCAGGGCCTGGAGCTTCTTCTTGAAGTTCTCCAGGGACTCGTCGGCGTCGCCCTTCGCCAGCGGCGCCGTGAAATCGAGCGTGTAGGGCTCGAGGCCTTTCTTGAAGTCCTCGAAGCTGATCGCCCAGTGGCTGCCCGCCTTTCCCGCGTTCTTCATCTCCATGCGATCGCCTTCCTTGTAGCCAAGGGACCCCATGGCAGTGGCCTCGTCCTTCGTAAGCACCTTGAACGCCTCTGTGGCCGCAGTATCCAGCTCGGCCTTCAGGTATTTCGGATGGTCGACTGCTGTCCGGAGACCGTATCCGATGTCCACGGGCCCCGTTGCGAAGATGCAGTTCTGGTCCACGAACTCCCGGTCCATCACGCCGGAACGGGTGGCCATTTCGCGGAGCAGATAGTTCTGGATAGCCAGGTCGGCGTTGGGCTTGATAACGATCTCGATATCGGCAAGGTTCGAACAGCGATTGGTAAAGGTCGTGACGTTCACGATCTTCACACGCTTGGGGTCGGAGAGCTTACGGTTCGTGATCTTGGACCAGAGCACCGGGTGCATCTCGGCCATGTTCGCTCCCCAGAGCACTACCGTGTCGGTATGGTGCATATCATCGTAGTTGCCTGCCGGCTCGTCGATGCCGAAGACCTGCATGAAGCCCGCCACGGCGCTCGCCATGCAGTGGCGCGCGTTGGGGTCGATATTGTTGCTCCGGAAGCCGGCCTTCGTGAGCTTTACCGCCGCGTAGCCTTCCATGATGGTGTACTGGCCCGAGCCGAACACGGCAACGCCCCTGGGGCCTAGATCAGAGTAGTGTTTCTTGAACTGCTTCGCCATCTCGTCGAAGGCCTTTTTCCACGAGACAGGCCTGAACTTCCCCTTCTTATCGAATTGGCCCTTGGCGTTCACGCGCATGAGCGGCTCGGTCAGCCGGTCGGCGCCGTAGATGATCTTGGCGTTAAAGTAGCCCTTGATGCAGTTCAGGCCCATGTTCACCGGCGCGATCGGGTCGCCTTTGACGGCCACGATGCGGTCCCCCTTGACAGCGATCATGATGCCGCAGCCGGTGCCGCAGAAACGGCAGACCGACTTGTCCCACCGCCACCCCGCCTCGGTCTGCTTTGCCGCGGCAAGGAGCTCTTCGGACACGGCCAGGCCTGCGGCCGTCGCCGCAGCCACGGCAGCGGCTGTTTTGATGAATTCACGCCTTGAGAGTGACATGGAGGCCTCCTGTCGATGAATGCCTTATGTACCCGGCGCCGGGGCAACCGGTGTTCCTGAACCGAAGGTGGAAATACACCTGTTTTGTCATGAGGATCGAGGGAACTGGGAACTGATTGAGAAACGCTTGTGCGCTTTTTTGAACGGGGATAAGCGATGTTCCGATGGTCCTGCATGGGGCCGGCAGCAGCAGGACCACTTGTTGAAAAGTCTATCTGGAAACAGGGCCTGTGTCAAGGCCCCGGAGCGCGGGATATTATTGCACCGGTTTTATGTTCACATTGGTGCTCACGAGCTTCCACCCGGCGCCCTCATCGATGAAGGACAGCTCGAACAAGACCCTCGAAGGGCGTGTGGGATAGTGTCCTTTGAGTGAAAGTACGCCTTCTTTCGAAAGGGAAGGCTTCTCATCAAAGACGGGCGTTAATTTTTCAACGACGGGCACCAGGTTGACATTGTTGTCCATGAAGGCCTTGAAGGCACTGTTAAAATACTCCACCGTGGCCTCGTTCTTCCACAGCAGGGAAACATGGCCGTGGAACTCGGTAAAATCGCTGGCATTCACGGAACGTGAAAAGCGCAGGAGGTTGTTCTTGACAAGAGCGGCCAGTTCATCCTTCCCTGGCACGCGGCCCGCCGCTTTCGCCCTCCTGGCCTGCGCAGCCGAAGTATATTTTATGATGCTCCGCGTGATCTGCTCGTGGGCCTTTCTCACATGCTCCAGCCCCGCCTTGTTCGAGCCGCCCACCACGATGATGCTCATGCCTGCCGTGAAGGGGATCTCGGTCTGGATGACCGATGTGGCCAGTGTTGGCACTTCATACTCGTAGGCAACGTACGTGATGCCCTGAAGTTCCGCGATGCCGCAGCTCTTCATCTTCACGGGGCCGCCAAAGAGCCTTGCAGCCTCGTCAGGCAGGGAAGCACACGCATCCTGTGCGGCCTTCGCCGTGGGCTGCTGACCGCCCTCCATGAGCTGCACGCTGATGTTATTATTGAAATCCTTCGTGGAGTATTTCCGGTCGAAATAGAACTCCACCTTGCCCGTCTTGACCCGTTCGAGCACGGCCTTCATGTTCTCCTGATCGCCGTACTCCAGGCCCAGGCTCTTGAGCGTCTCTGTCCCGAACTTCCCGGCCGCCTCTTTTGAGGTCAACACAAGCCAGTCCTTCGACAGCTCAAAGGGGAACCCAAAGGTGCTTTGATATTCCGCAGCCGGCCCGGGAGCAGGCATGACCAAGAGCAGAAGGGTAAGAACGTATTTCCTCATGAGGCCTCCGATGGGGCTGCTAAACGATGAAGCGTACGGCCAAAACACGGGGCTGCTGGTCATGACGGCGCCGGCAACCACGTCTTCCCTTTAGCGAATAATGCCATTATCCTTCAGAAGTGATGTACAGTCAAGGCACTATTCACCACGCTGCCGTCTTTCTGCCATAATCAGGATGAATATCCACGAGCCCTTTTTATTGTCTTCAGTCCATAGGGACACACAGCAGAGCAGATCCCGCAGACGCGCCCCTGCTGATACTGCAGGTAATGCTCTTTTTTCCATTGGTCGCACGCTTCGGGGTCCAGCATCTCTTCACGCTCCAGTCCCGGCGACCATGCACTCCCCTTCAGTGCCCCGGCAGGACAGGCTTCGACACAGATCATGCAGGTCCCACAGAACGCGCGCTCCAATGGAGGACCGCAAGGCAGATCCATGTCAATGAACACGGTCCCGAGACGGACCCAGGGGCCGAAGGATCGCGTGATGAGCTGACAGTGCCGCCCGATCCATCCCAGCCCCGCGCGGGTGGCCGCGGTCTTGTGCGGGAAGTCACCTCTGAGATTGATCTGATCGGTCCGCACCGATGCTGCCAAAGCCAGTGATCGATGTCCGCGCTTCCTGATCTCCGCTGCCAGTAATGACGACACCTCATTGATGCGTTCGTTCATCCGGGCATAGGCATTTCCATAGTCTTCAGTGGGTCCTGACCGGATATCGGCCATGATGTGCGGGTCCATGGGGAAGACCATCGATACGGCGAAGGGGAACCCTTTTCCTGATTTGTCCACGGGCGTTGCGAACTTCCGCAGGTCTGCGGCGCCCCAGAGGGGGACGCTCTGCGCCGTCATCCAAGAGGAAAGCCAGGAAGGAAATAAAGTCTTGTTTTCGGTTGTCATAGAATGCATAGTTGTCACAACTCCACCCTGCAAGTACATCCAGTCAGCTTTTCTCTACTGTAGCAAATTGTGCCGGCTGCTGCAAAAGAATTTGTCAAGCCCTTCGTGCAATGAATTCCCGTTGCAATCGTTGACTTGGCATTATATAATCTTTCTGTTCCGAAAAAGGACAATAATAACTTTTGCCACAGAGAACACAGAGATCACCGAGGAAGGCAAGATTTTGTCGTTTATTTATTAGGCCACGCGCTCCTCTGTGTCCTCGGAGACCTCTGTGGCATAACGCATTTTCAATCAGGAGGCTTCCATGTCCGATATCAAGAAGATGTACAAGACCATCATGTCCGACAATTTCCCGCCCGAGATGACCATCACCTTCGGCGACCAGAAGCTTGTTTATAAAAAGCAGGCCTGGAAGCTGCCGGATGAAGGCACCGGCGAGGTGATCGAGAAGGGCCTTCGGTACGGCGAGAACCCGGACCAGCAGGCGGCCATGTACCAGCTCGCAGGCGGCAATCTGGAGCTTGCGGGTGTTAAGTTCATCAACCCCGGGTACGGGCTCGTAACAAGTATCACAGAAGAGCAGATGCTCCAGGCAGGCAAACACCCGGGCAAGACGAACTTCACGGACCTGGACAATGCCCTGAACATCCTGAAATACCTGATGGACCGCCCTGCGGCAGCAATCATGAAGCACAACAACCCCTGCGGCGTGGCTTACGGCAGGACCATTGCCGAGGCCTATGACCGGGCGAACATGGCGGACCGCATTGCCGCTTTCGGCGGATGCCTGGCCGTGAACCGGCCCATCGACAAGGAAACAGCAGAGATGGCGAATGCCAACTACCTGGAGGTCGTTGCCGCTCCGGACTACGAGGCAGGCGCCGTGGACATCTTGAAGAAGCGGAAGAACCTTAGAATCATCAAGCTCGAAAAGATCGCGGAACTGGCGAAATACCGCGACATGAGCTTCGTGGAGTTCAAGGCCCTGATCGACGGCGGCATCATCGTCCAGCAGTCGCAGAAGAACAAGATCAGAACAGCAAAGGATTTCCTGCCTGCAAAGACAACATACAAAGGCAAAGAATACGCCGTCGAGCGGCAGCCCACGGACAAGGAACTGGATGATATGCTTTTCGGCTGGAGCGTGGAACAGGGCATCACGTCCAACTCGGTGATCTACGTGAAGGACGGCACGACCGTTGGCATCGGTACGGGCGAACAGGATCGCGTCGGCGTGGCCGAGATCGCCATCTATAAGGCCTATACCAAGCATGCCGACAGACTGTGTTTCAAGAAGCACGGCATCCCCTACAAGCAGTTCGAGCTGGAGGCGTCGCAAGGCAAGCGGGACAAGGCGGCGCTCAAAGAGATCGACAACCAGACAAAGAGGGACAAGGGCGGACTGATCGGCTCCGTCATGGTTTCTGACGCTTTCTTCCCCTTCCGCGACGGCGTGGATGTGGGAATAAAGGAAGGCATCTCGGCCATCGTGCAGCCTGGCGGGTCGGACCGGGACTTCGACATCATCACGGCCTGCAACGAGTCGAGCCCCAAGGTCACGATGGTCTTCACAGGCCAGCGGGTATTCAAACACTAAAGCATTGAACCGCAATGGACGCATCGGTTTACCTTTGTACCCTGATCGTCTTCGCGGTTCATCCTTTGAGTCACTTCAGCTTTTCCATATCAACCCTGTCAAACACCCGTGGAAACATCTTTTTCGCGCAGTCGGGGCACATGCCGTGAGTGAACTTCACGTCCGAGTGCCTGCTGATGTAGGTCTCCACCTGGTTCCAGTACCCCGAATCGTCCCGGATCTTCTTGCAACCCGCGCAGATGGGCAGCAGCCCGGCCAGGACCTTCACCCGGTCGATGTATTCCCGTAGCATGTCCCGCTCCTCGCGCAGCGCTTCCTCGCTCAGCTTCAGCTTCCGGAACAGGATATTGTAAGGCTTCACGACTCCCGTGTGGATGATGGCGCGGTATACGAAGTAGAAGGCCGCGATCTTGAACAAATGCCCGAACATGTTCGAAAGGCCGTAGAGGCTGATATAAAAGGTAAAGAGCAGTTCCGAAGCAATGGTCAGGACGATGGAAACCATCAATAATTTGAGCACCGAAGGATCGAAGTCCGCACGCTTCCGGTAGAGATAGGCAAGAGACCCGGCCAGGAGCGCAGAGATGATGTATTCGCAGGTTTTCTTGAATCCCGTAAGGCCCTCTCCCTCAACGAAGCACGCGGGGAACAGGTCCCAGGCGAAGATGGAGGCCATGGCAACCGTTGTGAGGATCGCGTAGGCCGCGAACATGATCCCGGTCCTGAGGCGGCGCTTCACGAAGGCTGGAGCGATCAGGAGGGATACAGCCTGGAGCGCCCGCGCCGTGATCCAGAGCTGCGTCGGCAAATTGGCATCATAGCCGGGGAATACGCCCATGCCGGTGTAGGACAGGGTATGCACCACGTCGATGACCCCGACGAAGAAATAGGCAATGCCGAGAAAAACAAGGTAGCTGCTATCCAGGAAGTCGCGGGCATTCCAAATGAGCATGAAAATGCCGAAGGCGACAACAGCACTGAAGATCTCGGCGATGGAATGGAAGAGCAGAAAACTATAAAGACTTGTGAGATACAGGAGGCCTAGCCCGACGAGGCAGCTGCCCGGAAAAAGGATCCTCCGCGGAACTTCGCTCTCTTTCACGACTGGTTCATTCGTCAATCACTGCCCCTTTCCGTAACGCGGCCCTTGGCCGCAATTGAAAACTGAAAATTGGAAATATCAAATTGCAAATTTGATGCATTGCCGTAGGCCATTCCGTTCGCGTTATATACTTTTGCTCGCGCGTCAAATCTTAAAAAGAAATAGTATGCCGCGCAGACGATGCGGCTCGAACAATGGGAAACGCATAAGCCTTGCAGCTTCGTGCCCTTCGTGAACTTCGGAAACAGGGACAGTCCCCCTGGAACCAAAGGGGACTGTCCCTTGTCGTCAATACTCCGGCATCAGCAGTTGGTTCTCCCGGGACCGGCTCTCGCCCAGGCTCATGACATAGATCGCCGGCCTGCCGAGCACAGGACACTTGGTCTCGCAGATGCCGCAGCCGATGCAGAGCTCCAGGTCCACGTGGGGCTGCATGACCGCCACGGTCCGTCCTTCCCGGTCCTTCACCTTCACATCCTCGAACCAGATCGCCTTCTTCGGCGTGGGGCAGACCTCTTCGCAAACGATGCAGGGCCTGCTGTGGGCCCAGGGCAGGCAGCGCCCTTTGTCGATCATGGCGAGCCCGATTTTGACCTTCGCCTTTTCCTCGAGCGTCAGGCGTTTGATCGCTCCCGTGGGACAGACCTGTCCGCAGAGCGTGCAGCGGTATTCGCAGTAGCCGATGCGCGGCACCAGCACGGGCGACCAGATGCCTTCCAGCCCCGCCTCCATGAATGTGGGCTGCAGCCCGTTCGTGATGCAGACCTTCATGCACTCCCCGCACTTCACGCAGCGCTTCAGAAACTCCTTCTCCTCAAGCGACCCTGGCGGGCGGATCAGTGCCGGGTTCTTTGAATTGGCCTGGGCCAGCGGCGTGACCCGCAGGAGAGGCACCGCCACGACGCCCGCGACCGCTGCTGCTATCACCCGCCGCCTGCCCAGATCAAGAGGCGACGCGGGCCGGGGTTTACCGAAGCCGAACCGGACGGCATTCTCCGGGCAGATGTCGTCGCAGTTCCAGCACATGAGGCACTCGGAGATGCGCCAGTGCTCCTTCGAGTCGGGCTGCGCATTTCCCTGGCAGACCGAAGCGCAGGCCCCGCAGGATGTGCATCCCTCGCTCACCGACCGGCTCAGCACGGCGCGGCGCGAAAGGACGCCCAGCAGCGCGCCAAGAGGACAGAGATGCTTGCACCAGAACCGCTTCTCAAGCAGACTCAGGCCGAGGATGACCAGAAAGAGCAGGCCGATGAACACGCCCTGGACGTAGAAGGACTGACCAAAGGACAGCACTGTGCTCTTCAGAACATCATAGACCGGTTCGGTCAACAGGGCGATGCCCAAGGGGTTCACAGCGTAGACAACATCGAAATAGGCGCGGACCGCGTAATTGAAGAGCGGATAGACGCTTACGGAAAAGGAACGGATCAGGAGCGACAACGGGTCCATGACGCCCACGAACTGGAGGGTAAAGACCGACGAGACGAGAAGGAAGACCAGGATGAAATACTTCCAGCGATACCACTTCACGGGCATGGACTCGGGCTTGCGCTTCCGGAGCGAACCCACCATATTGTTCAGCGTGCCCAGAGGACAGACCCAGCCGCAGAAGACCCTGCCGAACAGCACCGTGGCCACGACGGTGATGAGCGACAGGAGGAAAGCCACGGGCAGGGCATGAGCCGCGAGCATGGTGCTGATGGAAATGAGAGGGTCGAAGTCCAGGAAAAGCCGCACAGGATATCCAAGCTCATCGTTCCCCTTCGACTCGGTCTGAATGAAGAGGAAGAGGAACAGGAGAAGGAAGAGGCCCTGGGTTATTCTGCGGATATTTTGTGTGGTAAGCAGTTTCTGCAAATCCTGTCTCACTGTGAGTAGGTGTTTGTGAATTCGATCCGGAACAGCCAGGCACCAATACATATCAAAGCATACCCAATGAGTCGTGCAAGAAAGGGCTGCACGTAAATACTTCTCGCTGACCCGCCTATGAACTATATTCGCGCCCGGTAGTTTCTGGCATGGAAAGCAGCCACCTGCTTCGGATAACGAACATGAATGCTTCCAACGCCGATAATAATTGCTAAAAACACTAGAATCTCTATCCTCATGGATTCGTCCTTCAGAGCGCATCGAGCGCCCTGTTCCATCGCCTACTCTTTCCGGAATTTCTCCATCATCGCTTCAGCGCATTCAGGACAGAGCCCATGAGTGAACGAAGCCTTGGAATGCTCCGATACATACCGTTCGACCGGATACCATTTATCGTCCCGCCCTCGTATCTTCTTACAGCTTGCGCAGATAGGGAGCAAGCCCCTGAGCCGGATGATCTCATTTGCCGCGTTCTCCAGACGATGAACATAGAGGAACACCAGGAAGAACAGCAATGCCGTCAAAAATCCGCTCACCCCGCCCACGATCAGGTGCTCTTCGTGAAAGTACGGGATATCGGGATGGACCTTAAGATCGATAAGGGCGTTCAGGTTGGCCATGAGCAGGACCACGAAAAATGCAAACAACGCCCGCACCACAACTCTCCTGGGAGAATGCCCGGCACGATCCTTCGTGTCCCTTCGCTGAACGATCTTTTCTTTGCTTTTCATCCCTGTCCACTGATTCCCCAGTATCGAGCCATGAGCATCTTCATCCGCTTCATTCCGCACTCCGAACTCCGCATTCCACATTCGGGCGCGTCTACACCTTCATTTTTCTGATATTCAACTTCGCCAGGTCCATCACCCCGAACCCCGTCTCGGCCCCGATCCGCACGTACCCCAGGTCGCTTCCCTTCATGCCGAAGAGCGTTGCGCCGTAGGAGTCGATGGCTACCTGGTCTGTGCCGGCGATCACCGTATCGAGCCTCTTCACGTCGTCCAGGTCCCCGCCCTGGGGCCCGTTGTCCGTCAGGATCCGCACGGCGTCCAGGACCGTCAGCTTCGGCCTGATCGCCCTGGCCAGGTCCACAATGCTCTCGTCGAGTTTCTGATGGATCATCCTGCGCGAACCGCCCATGACGCCCATCCAGTTTTTCATGGACATGGTGAGCTTTGCAAGGCCGTGATGCTTCGCTATGGGCACATTGATCACCGTGTCCGCCTCAATCACTTCGGTATAGAGCGGCCAGGTCTTGAGCGCGATCCCCTTGATCTCCATATCCTTGAACTTCCGGTCATCCATGAAAATCACATCGGCGCCCTTGTCGCGGGCCGCCTCGGCGATGCCGCTCTGCACATAGCAGCGCCGCGGATCGTTCACCGGCCGGTCGAAGACCTTCACCTTCTTCGCCCCTGCCTCGATGCAGAGCCGGACCACTTCAGCCACCACCTCGGGATTCGTGTCTCCCGCCTGCTCAGGCACGCGGTCCCAGGCGATATTTGGTTTCACGACCACGATGTCGCCGCGGGAAACGAACTTCTTCATCCCGCCCAAGGCCTCGATGGCCGCGCGCGTAATGGCGGCCGCTGACGGCCCCTGCACCACGGCAAGGTCAGGGCCTGCCTGCGCCGCCTCGGCTGCCTGCTTCAGGCCGCCGGGGAACGAAAGGCCTATGCCGGCCAGCGCTGCCGATCTCAAGAACTTTCTCCGGTCCATGGAACACCTCCCGGTAGGGATCGTTTATGATCGCATTCCAGTAATAACGCGGCCAGACGGCAGCAACGACAATCAGCCGCTAAGACGCAAAAAAAAGATCGATGTATTCTTGTGTTGCCCAGGCTTCATGAAGACAGTTTCAAAATGATGCAAATCCCAATGCGGAGGGAATAGATTCAGCTTGGAATGATTTAAATCAACTATATATGCAGATCAGCATACTGTCAAGTCGTGAACCCGGCCGCGCCACAGATGGATCAGCCCGACATCATGCTGCCGGCTATGAACAAATTGCCGGAAGGCATCCGCTTTTTAGGCTATAATGAAACTATTCACTCTTGCTATTTCCAAAACATCCCATACAACAAAAGTTGCATCAAGGTTACGCATGTTCCCATCCAGCTCTCAGAAAAGGAGGTCGCGCTATGCCGCACTACGTTATCATGAGCAACCTGACGGACGAAGGAAGGAAGACGATCAAGGAGAAGCCGGAACGGATCCAGGAGGTGAACAAGGAGATCGAAAAGATGGGCATCAAGGTGCTGTACCAATATGCGCTCCTCGGCGCCTACGACTTCATGAGCGTTATCGATGCGCCGAGCAACGAGGCGGTCATGAAAATGTCCGTGGACCTGGGCTCCCGCGGTTCGGTCCAGATGATGAGCCTTCCGGCTCTGGCAGTCGAGGATTTCATAAAGAAGATCAAATAATATTTCAGGGGGGGTAATCCGATGAAAATACTTTCCATACTGCTCCTGGCCGCCGGCCTGACCCTTGCGGCAATCGGCACGGTCCCTGCCGACGACCTCGTCACGGTAAAGGGAACGGTGACCAGCATCAGCAAGGACGCCGGCACCATCACGATCAAGCCGAAGTCGGGCGCAGAGGTCGCTATTGTCATGGAAGACCGGGACCTGCTCGGCAGAGTGCGGGCAGGAGAGGTCGGCGAGGTGCGGTACCGCGTGAAGGACGGTGTCAATTCCGGCGTGAACCTCCGCAGGCTCGTGCAGGGCTGCGAGTGACGCCTCAAAAGCCTTTTCCGACCTCTGCAGCATCCGTCATTTCTTCAAGCAGGCAGGGCGCACTGCGCACTGCCTCATCTTTCATCCGCTCACCCCCATTGCTATAATCCTGAAAAAGCATTTAGCCGCGAATTGGCGCGAATTTTCAAAAACTTGATCCAAATGCACGAGTCACCTGATTGGTGAATCATCAGAAAGACAAGATGCCTTTGTTTTTTCAATCCGTAACCGTGTTCATCCGTGATAGTTCAACTGCCGTTTTTAGGATAATCCAGTTTACACCAGCCCGAAAATTTGATAGACTTCCCCTCATCTCATTCCTTTCCGGAGGCTCTCATGAAAAAATATTCACTGTTCCAGGCCCCATACCTGTCGTTCTTTTCCCGCGCTTTCTACCATGACGTGGGAAAGAACTGGAAGGGCGTGGCCTTTGGCTACCTGCTGCTGCTGCTCGCCGTGCTCTGGATCCCGGTCATGATCACCGCCCACATGAAGCTGTCGGACTTCATCACCCGTGAAGCCCCCAAGATCGTGAACCAGATACCGAAGATAACGATCACGAACGGCGAAGTGTCCATCGATAAGCCTGTTCCCTACTCGATCATCGACCCCGAATCGGGAACAGAGATCCTGCTGATCGACACATCAGGACAGACCACCTCCGTCGATCAGACAGAGGCCCTGGCACTCCTCACGAAGGACAAACTGATGATCCGGCAGCAACACCGGTCGGAGATCAGGGTCTACGACCTCTCGTCGGTCGACGCCGTAACCATTGACAGCGACATGGCGCGCACCATTGTTGAGTCTTTCCGGCGCTGGTTCGCCGTTTTCGCCTATCCTTTCGCCCTTGCGGGATCCTACGCCTTCCGGATCGTCCAGGCGCTCATCTACGGGCTCTTCGGCATGCTTTTCGCGACCATCCTGAAGGTCACGCTTGATTATCCTGCCCTGCTGCGCCTGTCGGTCATGGCCGTCACTCCCGTGCTGATCATCACGACGATCGCGACCGTTTTCAGCCTTTCCCTGCCCATGCCGTGGCTGCTGGGCTTCGGCATTGCCATGGCCTATCTGTTCTTCGGTGTACGGGCGCAGAAAGTCAATGCGGCTTAGGTCCTCACGGGCATGACCATACCGCTCAGAACTAAGATCATCGGAGGCCTGGCCGCGCTCTGCGTGCTTGCCGCCGCCGCAGGCATCCTTCGCTTCGTGAAGCCTCTCGTGCCCTCTTCCGGCTTTGAGGTGATATACGCCGAGGGAGAGCACTTCCGCGGCGACGGCCGGATATCCACCCGGCTGTTCAGAAAAGATCCTCACTATCTCTATGTTCCCGAAGTTGATTCCGTGTCTCAGTGGTGGGTGATCGACTTTGAGAACATGATGGCCTATGAAGCGCGGCCGCCTCGCAAGTTCCTCTCGATCGTCTACGTATTGCGGAACGACCTCTGGGGTGTCCCGCTTGATGACCCTGCGAAGAAGAATGAATGGCAATGGCAGTTCACGGCCGAGGGGGTGTCCTTTGCCGGCGGGAAATTTATCGGAATCATCCGCAGAAAAAAATGATCTAAGCGTACCCGGCGCTTGGGCCGTTTGAATTCCAGCGTAAGCGCCTTGAGCTGCAACGGGAGGGGTTTTGTCTTCGAAAGTGAAAATTGCTGCGCTGGTTCTCCTGGCAACAGCGCTCTTTCTGTCCCCCTTCTTCTGGGATATGCGGGCGGTCTTCTCCGTTGATCAGATGAAGCAATGGCTCGAGGGAGCAGGACCTCTTGCGCCGCTCCTGTACATGGCGGCCATGGCGATCGCCGTGATCGTGAGCCCCATCCCCAGCGTGCCGCTGGACATCGCTGCAGGCGCCTTCTTCGGCCCCTTCCTCGGAACGGTCTACTCCGTTATCGGAGCGCTCGCCGGAGCCGGAGCCGCCTTCCTGATCGCCCGCTTCCTCGGCCGGGAGTTCATGGAACGTCACCTGGGCGGCCATATCAACTTCTGCAGCGCCTGCTCGAACAAACTCCTCACGCGGATCGTATTCCTGTCGCGCCTGATCCCTGTTGTCTCCTTTGACGTTGTGAGCTACGGCGCAGGGCTCACGAAGATGTCCCTCTCCCGCTTCTCACTTGCCACCTTCTTCGGCCTGATCCCCCTCACCTTCGCCTACAATTATTTTGGCTCCGCCCTGATCGTCCGCTCCCGGCTCGCCATCGTCCTCGGCATTGTTATGGTCGTTCTCTTCTTTCTCATACCGAAATGGCTGGAGCGTAAAGGCTTTGAACATAAAAATAATGCGGCTGGAGCAAAAAACGTGAAGGGGGAGGAATGAGAGGATAAGCGCTTCTCGTATGCAGTGCTCAGGAATGCCTCTGTCTGCTGTTTACCGACTTCTGCCTCCTGAATCATGCTTCCTGCGAGCCCCGCCCTTTGTCCAGCGCTGCCCGGACCGCTCCCAGCAGGTCGGAGAGGGAAACGGGCTTCATGATAACGGCCGGGGATGCATCGTCAAGACCCTGGCGCTGGATGATGTCCGCAGTGTAACCGCTCAGGAACAGCGCCCTGATGCCGGGACGCGCACTTGCGATCTCCCGGAGCACGTCCCGGCCGTTCTTTTTCGGCATGATCACGTCCAGCAGAAGCAGATCTATCCGCTCCGCATTCTCATGAAAGAGGCGGACCGCCTCCTCACCATCCCCGGCAGCGAGGACCCTGTAGCCGTACTTTCCCAGAACGTCCACAATAAGTTCTCGGACCGCCGGATCGTCCTCGGCCACGAGCACGGTCTCGGCCCCCCCGCGCAGCGGCTGCACATTGGTCACAACTGCCTCCCCCTTCGCGGCGGGAACGACGGGGAGATGGACGCGGAATGTCGTCCCTGATCCCGGTATGCTCGACACCTCGATGAACCCGTCATGCTGAGCCACGATACCGTACACGATGGCAAGGCCCAATCCCGTACCGCGGCCCACCTCCTTGGTGGTGAAGAAGGGCTCGAAAATCCTGGACCGCACCTTTTCATCCATACCGGCCCCCGTGTCGGATAGGGCGACCAGAACGAAGTCACTTGCCTGTTCCGGCACTCCGGAAGCCGCGCTGCCGCTTTTCCAGTGCACCAGCGAAGTCTCGATGGTCAGGGCGCCGCCATTCGGCATGGCGTCGCGGGCGTTGGTCGCGAGGTTCATGAGCACCTGCTGGATCTGACCGGAGTCCGCCATTACGGTCGGGTCATCAGGAGTCAGGACGGTGCGGAATTCGATGTCCTCACCGATCAGGCGGCGAAGCAGCTTCTCCACGTCCCGGACCACGGCATTCACCTGCACCGGCTTCGGATTGATGATCTGCTTCCGGCTGAAGGCCAGCAGCCCGTGCGTAAGGTTCGCGGCGCGCTCGGCCGCGGCGAGGATGTTCTCCACGTTCATCCTGAGAGGATCGTCCTCGCTCATCTGCATCGTGGCCAGGTTCCCGTAGCCCACGATTGCCGTCAGGATGTTGTTGAAATCATGGGCCACGCCGCCGGCAAGCTGGCCAACGGCCTCCATTTTCTGGGCCTGGAGCAGCAGCTGCTCCAGTTTTTTGAGCTGGGTCACGTCGCGCATGGTGCCCCGGAACATCGAAATTCCACCCGCCTCGTCATGCTCCACCGTCGCCGTGATAAGAACGGTCACCGGTTCACCGTCCTTCTTTTTCATGACGACCTCGAAATCCTTCACATACCCCTTCTGTCCGTAATTGTCGATCAATCGCCTCCGGTCTTCGGCGTTCAGATAGAGGTCTTCCGGGATATCCATCTTCAGCATCTCGTCTTTTGAAGCGTAGCCGAAAAGCTCGATGCCTGCGGGATTGATGTCCAGGAACCTGCCTTCCCGGGAGCTGATGAACACCACGTCTTTTGACTGCTCAAAGAGGGTCCGGTACTTCTCCTCCGACTCCCGGATGGTGCGGTTTGCGCTTTCGATCTCCTGGAATTTGCCGCTCAGGGCCTCGGCCATTGCCCGGAAATTCTTGATCAGGGAGTCGATCTCCAGCACCGGACTTTCGGGGAGGTCGACGCGCTCCCGGCCCGAGACCCGGGACGGAAGGTTGCTGGTCACAGCGGCAAGCCTTCGCAGAGGACCAACAAGCGCGCCGCTCAGCACCTGGGAGGCCGCCACGGCCAACAGGATCAGCACCAGGATGAGCGTGAAGCTGCCGATCTGGCTCCGGTAGAGCCGTTCACGAAAGGGCGCGAGGGGAGACTCAACGACGACGGTCCAGGGAATGTCATCGGAGAACGGCAGCTCCCTGACAAAGTACGACTGTCTCCACTGTTCCATGGGGGGAAGCCCCGGTTCCGCAAGGGAGAAAAGAGAGACCTTCGTGCCCGGAGGACCAGGCCTCCTGGTCCTCCTTTGTTCAAAGGTCTGCAGCGGCTTGAGATCAGCGCGGGTACTGGCGATCACAGTGTTATTACGGTCCAGAAGCGTTGTCCTGACGAGCCATGGTTGATTAAAGGTCGCGAGACGGTCCCTGATGTGATCAAGGTTCACGGCGCCGAGGACATAGCCGCTGAATTTCCCTGCCTTCAGCATCGGAACACTTAATGTCACAATGGGAGAAAAGACGCCGCCCCGCCCCTCGAACACATCCGAGATAACCGGTCTGCCCGTTGTCTTCATTTCGCGGTAATAGGGGCGGTCGGAAAAATCGATGCCGATGGTGCTCTGTCCTTTTGCATTCACCGGCGGATGGAAGGCCACGGTCCTGGCCGAAGCCTCGGCTATATACATGTTATAGAAGTCGGGGAAGAGCCGTTTAGTGTTCTCAAGCGTTTCCTGGAGCCGCGCAGAGGGCTTCAGGGCTTCACGGGAGGCGGTGCGCGCAACTTCACTGACAGCGCGGAGCTGGTTTTTGAGCCAGAAGGCCAGTATCTCTTCGGTCTTTAATGCGACCGATTCCAGCTCCCGGACGCTGGTGGTCTCCATCTGCCTGAACTCACGCCGGCTGTCGGCGGCCGTGGTCATGAGCACCGGCACGATGGCCAGCAGCATCATGATATTGAAAAGGGTATGCCGCAGGGAACTGATCGGCCTGCCAGGAATGCCGCTCACCCACTGCACGAGCGGAGCGTGGCCGATAAGGAGGCTTGCCAGGACCGTGTTCAGGATCCCGTTCACGCTCTGCTTCAGCATGACCAGCAGCGTGGCCTGGGCGTCCATTTCCAGCGCCCCGAAATAGAAGAGCCATATCAGGGGCGTGCCTATGACCACCCAGTACGCGGCGTCCAGCAGCACAAGGTTGTTCCGGCCCCGACGCAGCATCGATCCGACAAAGAGCGCCTCTGCAGTCAGTATCAGGAGAGCGTAGGGATGGTTCCAGAGGATGAACGTATAGCTGCCCGCGATGACCGCAACAATGACTCCGGGAACAGCCCCGAAAAGACGGAGTACCAGCATCACGGCAATGCTGCCGAGGATGAAGTCCACGCCGAAAAAAAGGGGGATGCTGAGGTAGTTCCCTGCAAGCCCCGCGAGTGCGAGGACGCCGAGGGCCGCTGCTGCGCGCGGCGTGAATCCTCTATATGACACGGGTGGTCTCATGACTGAAAGGCGTTTACAGCAAACGTCTTATAGTATAGCAAAATTGCAGGCCAGTGATGGATCAGTGAATGACCCGTTTCCGCATCAACCGGAAAGGAAAAGGAGCGAGCAGCAATGCCATCGCTGCGAGCCAGAACACGTTCAGCAGGATACCCGCGAGCGCACCGGCGGCAAGGCCCCGGCAGGCAGTCACGAGATGATAGAGGGGCGTGAAGGAGGCTATCTTCCCCACCATGTGCGGCAGCACGTCAAGGGGAAAAAAGATGCCCGAGAAGAGAAAGAGGGGCGTCATGAAGAGGGTGAAAAAATAACTGAAGGAATCGATGCCCGGTACGAGGGCCGCGAAGATGAGCGACAGCTCGGCAAAGATGATACCGCCCAGGAAGATCACGGGGATCACCAGGATGACGGCGAATGAGTCAACGAGCCCGAAGAGGACCACCACGAGGGTGATGGAGGCGCCGTAGATCACGCTCTTCGTGGCTCCCCAGAGAAGCTCTCCGGCCACCAGGTCGTTGATGCCCACGGGTGTGGCCAGGATGGCGTCGAAAGTCCTTTGGAATTCCATGCGCACGTAGGTGCCGTAGGAGCACTCATACACCGCGGCGAAGACCGAAGACGACGCGATGATGCCCGGCGCTATGAACCGGATATAGGGCATGCCGTTGATCTCGGTCACGTACACGCCGAGCCCCATGCCGAAGGCCACGAGATACAGCACGGGCTCGGCGAAGTTCAACGCGAAGCTGGATTTGTAGAGCTTGGTGTGAACGGTCCAGTGACGCTGCCAGACCCTGAATGCACGTATGAAGTTAATCCGCAAGGCTCCTCCCTGTCAGACGGAGATAGACCTGCTCCAGGTTCCCCCCGTGCCGCTCCATCAGCGTTGCCGGCGGCTCTATGGTCACGATCCTGCCTGAATCCATGATCGCCACGCGATCGCAGAGGCGCTCCGCCTCTTCCATATAGTGCGTTGTGAGCAGCAGGGTGGTGTTCCTGGCCTTCAGGTCCTCGAGCTTCTCCCAGACGGCGCGGCGGCTGTGCGGGTCCAGGCCCGTGGTGGGCTCGTCCAGGATCAGCAACTCCGGTTCGTTGATCAGCGCACGGGCAAGCAGCAGCCGGTGTTTCATACCGCCCGACAGATGCTTGATCCTGACGTCCGTCTTGCCGCCCATCTCGACGAACTCCAGAAGCGCCTTTGCCCTGGGCGTAGATGACCGTTTCGGAATGTCGAAATACCGGGCGTAGACGATCAGGTTCTCAAGGACGTTCAGATCAGGATCGAGATTGGTCTCCTGGGGCATCACTCCGACGCGCGCCTTGATGCGCGCCGGCTCCCGCGCCGCGTCCAGGCCGAAGACCGAGACCGAACCGGCCGACGGCGTCAGAAAACAGGAGATGATCCGCATCACCGTGGTCTTGCCTGCTCCATTCGGTCCCAGGAACCCGAAGCATTCACCCTGCCGGATCTCGAAATCAACGCCGTCCACTGCGCGAAGAGAATTGTAATTCTTCGCCAGCTTATGCGCCGTTACGATGTTCATTGCATTCAACGTTCTCTCCCCTTCATTCCGCACTCAACTATCATCCCAGAGTGGCGCGGTTCCTCCCGCCGGACTTGCTTTGGTACATGAGAGAATCAACACGGGCCAGAAGGCCGTCAATGCCGTCCTCGGGCCGGGCGAGGGTGGCGCCCACGGATATCGTGACGCGCAGGTCTTGTACACTCGAGAGGTTCGACTGCTCCACGAGGGCACGGAACCGGTTTGCCGTGGCGGCCAGCTCTTCCCGGTCCACGTTCGCAATGATAGCGAGGAACTCCTCTCCACCCCAGCGGCTCACGAGATCAAATGATCGTACGCTATTCGCCAGGGTTCTGGCAACCATTTTCAGCACCTCGTCGCCCGCCGCGTGTCCGTACCCGTCGTTGATCTTCTTGAACCGGTCGATATCGGCGAAGAGCACGCCGAAGATCCATCCATAGCGCTCCATCTCCTCGTGCCGGGCCCTCAGGATGATCTCAGCGTATCGCCTGTTGGCAAGGCCGGTGAGCGGATCCACGTAGGCCATCCGTTCCGCTTCCGCGAGCCGCTGCAGGGCCGCGGCCTCGGGCGTGTTGTCGGAAAAAACCTCCACAGCGCCCACGACCCTGTCCTGGGCGTCCCGGATCGGCGCGACCCGGACCGTGATGGGCACACGGTGGCCGGCCCGGTGATGCAGGTACACTTCGGTGCTCCGGTGCGTGCCGTCTGCAAGCGTCTCACCCACGGGGCAGACGCCCTGGCACAGCACGTTCCCCTCGTGGTCCACGTGAACGAGAATGTTGTCCGCGCACCGCTTGCCCACGACCTCTGCGGAAGTATATCCCGTGATCCGCTCGGCGCCCTTGTTCCAGTAGGTGATCACTCGCTTTTCGTCGACGAAATAAACGCCGTCGTAGAGGTTGTCTAGTATCTCTTTATATATAATATCGTTTCGGTCCATAGAGTTCGTCATCGAAGGGAGAGAACAGGCCCCAGGGCCGCGAGAACGCCGGACGCGATAGCTCGAGAAAAATCGTGCGGGAAATTCATGAGCATATTTTCAACAACCGCCTGCGAGGTCTTCCATGGCTGACGCGCCGGCTGGAGGAAAATCACATACACCTGCACTCATATACCCATGCGGTCTCGATGAAGACTTTTTCTCATGAGACCGCTCCCGCTGTTCAAGATCAGCATTCCGACTTCAGCGTGAGAGTGCAACGTGACCGTGCGCCCAGGGCGATCAGGACTGCGCGTCGAGCGTTTTCAGTATCTTCTCCACTTTTTCCCTGAGACGCATGCGCAGGCCCTGGACGTGCTGCAGCGAAAGCGCCTCACGCTGCAGCGAAGCCAGTTCCTGCTCCAACTCGCGGATGCGCTTCTTCTGCCGCCTGTTCTCGGCAACGATCTTCGCGACCCGCTCCTCCAGCTCTCCGAGCGAGGCAGCAAGGTCCTTCTCTGGTTTCATGACTGCAATCCGATCGTGAGAATGTGCTTCAGGTCCGGCATGGGCGCGCAGCCCGCTCCGTCCCTGGGGGAGATGCCGTTCTTAGTGCGACTTCACAGGCTGTTCAATGCTCCGAAAATGCATTTCAATGCCGCGGCGCGGCATGCCGCTGTCCTTCTCTGATGCGCCGTAGACCCGGCGGTACTCGCGATAGTTCTGGAGCACTTTTTTCACATACCACCGCGTCTCGGTAAAGGGAATGGACTCGACGAACTCATCGCGCTCAAAGGCCTTCCCGTTCTTTTCGAGCCACGATGCCACGGCTGCAGGCCCGGCATTGTACGAAGCGGCGACGATGAGCGGATCGCCCTTGAAACGCTTCATCAGATAGCTGATATACCACGTGCCGATATGGATGCTCGTATCGGAGTCCAGGAGCTTCCGGTGCGAGTAATCCTTCATCCGGACCATCTGTGCCACCCATTCGCCCGTGGCAGGCATGACCTGCATGACCCCGCGGGCGCCGGCAGGCGACAGGGCGTCAATCTGGAACATGCTCTCCTGCCGGATGATAGACGCCACAAAAAAGGGGTCCTGATCGTACTGCTTCGCGTAGGACTGGATTGTCTCCCAGTACCCGAGGGGATAAGCGAGCAGCCAGAAATCTGCCGGTGTATCTCCTGCCGAACCGTCGAGATAGCGCGTATAGTTGCGCAACACCAGGAGCAGCGACCGGTGATAATCGCCCAGCTCGAAGAAAGTCTTGCTCAGACCCAGCAGCATCCCCTGCTTGCGCGGCACCCGGTCCTTCAGCGCCCAGAGCTCGGCGGCGGCCTCACTCTTCATATCGAGATACATCAGCTCCAGCGCCTTCCGGAAGGCGGGGTGCGAGGAAAGAGCACGCACGGCCTCCTCGGTCCAGACCGGCGGCCCGTCGGAATCCGGGAAGTCAGCCGGGTCTTCCTGCGCGGAACTGTCGGCAATCCCTGTTTCCTGCGCCGGCGTCGCAACCGCCTGCGCTGCCTGGACAGGCATATCCCGCCCGGCAAGGCGTTCGGCGGCCCGGTAGCCGTAGTAACTGTACGGCGCCCGGTCGAGGACCCAGCGGTAATGGCCTGCGGCCTTTCCTGTATCTCCTGCCCGCTCCGCTGACCGGCCCTGCCAGTAGCGTGCCTGATAGACCAGGAAGGATTTCGGGTAGAGAGCGATCAGCCGGTCAAGGGTCTGGATGGTTCGGGTGTAGTCTCCCGAAGTATAGTAGGTCCAGGCCTTCCACCACAGTGCACTGTCGGCAAATTTGCTGCGAGGAAAGTCCGCCACGAGCTGATCGTAGAACCGGAGCGCTTTTTTCGCCTCCCTGGCGTCACGGTAAATGTTGCCCACCAGGTACAGCGCTTCGTCGGCGAACTCATGATCGGGATAGTTCGCGATCAACCGCAGATAGGAACCCACGGCCTCCTCGCGCTTGCCCAGCCTGCTGTAGGACCGGGCAAGCCACTTGAGCGCCTCGGCGCTGCCCGGCGCGGCCTTGCTGCCGTTGGCCATACCCTCGAGTGCCGCGGCTGCTTCCGAACGTCTGCCCAGATGGAAGAGCGCGATGCCCGAACGCAGCAGCACATCGGCCTTGCGCGGGTGCTCCGGGTCCCGTTCAAGCGCCAGCTCGAAGGAACGCAGCGCCTTTTCATGCTGCTTCGCCTTTACCAGGTTCTTGGCCCGTTCATACTGCTCTTCGGCCGTCAGCTCCGGCACTGCCGCGCCCTTCTGCTTCAGCTCGGCAAGCGCCTTCTCGACCTCTTCGTCCGTGGGACTTCCCGGGTAGCGCACATAGAGATCAACATAGGCCCGCGCGGCCTGGTCCGGCTTTCCTGCTGCGGCCAGGGACCTGCCCAGCCCGACGCCCATATCAGGACAGCTGTCGGAACGGGGATGCGTTTTTAAAAAGTATTCGAAGGCCTCAGCCGCCTGGGAATACACCGCGGCATCGAACAGCGACTGCCCCAGCTTGATTCGCGATTGGACGAGCCAGAAGCTGTCGGGATAGCTTTCCGATATCCTGCGGTAATGCTTTGCCGCTTCAGCAGGGCGGCCGCCTGATTGGTGATATTCGGCAAGAAGATAGAACCCGTAGTCAGCCAGTTCCGGGTACTCTGCCGCGACGCGGACCATGACCGCCTCAGCCATGCCTGCCTTATCCTGGGCGATGAAGACCCTGCCGAGCAAAAAAAGCGAGCGCCGCGCCCAGGGCGTTTTCGGGAACTGGTCCAACACCTGGAGTGACGCGAGCCGGGCCTTCTCCATGTCGCCGGCTTTGAAGGCGTTCATGGCGGCGGTGAACCCCTCTTCGGGTCCATCCATAGGAACGGAGGCCGCACTTTCCGAAGGGACTGGTGCCAGAAGAAATGCAAGCGGAGAGACAGGATCCCCTGCGGCTGGAGAAGGGGCCTTGGTGGCAGCACAGGCGCTAAGGGTAAAAAAAATCAGAACAGCAAAAATTCTTCGAAAAACAGCCATATGCAACCGCCGTACTCCCCCATGACTCCCTGTTTACGCCGTAGCGTAAAACAAAAAACGTATATCCAAAGTATATAGTTCTGCAATCTCCCTGTCAACACCTCTGAAGGGAATATCAAGCCTTTTTGGACTTGCATCTCTCTGCATTTTATACTACCTTTACACCCAATCACAAAATCTCGTGAAGGAACGGATGGCCGTTACCCTTTACAGAAAGAGGATTGCTTATGCACCTGTCCCGCATCGCCACGTTTCTGCTCATTCTCGCGCTCGTTCCCGCAGGTTCCGCTGATGCCTTTTCCGTCCCTGAACGGCGCAAGCCCCAGTTCGAAAAGGAACTGGGCTACTATGTCTTTCCCATGCCCTATAGTCTGCCCGGCATCGGCGACGGCCTGGCCGCCGTCGGCGCTGCCATGAACGTCGGAGGCACCTACACCGATCTGCTGGGCTTCGGCCTTACGGGCGACATGAAAGGCGGCGGTCTCGTGACCAAGGACGTCCATCTCCTGCCCGAGCTGCTGGTCCTGGACGTGACCTTCGAGCGGTTCTCAAAGGCCACGCTCACGAGCTACGGCCAGCGCGGCATGAATACGGACAAGCATGACTATTCCTACCTGGAACTGGGCAGCGTGGACTTCCTCGCCAGCAGGTTCACCGCAACCTTCCTGGAGCGACGTATCGAGCTTTTCGGCGGCGCCTATGCCTTCAGTTCCAGCCTCGAGCGCCTGCTGGACAATGAGGGCACCGAGATCCTCGTTGTCACCGACCCCCAGGTGAACAGGAACCGGATCACGACCGTAGGAACCCGCATCGACGTGACCGATGACTATGCTGATCCGCGGAAAGGCACGCGGCTCGAGATCAGCCGATGGTATTCTCCGCCCCGCAGTGACAACAATGCCGACTACTACTTCATGGAATACAATGCCAACGCCTACTTTCCCCTGGGCCGCAGGAATACACTGATCCTGAACGCCTTCCGTTCCGACGCCCACGTCACGAGGCAGGGAGAGACAGATCGAACTGTGGTGAATGTGCAGGAAGGGCTCAATTGCCATACACTTTTAGACCCGGAGCAGATGTCCGAGTGCTGGAAGGTTGTCGATAATATCGTCGAAGCCAACACCTACGGCACCGTGGGCTCCCTGGGCGGCACAAGCAGGCTCCGGTCCTATCCCCACGACCGGTTCACCGCCGCCCATGCCCTGTTCTACGGTGCCGAGTTCCGGTGGAACCTCACCGAGGAACGGCAGCCTTTCGATATCGTGATCATGAAGGACATCAGGACGGTCTGGCAGGCGGCATTCTTCTACGAAGCGGGCACCGTGGCGGATAGAAGGGATGAACTGGGCGATGTGTGGCGCTCTTCATACGGCGTGGGGCTCAGGATGGTCACTGCGTCAGGCATTGTGTTCCGGGCGGATGTTGCATCGGGCAAGGAAGGGGTCGAGGCTTCGATCATCGTGGGCTATCCATGGGAAGCGTTGTAGCAGGGACTGTCCCCTTTGGTTCCCGGGGGACTGTCCCTGTCAGTGGAAATAGCTGTCAGCGGTCAGCAAACAGTAGGCAGCAGACAATAGAGTCATGCTGTATGCTGTATCCCGCACGCCTCTCCGTTCGGCTAGCTTTTCTGCTCCAGGGCCGCGAAGATCATGTCGAGCACCTTCTTCTGCTGCCTTTCGAACTTGTTCAGCACAGCCAGGCAGCTGCCCATCGGGAACCGCTCATGCAGATAGTCGGCCTCGCGAGCCGAGAGAATGATGATCCGGTTCTTGTCGAGCCCCCTGGAAACGGCGTAGGACAGCACTTTGGACCCGTCCAGGCCCGGCATCTCCAGGTCGATCAGCAGAAGGTCGAGGTCATCGGTGATCAAGACCAGGCATTTTATCGGATCATTGCAGGTCAGGACCTCCAGTCCGGGAAAGCGCTCCTCCACATACTCTTCGAGCAGTTTCAGAAATGCCTTGTCATCATCGATCAGCAGGATCTTTCCCATGTTCAGTCAACCTTAGCCGTGCTCAAAGTACGACACATTTCATCTGCCAACCCGTGAAGCTGCCCTAACCACAATGCATGCATCGAACATCTCCGCCCCACACTAGAAGATGCTGATTCGCATGCACGATATCGCGCGCGCTCTACAGCAGAGTTCTTGATTCATTTGATCACAGCAAGTCTTTTCACCACATCGCCGGACTTGAGCCCGGGAATATTCATGCGGGGAAGATCCTTGAGCATCTGCCCGTACTCGTCCTGAACCGTGACGGAGAGCATGCGCTTTCCATCATGCTTATAGAGAATCGTGCCGATATAAACCGCCTTTGCGTTGGCCGGGATATCGAGTTTTAAATTCCGATAAAACTTCAGCACATCGAACATGGTCGCGCCCATCGCATTAGTCCACCCGGTCGGCTTCATCACTTGAGTGTTCCTGATATACATGGTCCCGGGAGGAATGGCATAGTAAAAGGATTCGTACAGAGTTACATCAAGATTCATATCGGCCCGGTACATGGTATTTTCCTTGACCTTTTTGCTTAAATCCCTGGTCATGGCAACCATTATGTTCTGCATGTTCTCCTGTTTTTCTCCGGGTTCCGGTTTGCTGCCCTTCAGGTACCACGGCGGATCGATCATGAACTTCCCTATCACCAGCACCTTCCCAGCCGGGATCTCCTGGCCCGTCTGCAGAGGGGGCGTAAAAGAACCACAGCCCGCAAAAAAGACAAGGCCCACCAGGAACAGCACTCTCGATCTGAGCTTCATGGATGCCACCTCCTCACGTTGACTTCTGGACTGAACGCCCCCCGCCTTGCTGAGGGTCAGCGGGTGAATACGATAATATTCTTCACCTCGACCTTGTTCCGCTTTTGGAGGGATACTGCAGGCCGCTTCACTCAGGCATCCGCCGCCTTGTCCTGCGCGGAATTCAATTATCACCCCTCCTGAGCGGCTCAGGCCGCTATTTCCCGAATTTCTTCGTGAGACGCTCCTCCACAATGAGGGGCACCAGTCCGGCAACACTGCCGTTATACGTTGCGATCTCTTTCACGATCGTGGACGTAAGATAGGAGTACTCCTCGCTCGGCATCATAAAGACCGTTTCAACGCTGCTGTCGAGCCTGCGGTTCATCAAAGCCATCTGCATCTCATACTCGAAATCGGAAATAGCCCTGAGACCGCGGATAATGGCAATGGCCTTCTTCTGCCTGAGATAATCGACCAACAGGTTGTCGAACCCCTCGATCACCACGCTTCCGCAGTCCCCTGTCGACTTCCGCAGCATGTCCACGCGCTCTTCCAGCGAAAAGAGCGGCTGCTTTTTCGGGTTCGTTGCCACGGCAACGATCACCTCATCGAACATGCGCAGGCTGCGTTCGATCAGATCGATATGGCCGTTCGTCACGGGATCAAAGGTGCCGGGATAGACGGCAATGCGCTTCATCTGTTCTCCTTTTTTCGCAAAACAACCGGAGGCCGGACGGTAGTCAGTTGCAAATTAAACGATTCTCAACCAGAGAAGAACAAACTACTTTGACACTGATTTACGCTGATTAAAAAGACATGAAGAATCCTGATTTTGCATAGGCGTTAATCCGTCGCAATCCGCGTCCAGGGCTTTGTCTTTTTTGGTTCCCCATTCTGACTGCTGATCCCTGATCACTGACTGCTGAACGTATAAAACGCCAGCACCGTGTCGCCGTACGTGGCTTCGCGATACAGCGCCAGCGGACCGGCGCTCTGCGGCGAAGGCTGTTTCTTGAAGTGTTCTGCGACAACGATCGCCTCAGGCTTCAGGATGCCCGCCGCGGCCACGGCTTCGAGCAGCGGCAGGAGATCGTCCGCGTAAGGCGGGTCCAGAAACACGATGTCAAAAGATCCGCCGGACCTGCGCAGAAAGGCCAGGGCGTCCGCCTGCACGACCTGCGCCCGGGCCTCGAAGCCCGTCATGGTAAGGTTATCCCGGACAAGCCTGATCGAATCCTTTGACGCGTCAACGAAGACGGCCTGCGCCGCACCGCGGCTGATCGCCTCGATGCCGATGCCGCCGGCGCCGGCAAAGAGGTCGAGAAAGACCGCGCCTTCAGGCCGATCGCCGAGAATATTGAACAGGGCCTGCTTCACCTTGTCCGATGTGGGCCGAACGCGCGATCCGCCTGGCGCCTTGAGCTTCCTGCCTCTTCCTGTGCCTCCGCTCACCTTCATACGTTCACCGCAAATGAGAGAATGCTACAGAATAAACCCTGTACAGTCAAGCAATTCTTGACACTGCACCCCGGCAAGGATATAATTCCGTAGTAATATATGCGCCGGAACAGTGCGCATTTCGCCGGCAGGCGGGATCGACGATCCTTCGCACTTTTTCATCCATTTATAGAGCTATCATAACATAAAAACCTCTCGACCTTTCCCAGGTCCCTTGTCTTTACGGGACCCTTTGAAACGAGGGGCGGGAGATTTTCTGATCCTGTTATTTCCCTTTTGAGACCCTATCATCCATTGAGAGGCAAATACCTATGCGAAAGAACGTAAGCCGGCTCATCTTTGCTCTTTCCCTATTTCTGATCCTCGCGGGAACCGCGGGGCTCGCGATCTCGGCCGGCGAAAAAAAGCCGGAGCCGCAGAAACAAGAAGCGCCCCGATCGGCAAAAGACGTATGGGAGAGAGCCAAGAAAAAAATTGCCGCAAAAGACAAGAAGGACGGAAAGCAGGCCAAGACCACAAAACCGGCTCCGATACAGCCCGATAGGGTCGTCTACCGAATTGCCATCGATGATGTGATAACGCAGGTGACCGCCGATTACGTCGCCAAATCGATCGACAAAGCAACAGAGGATAGTGCAGAGGCGCTTGTCATCGTGATGAACACACCCGGCGGCGTTGTTCCTGCCATGGAGTCGATCGTGCAGAAGATCCTTTCCTCCGACGTGCCGATTATCGCCTACGTCTCCCCGAGCGGCGCCCATGCTGCCTCGGCGGGGGTCTTCATCGTGCTTTCAGCGAACATTGCCTCCATGGCTCCAAGTACGCGCATGGGCTCCGCTCATCCCGTCACCGGTGAGGGACAGGATTTGAACAAAACGATGAAGGACAAAGTCGTAAACGATCTTACCGCGCTGATCCGTGGCATCGCGGAGAAGAGGGGCAGAAACGCCACGTGGGCCGAGCAGGCGGTGAGAAAGAGCGTGTCGGCAACGGAACGGGAAGCTCTGAAGCTCAAAATTATCGACCTTATAGCGGTTGACCTGCCGAGCCTGCTCAAAGAGATCGACGGCCGATCTGTTGAGGTTTTTCTCGGGAAGAAAACCCTCCGAACGGCAGGTGCGCAAATAAAGGACCTTGAGAAGGGCTTCCGCATTACCGTGCTGGAAATAATCGGCAACCCGAACATCGCCTACATCCTGATGATCCTCGGATTCTACGGCCTCTATTTCGAGCTGTCGAATCCCGGCGCCATTTTCCCGGGAGTCGTCGGGGCAATACTGATCATCGTGGGATTCTACGCCCTCCACATGCTCCCGATCAACTATGCAGGCTTGCTGCTGATCATTCTCGGCATCAGCTTATTCATCGCCGAGGCCTTTATCACCAGCGGCGGCATCCTCGGCGTGGGCGGAGCTGTTGCCATGTTTATAGGTTCTGTCATGCTCATCGACTCGCCGCTTCCTGAGCTCCGGCTCTCCTGGGCCGTGATCATCCCGGTAGTGGGAATGTCAGCGCTCCTGTTCATCATCACCCTGACCCTCGCCATCAGGATCCACCGGGAACAGCCTGACACGGGCACCGAGGGCCTGGTAGGCCGTGACGCCGAAGCCAGGACCGACATCGCCGCTGAAGGCCAGGTCTTCGTGCACGGCGAGTACTGGAATGCCGTAAGCGATGAGCCCGTCAAGAAGGGCGAGCGCGTGAAGATCGTTGCCGTTGATGGACTCAAGGTCAAGGTGAAAAAGACAGGATAAGGCACCAATTCTGACAAAAAATAAAGCTCAACCGCAGCGTTATAAAATCAGCTTAACACCATAAAGGAGGCACATCATGCCGCAAGCTTTTGGTCTCGGGTTCATGGTTGTTCTCGTTTTCGGCGCCTGGTTCCTGGCCAACGCCATCAAGATCCTGAAGCAGTACGAACGGGGCGTTATCTTCACCCTCGGAAAAGTGAGCCTCACCCACGGTGTGAAGGGGCCGGGGCTGATCCTCCTGATCCCCGGCGTCCAGAAGATGCAGCGCGTCAGCATGCGCACCGTCACCATGGACGTGCCTTCCCAGGACATCATCACCAAGGACAACGTAACGGTGAAGGTAAACGCCGTGGTCTACTTCCGGGTCATGGAACCGCGCAAGGCCATCATCGAGGTCGAGGACTTCTACTTCGCCACGTCGCTCATCGCCCAGACCACCCTCCGGAGCATCCTGGGCCAGAACGCCCTGGACGACCTGCTCTCGAACCGCGACGCTATCAATGCGGAGCTCCAGAAGGTGATCGATTACCAGACCGAACCCTGGGGCGTGAAGGTCTCCACCGTGGAAGTGAAGAACGTTGACCTGCCCGTTGAGATGCAGCGCGCCATCGCCAAGCAGGCGGAGGCGGAGCGCGAGCGGCGTTCCAAGGTCATCCATGCCGAGGGCGAACTGCAGGCATCGGCAAAGCTGTCCGAGGCCGCCGGCGTCATCAGCAAGAACCCCATAGCGCTCCAGCTCAGGTACCTCCAGACCCTCACTGAGATCGGCACGGAAAAGAACTCCACCATCGTCTTCCCGCTGCCCATCGACCTTTTCACTGCTTTCCAAAAAATGGTAGAACGGAAAGATTGACCCTGAACTAGTAACTACTGGAGACCGGACGCGGGTACTGCCCGCGTCCGGCTTGCTTACCATGGACTGGAAAACGATCCTCGACCCTTTCCTGCTCAGCCTGATCCCCATCTTCGTGGCCGTGGACCCGCTCGGCATGCTGCCCATCTACGTGGCCATCACCGAGGGGCTCAAGAAGCGCCAGCGCAAGACCGTCATCTGGCACTCGATCCTCACGGCCTTTCTGATCACCGTGGGGTTCATCTTCCTCGGGAGCGCTGTCTTCACGGCCCTCGGCATCCTGGTCGAGGACTTTCTGATCGCCGGCGGGATTCTGCTGCTGATCATCGCCGTCATCGACATCCTTCGCGCTGGAGAAAAGAAGCTGCCGCCGAGCCCCAACGTGGGCGTGGTGCCCCTCGGCACGCCACTCATTGCCGGCCCCGCGGTTCTCACCACGGCCCTAGTGCTCGTGGGTCCCTACGGCTACGTTCCCGTCATTCTGGCGCTTTCCGTGAACCTCCTGCTGACCTGGATCGCCTTTGTCCTCGCCGACCGGATCATCAAGCTCATCGGTATCAACGGCGCCCGCGCCATCGCCAAGATCGCATCTCTCCTCCTCGCCGCCATCGCAGTCAAGCTTATCCGAAGCGGCATTGTCAAACTGCTGGAATAGTGGAGCGACAGACAAAGATTTTTGGGAGAAGAGGATTTATATCCCGCTTGAGAAGGCTTACCTGGCAGGACCACATGATTCTCCGGGATGATCAGTAGGCTTCGTACTTCACGAATAATTTTTTCAAAAGGTCATCAGGCGCGGCCTGTCTCGAATAGATTGATGGAGCGCCGTTCCTGTATGGCCTGAAGAACGTCCATGATGTCCTCCTTTTGTATTCAAAAACCATATACAAGGCACGATGTTTTCTCACCAAGGCGCAAAGAGCGCCAAGAAATGCCTGGCCTTTTTGATTTTAACCCTGAACTTACAGGTTTCCTTTGCGTCCTTTCTCCGTCTCCGTCCCGCATCCAAAAAATATTAGTCACGGAGCGGGGGCGGCTTTGCGAGAGACGCTTTTATCTTTTGAATTGATTCACGCCCAGTTGCGCAAGCGACCTAAGGCATTACATCGCTATCTCACGAAGAGATCACACATCTGCTCTGTCGTTCATATCGCAGCCGTGCCCAAAAGCTCCCGGATGGAACTCACGAGCGCTTCCGGGGTTTCGACGGGGGAATAACAAGCCGTCCCGACGCAGGGGATCACCCTTCCCTGGTCCTGACCGTAGAGGATCGAAGTATAGGGTCCAGCGAGTAAGCGCGCGGAAAAAGCAAGCGGCGAGGCAGGATTCGCCTCCACCGTGAGTTTGACCATGGTGAAATAGGCGTCGAGGGCGCAGAAATAGGCGCCCGCATGAATGCCCATCTCTTGTGCCGGCACTGCGAACACGGCAAGGGACTCTTCAGCGGTCCGAAAGTAATCGTCCCTGCCTGTCATGAAGGAAAGCTTCAGCAGCAGTATGATCACCAGTGAATTCGCCGAGGGATGGGGCACGTCCTCGATGCGCTTGAGCCGCGTCCCGATCACCTCGCTGTCGGTATCGAAGAACCCTCCGTCGCTCTTATCATGAAATTTTTCAAGGCAGGCGTCCATAAGCTCGGCCGCAGACCCGAGATACCTGCTTTCCGCCGTCGCTTCGAAGGCGGCAACAAGCGCGTCGATAAGATTCACATAGTCATCAAGCACCGCGGGAATTCCTTCCGCGTGAAAGAGCACGCCGTCCAGAAGGCGCTCGCGCAGCACTCGTTCCAGGCTCCTGACCGCGAACTCCCGGATAGCACCGTCGCCCAGGGCCCGATAGGCCCGGAAGCTGGCCGCGATCAGCATCCCGTTCAGACAAGTATAGATCGTATCATCAACAAAGGGCGACTCGCGCTGCTGACGGGCACGAAGAAGCTTTTCCCTGCCACGCTCAATGACCTGCTGCACTGCCTCGGGCGTCATGCCGAGCTTACCAGCGAGGACCTCGGGCTCCATTACCCGCGCCAGCACGCGCTTCGTGGGATCATGGTGCATGGTCCCTTTTTCGTTCAGGAGATAAAACGACAGGATCGGGTACTCGGTCTCGTTAAGCGTTTTCCGGAGGTCCTCATCGGTCCAGGTAAAAAAGCCCCCCTCGTCATCTGGCGTGATGTCCGCGTCCTGGCTCGCGAAAAAGCCTCCTTCAGGATCAGAAAGCGTTTCCCGCAAAAAGGTGATGATACCCCGCGCAACTTCGCCGAAGCGTTCGTCTCCATACAAAGAAAAAGCGTCGGCGTAGAGCTTCAGCAGCCAGGCGTTGTCGTCGGCCATCTTCTCGAAATGCGGTATGTTCCATCCCTCGTCCACGGAATAGCGATGAAACCCGCCGTCGAGCTGATCGTGAAAACCGCCGCGCGCCATGGCCGTCAGTGTCGTCCGCACAGCGCTCTCCCTGTCCTTGTTCCCTGTCAAAAAGGACCGGCGCATCAGGAATTCCAGCGCACCGGGCATGGGGAACTTCGGCGCTGTGCCGAAGCCGCCGTGCTGTTCGTCATACTGGGACATGACGGACCTGGCTGCCTCATCGAGCAGAGATTCGTGCAATTCCCCGCGGCTGAGCCTTTCAGGCCGCAGCGTCTCCATCACACGGCCCGCATACTCGGCGGCGTCATTCTTCTTAACCTGATAGAAATCGCTCACCGACTTCAACACCTTCTTGAATCCCGGCCTGCCCTGCCGGTCCTCGGGAGGGAAATAGGTCCCGCCGAAGAACGGCCGCTTGTCAGGCAGCAGAAATGCGCTGAGAGGCCACCCGCCTCCCGCTCCCATGGCCGACACGGCTTGCTGGTACCGGCGGTCTATGTCCGGCCGTTCATCGCGATCGAGCTTGATGCAGATGAAGCTCTCATTCAGCAGCGCTGCCACCTCGTCGTCTTCAAAAGACTCCTTTGCCATCACATGGCACCAGTGGCACCAGACAGCGCCGGTGCTCAGGAACACAGGCTTGTCTTCACGGACAGCCCGTTCAAAGGCCTCCTCGGACCAGGGATACCAATCGATCCGCTGGTTGGCGGCATGTCTGAGATACGCTGATCGTTCGTTGGCAAGTTTGTTCATTAATTACGCTCCGTGTTCGACTGCGTCCTCTGCAATGGTTTCCACCGGGACATGATGCCGATGGAATGGCGAAGAGCTCAAAAAGTAGCAGGGTCCTCGGAAGGAAGTGATGTTTCGTCAAAGGGCATGACCCCCAACTGGGTCATGACCTGCTCCAGGCCGCGAACCAGTCCTTGGTGATCAAAGCCGCGCATCTCCTGCTGGAGCGCCCGTTCCACGACCCTGTCAAAGGAATCATAATCAAAGGTTCCGTCGAGCACGCCTGAACGGACCAGCACGGCGTAGGCCGTCCGGTCGTCGCTCAGGTTCTCGCCGTCCTGTATTGTCAGCCCGCGGCGGGGAGCCGCGATATACCCTTGCATCGCGGCGCTCAGAGCGTCGGCAAGCGTAACAATGCCTGCCGCGATCTTGCCCTGACGCAGTCTCCGCCGGCCGCCGCGGATATGGAGCCGCGCGCGCTGCAGCGGCCCTTCCACGGGACCCAGTTCATTTTCGTCCATCAATCCGAAATGAGGCATACCAGCACCCGCATAGCGCAAAGAGCATAGTGCAGAGGTAACAGGCCAAGAGCAGAGCGCAAAGTGTCCAACTCCATGCTCTATGCCCTATGCGTGTATTTCCTCTGCGCTATGCACCATGCCCTATGCTCCATGCATTTTTACGCAGCCGAGTGTTTAAGCGTGCCGTGCATCCGGATCAGCTTCATGGTCTCCCGCATAAAAGCAGGCAGATCCGACGGCTGGCGGGCAGTCACCAGCCGGCCGTCAACGACCACTTCCTTGTCCTCGTACAACGCCCCGGCCGCCTGCAGCTCAGGCGCGACGGAATGGTAGCAGGTGGCGCGCCGTCCCTTCATGAGGCCCGCGGAGATAAGTATCTGGGGGCCGTGGCAGATGGCCGACACGGGCTTGTCGCTGGCTAAAAAATGTTTTACTATCTCGAGCGCCCGGTCCTGCTTCCGCACCGTTTCCGGCGCTTTTCCGCCCGGCAGGATCAGCACGTCGTACTCATCAGGATTCACGTCTTCAAGCGCCTTCGTGACCTCGACCTCGTAGCCGCGCTTTCCTTTGATCTTCCCTCGTTTCATCGAGGCGATATCCACCTCCATGCCCTCCTCACGGAGACGATAGTAGGGAACGAGCAGTTCAGTGTCTTCAAAATTGTCCGCGCTTATCATGAGCGCCTTCATCTCCATCACCTCCCCCGCGGTCCCGCGGTCCTCGCGAAATGGCAGCGAGGATCCGCCTCAGACCAGAAAACAAGATCAAAAGCATCTCTCGCAAAGGACGCGAAAGGTTCTAACTTGTAAAGATCCTGTCTTTCTCTGCGATCTCTGCGCCTCTTCGAGACAAAAAGTGTCGTTGCTTTTCTTTGCGCACGCTCTTCTTACAGTATACCACGGACAGGACGGCAGGTTCATCCCAGGCGGGGATCAGAAGGTATGACCGATGCTGAAGTGAAATTCACCAGGAGCTTCCCCTGCCTGGCGGTTGATCTTCTGGCCGTAATCCAGACGCAGCGGGCCCACGGGAGTATTGTATCTGATGCCGGCGCCATAGGATGCCCTGAGATCGCCGAAATCGATATGGCTGTCAGCCCAGACATTGCCTGCGTCGTAAAAGAACACAAGGCCGAAGGACCCCTGGGGATTCAGCCGCATCTCGGCATTGAACACGACCATGCTCGAGCCGCCCGTGGGGATGGGGTTCCCTGCAGCATCGGAATTCGTCGGACCCACCAGGTCCTGCCGGTATCCTCTGACCGTTGTACTGCCGCCGAGATAGAACCGCTCATGCAGAGGGATCTCGAGCGTGTCGCCGTGGGGCCAGGCCTTGCCGGCGCGGCCTGAGAGCGCAAACACAACTCTCCTTCCGGAGGGCAGGAACCAGCTGGTCTGCGCCGTGGCCTTGGTGAAATCCGCCTCTGAGCCGAGCGCAGTGAGGGCCTCTTTGACCGCGATGCTGTGGAAAGAACCGCGCATGGGATTGAGGAAATTATCGCGCAGGTCCCAGCTGATCCCGGGCGTCAGGCTGCTGATAAGCACGCGGCCCTGGTCTTCCTTGCTCGGCACCACCTCGGGCTTAACGTTATAATTCTCCACGTTCTCGTACTGGTAGACCAGGGACGGCCGCAGGCCATCATAGTTTTTCTCGACGCCGAAAGACGCTGATGTCTTCCGGGTCTCGTAGTAAATTTCCCGCGTATCGGTATCCAGTTTTTTCGAGTCCGACCAGGAAAGGCTGAAGGCGCTGTCCAGCTTTGCCCCCAGGAACCAGGGCTCCCGGAAATTGAAAATAGCCCGCTGCACGATGTCGCTCCGCTCAACGCGAAAGCTGGCGTATCGCGCCTGGCCCCAGAGGTTCCGGTGCGACACCTCCATGAATCCACGGTACAGATCAACGTCGCCATACCCCAGGCCGAACTCGAAAGCCCCTGCGGGACGCTCTTCAACGGAGAGCAGCATGTCCTTCACCGGTTCCTTCTTGCCCGGATGCAACGGCTCGAACCGCGCAAGACCGAAGAAACCCAGCCGGTAGATGCGCTGCTGACTGCCGAGAATGCTCTCATAGTTGTAGGCATCTCCGGGCGCCACGAGGATCTCCCGCATGATCACGTGGTCCCGCGTCGCCTCATTGCCCCGCAGAATGATCTTCCCGATCGTTACCGGGTGATCCTCCGTGATGGCATACTGGATCGGAAACAGCGCTGTCCCGCTGCCCGACGCGGCCGTGCCGTTCTGCTTCTCCCCGTTCCGCGGTCTACCTGCCTCAACCCGTGCATACAGATATCCCTTCGCGGAATAGGCCGAGAGGATCCGATAGCGGTCCTCTTCCATCTGGCGTTCGCTATACGGCGCTCCCGGCCGGAGGCTCAGCCGGCCGAGCAGCTCAGCAGTGGTGAACACGGTGTTTCCCGAAAACGTCACATCGCCGGTAATGCTGCGCAGACCTTCTTCGATCTTGATCGATACGATCGCCTTTTTCCCGTCGCCGGGCCGCAGTACCTTCCTGTCGACGCGTGCGTCAAGATAACCGGCATCGGCATAGCGCGCCCGGATATCATCAACATCGCGGTCGAGCACTTCCCTGTTCAGCAGGCCGGACCGGAACCATCCATCCTCGCGGGTCACCATGAACTCTTTCAACTGCTTTCCCGAAAAGGCGTGGTTCCCCTCGATAAAGATCTCCTGCACTGCAACCTTGGGCCCTTCGAAGATGCTGAAGGAAAGATGAAGCTTCCCGGACGCCTCGTCCTTTGCCAGCTTGACCTCACTGTCCGGATACCCCTCTTTCCGGTAGAGGTCCCTGATCTTGTCAATGCTGCTGTCAAGGACGGCCTCGGACACATCACGTTCAGCCCAGATCAGCAGCTCCTTTCGCAGCCGCTTGTCGCTGAAGGCCTCGTTCCCCGAGAAAGCTACCGTGACAAGCGGGCCTTCTTCACCGGAAATGTGAAGATAGGCCTTCTTATCCCTGAGGCTCATATTCACCACGTCCGCCTTGGCCGCAGGATAGCCGGCGCCCGCGTATTTTTGCATGATGGCCTGCGTATCATGGTCCAGCAGCAGGTCCGTGCGGAGCGGCGAGCCCGGCCGGCTCTTCATCACCTTCAGCAATTGCTTTCCGGTGAATACGCGGTTTCCGGAAAACGTGATCTCTTCGATCAAGGTGGGCTCTGATTCGGCGATCTCAACGCGCAGAATGACCTGGCGGGGTTCATCGGCGGGCTCTGTGCGAAAAAGCACCCGGCCATCATAATAGCCCGCTTCCTGGTACAGTGCCGCGATATCCACCCGCAAGTCCGTATACCTGTCATCCCGAAGCTCTTTTCCCTCCAGCTTATCCAGCACTTTGCGCAGCGCTTTCGTGGATATGACGCTATTGCCCGAGATCGCAACGGAGCGAACAATGGTCACAGGCACCAGGGTATACTCCAGCCTGACACCGACGCTGTCGGCAAATCCTTCGGCAATAACGTCCTTGAACAGTCCTTTGAGCATCAGGTATTCGATGCTCCGCCGGACGTCCTCTCGCGACAGGGGCAGGCCCGGCTTCGTCTCGATCAGCGGCATCAGCCGTTCCGGCGAGGGCCAGTCGCGGCCCTGGTCGTCCTTCAATTTTACACTGGTCACGGGCAGGCCAACGAGATCAGCGGCAATGGCGGGAGAGGAGGACAGCAGAAAAAGAAGCGCCGCTGTTGTAACAAGCGATTTCATAAGGGATTTTGTAGCACATCAGGCGGGGAAAGTAAAGAAGAAGAACCTCGGGGTACTCACAGACCCCGCAATGCCTCAGCTAGTCCAGTCACCAGTTCCGCCGTCTTCCGGTAATCCAGTGTCCCGGCAGTGTCCGTTTCCCGGTGATAATGAGGATTGCGATAGAATGAAGTATCGGTCGCCATGACAGCGGGGAACCCGAACTTCCACAAATTCCGGTGGTCCGAAAAATCCACACCGGTCACAAATGACGGGGCGTTCAGGGTCTCCAGGGGAACGGAGGAAACAGCGCTGAACGCCTTCTTCAGTTCTTTCGTAAAGGTCTTCGAATGCCGGTTCCCGACCAGGGCGATATACTCTCCCTTGTCCGGATAGAACCAGCCGATGCAGGAAAAGGGATAGCCCTGGCAGTCCTTGCTGTCGCAGAAAAAACCGACCATCTCCAGGGAGATCATGCCGCGGACCTTCACGCCTTCCTCGCTGAGACTCTTTGCGTACACATGGCTGCCCATGGATTCCGTGCCAAAGGCCGGCGGCTCTTCCAGGGAAAAGGCCACGAACCGAACCGTCCTGGGCAGGGGTTTCTCCGCCGCAAGCCGCGCCAGCTCCAGCAGCCCCGCCACGCCGCTGGCGTTGTCGTCCGCGCCCGGCGTGCCCGCAACGGTATCGTAATGGGCGCCGATGATCAGGATTTCCTCTTTTACGGGGTTCGTCCCCTTTGACTGGGCGATGATATTATAGTACGTTTTGCCCTGAAAGGGGAAGGCCTGCCGCTTCACGTCATATCCATAGGAGCGCAGCTTTTGATCTATATAATTCGCTGCTTTGTCCAGCTTCCCCACATCCCGATAACCTCGCTCACCGATCTCCTCGGTGAGATATCTCACGGTCTCTCGCAGGTTGGATTCTATCGCCCCGACCGGCGCAGTCTGAGAGGATAGTGCGGCGACGAGCAGCGTTATGATGAGAGCGTTCATCGTGATATGCTCCTTAACCCGGGCAAGCCGGAACTAAAATCATTGAACCTGAAAAAAGCATGTGGACGCGGATAAAATCCGATAAGATCGGATAAAAACGGACAAAAAAACTCTTTTGCCGGTGAAAAAGAAGCCCCTTTGGGGTGAAGGCCCTTTCTGTCCGAATGCCTGGTTTAATCTGCGAAAAACCTGGACGTAAAGCTTTCCTTTGCGAGCTTTGCGCGAGATGCTTTTGCTTCGTATCAAATGACCGGGGAATGATCAGACTATAGTGTAGCAGAAAAGCCGTTCCAGGACAGGTCGGCTGAGGAATTAATGAAGCGCATGCAGGAAGACGCTCACCACAGGATCGTCACGGTCAGGGTGTCGGCATAGGTCCCTGCCGAGAGGTTCTGAAGCGGCGGAATGTTTCCGAAGATCGTCACGCTCAGGGGAGTGTTCTTCTTCGCGCTCGCCGACATCGTCTGGGTCCCTGCCGTTCCGTCTCCCAAAACAACGGCGTACGTGGCGTCAGTATAAATATTATACGCCATCAGGTCAGCGCCGGTCGTCAGCTTCATCTGCCGCGGCACGAACATTCCGGACACGGCACTGGCGCTCATGGATATCGTGACGGCCGCGTTCTTGTCGCAGGTGATCGTCGCGCTCCCCGTGGACGCCAGCGGCGCAGGGGCAAAGACGTCATAGACGCCGAAAACGATGCTCGTTGTGGACACGCTGCATATGGTTCCCGGCGACGCTGCGCTTGCAGCTCCCGCCCATGCCAGGGCGGTCAACAGAGCGATTAGCATCACAAAGCGCTTCATAACAGGATACCTCCCAGGTCAATGATCATCTCATCGGACTTCGGGACGTCCAGATCGAACGCATGCTGTTCCCCGTCGATCACGACCGATACGCGATGCCTTCCTGCGGGCACGTCTTCCACAAAGAACTCGCCTCCCCTCCCGGTGGGGAACGAACGCTCCTCTTCGCCGATCACCATGGTGACCTCGTGGAACTCCACGGGTACCGCTTTCTTGCCGCGCCGCAGGCTGAGCGTGCCGGTCACGGCCTGGATCTTCCTCACCTCAAAGGCGAGCACTGCGGCGCCCCGGAGCGGCGGAGAAACGAACCGCCGGACCTCGGGCATGTAATAGTCGATCGGAATATCCTTGTCGCTGATCGAAATCTGGTTCTCGTAGTAGGAGCCGAGGTTCGGAATAAAGGCCTTTCCGGAAGCGTCGGTCCTGCCGACCTCCTGGTTGTTGTGATAGACACGCACGCCCTGCAGCCCGCCGGCCCTCACCAGGGCAAAGCCGTCATGCACGGGCCGGACAAAGCCGATGCTGCCGTCCGCGTAGACTGCTGCTCCGGCCGCAGAGAGCGCATAGGTGGAGCTGTTCCCGCTATCTCCGTTCCTGCCTGTATAATCGCCCCGATAGATGCCGTAGGGGGCGTTGTACTGCATCGACGCGCTCGCCGTGGTGATGCGCTCCTGATCGTCGGCGTACTCATACTGGGCACGGTACCCCGCACCCTCGCCTGATGGCTGGCTCTTCTGGACCTGAACGGAACCCCGCTGACCGCCTTCATAACGCTGATAGTTCGACGCGACCGTATACTCTTTGGCAGGATACAGGGTGAAACCGAGGAAGAACTCGTAGGACGGCGAATTGCCCTCCTCGATGCGCCGCAGCGTGGCGTACATGCTCGCATTGCGCGCGATGTTCCGGGAATAGGTGATCGCTTCTGTTTCTCGATCAAGCCCGGCGTGCTTCTTGACGACGGCAGCATCAACGGAGAGTGACCCGAACTGCCGCGTGCTGTAGCCGATGCCCGCGCCTGCCTCAAGCCTGGTCTTCTCGGCCGGCGGCACAACCCCCACATTCTGATAATGCTCCGTAAAACCGCGAGCCAGCAGCCTGCCGCTATACGACCCGGAGCGGTAGCCATAGCCCAGGGACCCGGCGGTCCCCTCCTTGCCGTCAGTATCAAAGCTTCTGGAGAGCGATGAGCTCACCACGCCTGCAGCACCGGCGCGCCAGACGACCTGGGGGCCGAGGCTGAAGGTCCCGTCGCCGCCGTCACCGCGAATGCCGATGGTCAGGGCATCGGTGATGCCGTACCGATGGAAGCCTGCAGCGGCAAGAGGCCCGTAATCATCGTTCTTGACGCCGAAGTTCCTGCGAAAAAATCCCGCGCCATAGCTGAAATCGTGCAGCCCTTCTTTCAAAAGGACCTCGGTCATATAATAGGGATGAGAGAACCGCTGCTCCCTGCCGAAAGGATCGCGGATCAGGATCTCGAGGTTCCCGGCACCGCTCTGGGCCGTGAGGTCGATGATCTCGAACTCTCCGGGACGCAGCTTTTCCGTCCTGACGCGCGCTCCATTTAAATATACCTCCATGTCCGAGGGGAGCGAGACCAGGCCGGAGTAATCGATGGTCGGGTACCGGACAAAGGAGGGGTTCATGCCGTATACCCGGGAATAGCTCACGCCGCCCAGGTTCAGGACCGTTCCGAGATCGCCTGAGGAGGCGATGAGATCGCCTGCAATGACCCGATCCATCGCCCTACGCCGGTCATAGGTCACGCTGCTCATGAGCCTCACAAACCGCCGCTCCATCGCCGTCTCGGAATAGATCCCGTCGCTCAGGAACAGGTAGTCGCTGGTCCGGACCCCCAGTTCCGCTGCAGCGGCGAAGGTGCGCGCAACGGCCGGGTCCATGGAGAAATAATCGAACCGATAGTTCAGGAAGGCGCTCGTCTCCCGGGGATAGATCACCCGGGGGTTCCGCTCTGCGCCGAAGCTGATGCTCCGCACCGGCAGGAGGTCCGGCGCCGCTATGATCTCGAGGGTGAGCGTCCGCTCAACAAAAGCAAAGGACACACTCTGCATGGATCGGAGCGAAAGATGCTCCTCCCCCCCCATCAGCGCCCGGTGGCCGGATGGTTCGCGAAAGCCCATGCTCATCAGGTCCGCGGGTTTCACCAGAACATCTCCATCGTCGCCAAGATACACAATGAATGCGCCTTTCCGCTCCTGGTTCAGGACAACCTCTGCCACGATCGCCTCAGCCGCTGATGCGCGTGACGCCATTGATGAGAACAGGATGGCCATGAATACGAATAGCGCCAGCCGGACCAGGAAGGCATTCACGGCAGCAGCATCGCTCATGGGCACTTCATGGCGTACACATCTTCTCACGGACATTCAACGCGCCCTTCAGGATAAGAGCGCCTCCCTTGGCGCTCACTTCGATAACTGCGATCTTTTTGCAGGCTTCCTGCGGTATCGTAACGGAATAGGGCCGGGAAACGCCGTGCAAAACATACCACCCGCCCAGCTCTTTCGTGAACACCTCTTCTCCCGACCGGCTCCGGCCGGTCACCGTAACAGCATCAAGGACCATATGCACGGTGCCTGTATTGGCCACCCGGAAGGTCAGGACCCCCTTTTCCATGACGGCCTGCTCAACAGCGCCGCGCTGGTCCTCCTTGAGCGGCCCCACGAAAAGAGGAACGCCGAATTTGATGGCCACCGTAATATTGGCGCCTCCTCCCGTCTTCGGCTCAGGGATTTCCTCGATGAACAGCCGGTAGGTCCTCTCCTTCGGGAGGCCGGTGGCGCGCACGCCTGCACGCACGACCCGCTCTTCCTTGCCCTTCAGGACCATCATCTTCGG
>MHDZ01000015.1:69867-86822 GCA_001805055.1 Nitrospirae bacterium GWC2_57_13
CTTTCGTTTCCGCGTACACATCCTTGCCCTCGCCGTCCTGGGTCCATTCCCTGGCATAGATCTGCAGGTGGATCTGTTCCGCCCCTTCGTTGATGACCGTCACAACGCCGCTCTTCACGTCATTGCCGAAGTACAGCTTGATCGGGCTGACGCGCCACTCGCCCCCGAAGGATGACGCGGGCAGCGCCAGCCACAGGGCAGCAACGGCGGCCACGACAGCATGCCGGCAGGTCCGGGAATTACTCTTCATATGCTGTTTCTCCCATACGACCAAATTTTCAATTTGATATTTCCACTTTACAGTTTTCAATTGCGGCCAAAGGCCGCGCTATGCTCAGGCCCTCGCATTCCTTGGATTTAATGCACGCCAAAAGTATAGCATTTCTATCCGGGAACGCGCGGGAAATATAATGCGCAGCGGCAGGATCGGGACGATAGGGGGTGGCCGCGGACAGGACCGCGTTCATTACCGCGCCATGACGGACATGGCAAGGGGCCATGCGTAGGTGCCGGGCTGGGTATTGTCAGAGAGCACGAACCGGTAGCTCAGCTCCTCCTGGGTCGGGAGGCGGCCCTTGTCCGGCCGGGGGATCCAGCCGTTGCCCGATGAGATCTGTACGTTCTGGCCAAGGCCGATCACATGCACTTCCTTCAGCGGCAGCCCCGTGTTCTCGAAAGCAAGCAAACAGCCGCTCGGACTGTTGCTGCTGATCTCGATCCTCGATGCCGCAGGTACGTCGATATACCCCCGCTGGATGTCCTCTTTGGTTACCGATAGCTGCGACGCCTGTGCAAGCACCTTCAGGCTCGCCCGGGCCGTCACCCGCGCCGAGACCGTCAGCCGTGCGCTTCCCGATTCGCTTTCCGGCTCGTAGGCATGGACGGGCGCTACTCCCAGCGCCGAGATGAATGAGATCGCCGCAATGAGCGCGGCATTCACCAGTTTCCGCTGCAGGTTCAGGCCCTGCTCAAGCTGCTGGCGATGGACAAAGCCGGCCTCGATAAGCATCTCGCCGATATTCTTCTTCGTGACCTTCTGGCGGGCCAGGACCTCTTCAAGCTGGTCCCGTGTGATCTGGTGCGATGCTACCAGCAATTCGCCCAGCCGCAGCCGGTTCGGCCGTTCTGTGATCGCCTGCTGCTGCTGGAAGGCGAGCATGGTGACGAGCTCGTCGCCCGACAGATGGCCCATGCGGACCAGCACGGCGCCGAGCTTCTCGCCCGTGCGCTTCTGCTCAGCAAGCACGCCGTCGAGCTGGCCTTTCGTGATCAGCCTGGCCCGGAGCAGCAGTTCACCGAGAAGCTCCCTCACGCCTGCTGCCGCGCTTACCGATTCTTCCCGGCTCGAGAACTGGGTCTGGACCGCAAGCACCGCGTCCAGGTCCTTCCGGTCCAGCGCGCCGATGCGGACCAGGATCTCGCCCAGCCGCTCGTTCGAGCGCTTCTGCTCAGTGAGCGCCCGCTCAAGGTCCTGAGAGGAGATGAACTCTCCGTCCAGCAGGATCTGTCCGAGCAGACGGCCCGAAGACCGTTTTCCCGAGCTCATTGTAGATAAAGCAAACATACCCATTCTTGCTCCGTTACTGCGGGGGCGCTCATTGCCTGCCCTTCTCTTCGCCCCTGGTCCGGTTGGAACTGGAGGGGTGAGGTCGCTCACCCCTCCCTCATAATTCAACCTTTTGACGATACTTTCTTCAACAGTGCGCTCATCCGCAGGATGCTACGGATTGATGGTCAGAATGACCGTATCCGCATAATTACCCGCGGACTTGTTCGCGTAGTCTGCAAAGGCAATCGTTCCATCAATAGCAACACCGCGCGGGGTTCCCGGTCCCATATTCGGATTGGCGTCCGGTGTAAGCGTCAGCGAATACCCGATGAGATCTCCACTGACCGCATCAAGCATCTGTCGCGTGCCCGCAAAATTAAGACCGTTGTCCGGCGTTATCGACTCTCCGGCAATGCCCTTGGTGCACCAGAAATTGACCGTAGCTGTTGTTGCATTTACCGGCGAACCCGAATTGGGGTCAAGGGCACCGAAATCAAGCGTCGCCGTAGCCGTATTAAACTTGCAGGTGCCAACCACCGATGCCGTGACCGTCAACGTGCTCGTATCCAGAGCAATTGCCGTGCCTGCCAGAACAGCCACCAAGACCACAACCATGATCATCATCAATTTTTTCATTTTATTACTCCTTTCCTGACTAACTCCCCGGCCGTCACACCGGGAGTCTGCTGTTTAATCGATAAGATAACTATCTTCCAACAATTCATTATCTAGCCAAATAGTGACCGTCTTCCCAGCTCTGCATCACCTCCCTGTATTAAACCTTAACTATTCAACACAAATCATATGCAATTTCAAAATCTTGCGTTTTTTCGCGAAAATAACCTTCTGAATACTTTTGTAGTATAGCACCGCCTGCGATATTTTCAAACCCTTGAGAACACTTTTTTTATCCTCTTTCATTTACTCTCCGGCAGACCAGTACCACGGCTTAGACGAAGTACATAACGTTTTGCTGGGCTGCAAGCGTTTTTTCGAGATCGCCGAGATCGAGGGCGCCCATGCGCACCAGTATTTCTCCCAGCGTCTCCTTGCTGTATTTCTGATGCTCCAGGGCAAAATCAAGGTCATGCTGGATGATTAACTCCTGCTCCAGAAGCAGTTCTCCGATCTGCGGTTTAAAGTGCCTGGGCTTTTCTTCTTTGACCGTCTCAATTCGCAGCGTTTCCATTTCCATCATGACCAGTGCTCCTTTCATTGCCAATGCAATGTTATGTGCCGCTGTGCAGCTCAACTTATTTTTCTGGTACTGGCAATATTTTATAGTTAAGCGGGCTATTTGTCAAGGGCTTTCAGAAAAAAATAATACTTGTGTCCACCACGCGTAACAGGCTGAACTATATTGACTTTATATAAAAAATAACAAAAAAAGGAATGGGGAATTAGCTGCATCAGGGCAGGGAGCAATAAGCGGATTCCGTCATATCATATTGATTTATTTCAATAAAGAGAGTTATTTCACGACCAAATGGGTTGGGTAGAATTTCAGTGAACGGGTAAAGACAACCCGTTCCGGCCTAATATCCTTATTCTGTGTTGCACAGCCCCGACCCGTCTCGGGCAAAGCTTTAAGTCTTGGATCTCTTACCCCATGCGAAAATTCAGGTCTGCGACCGAGTCCGAGGGAGAAGCATTTCGGACTGTCTGAGTCCGGTTTGTCCCGACAAAGTCGGGGAGGGCGAGTTTCCGAAATGCCCTGAGGACGACCGAGCAGGCCGTAAAGAATTTTCGCCGGGGCGCCCTTCTTTGGGTCACCTTTCTTTGGGCGCGCAAGAAGGGTGACGAAAAACATGTAGCAGCCCGAGAAACAACACCGGAAAGGACAAGGTACCGCCGGAAAGATGGTACTTACCCACTCAGTATGTAGTAGACCGAAAACCCTTAATAAGTAACTTCAAAAGCCTGCGAAAAGCCCTTCAGGAAAGCCTCTTTGACTTCCGAGTAGGAGATCGGATTGCCGAGAAATTCTTCGATCGATGTTACCGCACCGATCCCTGCCCCCCCGCCCCTGATAACCTCAGCCTCGAGTACGGGGTCGTAGTTCATCAGGATCGAACCATGCTGCAGGAAGGCCCCGGCCGTTCTTCGCTGGGCACTGCCCACGATCTTGCGGCCCTGCACCAGTATCTCGTACCACGATGGCATGGCAAAACAGGAGGGATCGCGCGGAACCTGCTTGACCTTGGCAATGCGGTTGCCTGGCCTGGCAGCCATATCGGCCTTGATGCCCAGGTTGTTGAACCCGGCGAGCAGTCCTTCGGCGATGACTTTATATGTCCCGAGCACATTCCGGGGAAACAGTGCGTTCGCAGCAGGAGAAATGATGCTGTAGGTGAGTTCACGATGATGCAGCACGGCCCGGCCGCCCGTAATGCGCCGTACAATGTCGATGCCGAGCCGCCTGCACGCATCAATATCGATGGAAGATGCCTCGTCCTGGAACCGGCCGAGCGATACTGCCGGCGGGTCCCAGGCATAGAAACGGAGCACCGGGGCGCCCACGCCTGCTGCCGCATCACGAAGCAATTCTTCGTCGATGGCCATGTTCTGCGCGCCCGGTGAAGGGCCGCTATCGATGAAACGCCAGGTGTTCATGATAGCGGAATCATACAGGGTACAGGTCGCAGGATACAAGATGAAAAACAAACGCCTCTTTCTGCATTTTCACTCCGAACTCCGAACTACTCCTACGTCCCCCCGTCTCGTAGTTCTCGTCTCTCGTCTCTCGACCTTCGCACACTCCGAACTCCTGGCTCCGAACTACTAACCTTGTAACCTTTGCATCGGTCATTCGTCTAAGTGATATATTCATATGCTCAACACAGCATCCTGCCTGTCCCAAGCGTCGCCAGATATAATCCTTTGTTATCGAAAAACGGAAATACAGCGCAGTTAACCATTCATGCAAAAAAGGAGGAGTATAATGAGATTTCAACAGTGGGTATGTGCGATGGTTCTTGTAGTGTTCAGTCTGTGGCTGCCGCTGCCTGTTCTGGCCGGGGCTCTGGACGTGGGCGAAACTGCGCACCTGATCTTCATGCGTGAAGAGGAAAAGCTCGCCCGTGATGTGTATTTGACCATGGCAACACTCTATCCGGCTGCTGCAACGTTCTCCACGATCGGCACACAATCGGAACAAACCCATACCGACACGGTCCGCGACATGCTGGCAAAGTACGGCATTCCCGATCCGAACCCGGATGCCAATAACCTGCCGGACAGCATCGGCGTCTTTACGGGCCAGGACTATGGCTGGTACTTTACGGAAAAATACCTGGCGCTGGTAGATCGCGGCAGGATCAGCCTGCTTGAAGCATTGTATGTCGGGGCTTTTATCGAGGAGCTGGACATGCTGGACATCGTGGGCTGCCCCAAGGTGATCGTGGAAACCAGCACTGTCATCAGCGAGGGGCAGTGCGGGCTTACGTACACTGACGAACCGGCACTCCAGACCATGTATACTCATCTGGTGGACGGCTCCAAGGACCATTTGCGGGCCTATGTAACATACATCGAGGTCATTATCGGTGTGGGGAATTACGTGGCCCAGGTGCTGACCCAGGCTGAGGTTGATGCGATCCTGGGTCGCTGAAACAAGTGGTGAGGGTCAGGCCTGCTTTCCTGTTAAGCCAGCCAGGCTGGCAACAGAAAACGACAAATGATATTTAAGCAGGCCTGACCTTCAGATGATCTGAACAGCATGATGGAGTTCCTTTCAATTTTCCTCTCTGTATACGAAGTCGGACACTATCGCCCCGGCCCCGCCATATCCTGGTACAGAACATTTTTTGATACCTTTTTGACATCGGCCGTTCCCGTGAGCACCATCGTCTGGAGAAGTTCGCTTTTCATTTTATTAAGCAGCAGCGCTACGCCCTCCCGGCCGTTGCCGAAGGCGCCCACTATCAGCGGCCTGCCGACGAGCACCGCGTCAGCCCCCAAAGCAAGGAGCTTCAGCACGTCCGCGCCGCTCCGGACGCCTCCATCGGCAAAGATGATGATCTTTCCGCGGACCCGGTCGGCGATCCGGGGAAGTACTTCGGCCGCTCCCGGAGTGAAATCCAGCACCCGGCCCCCGTGGTTGGAGACCACGATCGCTGCGGCTTTCGCCTGGACCGCGAGTTCGGCTTCCTCAGGGGTCATGATGCCTTTGAGAACAAAGGGCAGTTTGGTCGCGGCCACCACTTCCTTCAGCTCCTCGAAGGTCTTGGTGCTCACCGGTTGACCCTTCAGCGCCATGGTAACGAGGCCCGCGCCGTCTATGTCCATGCCGACTGCCAGCACCCCTGCCGCTTCTGCCTGGCGTATGCGCTTGATGATCTCCTCCTGTTGTCTCGGTTTGATAATGGCGATGGTCCTGCCGTGATGGGCAGCGCCTGCTTGTAAACCGCTGTCATACATCGTCGGGTCCGCACCGTCTCCGGTCATGGCCGACGTGCCGGCCAGCAGCGAACCCTCCACGACTTCCGTGATAAACTCCTCTTCGGTCATTTTCCCGCCCATGTTATAAGGTGCCCCGGTCATGGGAGCGGCCAGGACAGGCAGGGAAAGCTTCGTCCCCCAGAGGTCAAAAGAAAGGTCGGCCTCCTTCACCGGGTGGATGGTGCGCATATTGAGGCGATGCCGGGCCAGGGCCTCCACGTTTGCCATGAACGCGCTGCCCGTTCCCGCGCCGCCCATGCCGGGCACCTCGCCGGCGCAGACGCGTCCGTCGCATACCGGACAGACCCGGCAAAAGCCCTGCAGTTTTTCCCGCGCATTTTTTTTGATCGTTTTTAGTTCCATTGATCACTCCTCTTCTTTCCCAGAAATTCCCAGCCGCACTGAGCGCACGTTATACGGACAGGCTGCCGCCGAAAACACGGTTCGTACCCACTCAGAAGGAAGAAGGCCCTTTTGCTGAACCTCGCTTTACCGTATGTCACTTCCGCAGACCGGAACTGCCCTTTCCCATGATAGTGATCATCTTCTTTCTGCTCATCAACCTCGTGTTCAGGAAGGTCAGAAAACGATACAGCGGGCCGCTGATGATTGATGGCGCTTTCCCGGCCTTGAGCGCTGCCATCGCCTTCTTCACCACGACCTTGGGCGGATAGCTCCGCATGGTCTGGGCCGGAACGGGCCTTCCGGCCGCCGCCACGGCATTGAAGTTCGTGTCCGTCAGGCCCGGGAGCAGGGCCATTACATAGACGCCCCTGTCCTTGTTCTCATACCACAGGGACTCGGTGAAGGTCGTCACAAAGGCCTTGGTTGCGGCGTACACGGCCCCGCCCGGATAGGTCAGAAGTGACAGTGTGGACGAGACATTGATCAGCGCATCTCCTGATGCTGCCTTTTTCAGGAAAGCATGGGAAAGGCGGACAAGGGCATTCATGTTCACAGTCATGAGATGTTCCTGCCGTTCAAAGGAGACCTCTTCAAAGCGGCCGTAGATGCCATAGCCCGCGTTGTTTACCAGCAGGGAGTAGCCCGAGCTCTCCACGTCGGCTGCGACGGTCTGGAGTTGGATGCTATCAGCCAGATCAGCCACAAGAATGCGATGGCCGCTGCCAAGTTCCTTTACCAGGCCCTGCAGTTTGTCCTGGGAACGGGCAACGCAGGTGACCGTATACCCTTCCCGCGCCAATTCCCGGGCAAAGACCGCCCCGATGCCGCTGCTTGCTCCGGTGACCAATGCTGTTTTCTTTTTCATGATGTCCCCCTTCTTAAGCCTCGCTCCCATCAGGGCAGGCATGTTCAACTACCTTGCTGTTCCCTCTGCGATCAATCAATACTTGCATGCCCGGTCACCTGCAGCAGTATCTGAAGCCCATTGAACCCCGCGATCAATGCGCCGATAAAAAGCGTGAACAAAACCGAAAAGAAGAGGCCAAGAGCAAAGGATATAACGCCGAATGATCTGCCCGACTCACCCCATACCTTGGCAACCAGGATCTCCGCGATCCATCCCCCCGTATAGCACGCGTTCGCCAGCACTGCATAGATCAGGATACCGAAAAGAGCGAAGATCGGAGGGTCCGGGAGCCCGGCAGGAATGCCCGTTACGTGTTCCGCGAGAACCGCGGAGAGAAACGCGAGAATGGATGTCGCCACACCTGCAGCGCCGACGATGAGATTATAGGGAATACGCCGTACTTCCCACCAGGCAATTACCCGCCAGAAGCTCGCCGGCTCCTTTGTTCGCGAGAAAAAGGCCGAATCGAGCAATCTCCGGATAAGTGACATGACCATAGAAACGGACCTCTCTGTAGTTCGAACCATGAATTTTGAACCGATTGTATTCGACGTCGCGGGGATAAAAAAATTGTCGCAATGGCAGTTTTCAAGCCTGGCCCGCCGCCTTTTCACTGGCCCCTCGTTTGAGGTTAAACCAGCAAAACAGCTGGCGGCAGGCTAAGTCTACTAGTATTTACCGGACCTCGAGATGTTCTTAAATCCTGCTTTTACCTTCAAACGTGCTCTTCACCTGATTATCCTTCTTCTGCTGCACTTCATGCACATGCTTCATTGATTTCTGCTTCTCGCTCTTTTCTTTATTCTTCTTGCCGCCCTTGTCGCCCATCACGCACCTCCCTTATGCACCTCCATAGAGTGCATAGAGGCAGTATATCATAGTTCTTGTTGTCTATTAGTTGCAGAGAAGAGCTCGGGGCGGATGGAGAAGATGCATTGGGGAAAGTCCGACGATAGAGACTTGCCCCCAAGAACCTCCAGACAGAGATGACCCATCAGGGTCATCCCTGTCACAGCAGCTCTTCCTTACGCGGCTTCGCCTCGTGCTCTTCCACTCCTTGGCGATTTTTTTGACGAAATCGTCAAAGGTCCGGGGCTTCTTACCCAGGAGCGTCTGCGTTTTTTCAAGGTCGGCCTTGGAGGCGATCATCCCGTTCGTCTGGAAAAACTCGTACATGATGCGCATCTCAGGGATCATGAACTCCGGCATCATGTTCTTTACCTTTTCTGCCCAGGCATCGAGGTCGTTTCCGCCGTAGCGGACCTCCCGACCAAGGTGCCTTGTGTAGATCCCGGCACCCATTCCCGCCGACGAACTGGGGATAGACGCTGTACTGCATGATCGATGACTTCAACCAGAGGTCGTTCCGGAACAAGTTGTTCGGCCGGAGGATCGTGTAGGCGATCTTCGACTCCTTGATGGTGTTCCACTCAACACCCCGAACTCCGAACAATCAACTCATCAAGATGCACGGCCCCTACCATATCGGCTCACCAGTTCCCGCAGCTCTTCATCGTACTTCAGACCGTCAAATCTGGCCCGGGTAAGCTCCGTCCGCTTCAAACGGACCCCGCGCATATCGGCATTCCTGAGGTCCGCCGCGATCATTGTCGCATCGAGGATGTCGGCTTCCCGCAGATCGGCCGAGGAAAGATCAGCGTTGCTCAGGTCCGTGCCGTGGAGCTTCGCGCCGCGCAGATCGCATCCGGAGAGGACCGCGCCGATGAGGCTCGCAGCCCGCGCATGGACCTTCACCATGACCGCTCCGCCGCACCGGACCATCCCCCCGTCCAGCATCTGGAGATTGGCGCCCGTCAGATCGGCCTTCTCGAACACTGCGCCCGAGAGCTTGGAGTTCGTGAAATTCACCCCTTTAAGGTTAGCTTCGGAGAAATCCGCGCCCACAAAGGAGGAAAAGGTCAGGTCTGCTGCTTCGAGGTTCGTTTTTTTGAACGAGCATCCGGTGAAGTTCGAGCTGTCCAGGTTGCACCCCGCAAGATCGGCATTTTCGAAGCTCGATCCGCTCAGGTTCGCACCGCTCAGGTTCGCCCCCTTGAGATTCGAACCAACGAAGCGCATGCCGAGCAGTTCCACCCCTCTGAGGTTCATGCCGGAGAGGTCGCTGTTCGAAGCGTCGCCGCTTGAAGAGGCCAGGGAGAGAACATCCCTTTTAGAAAGTTTTTCCACTTTGTTTCCTCCGTGAATGGCTTCTCAAAGTTGAATGTTTTTCTCTATCATTGGCAATCTCTCTAAACTGCTCGAGGTCAGCTTCCGGGATTTCGCTCGCTCTTTATATGCTTTCTACGCCGAACGCCGAACTCCCACCTGTCTTTACCAGCGATGACATCGGAATCGAAACAATTGACGGATTCATCAAAATGTCAAGAGTCAAAACCCTATACCGCTCCGTAGCCGTGTAACGGGCACCCCTAAGATGTCCTCTGTTTACCGCTGGTAAAAGGATAAAACTCTATCCAGCATTTCAATCGGCCCGTTCTTTCATCAGGCTTCATCATCAGTATCGCAACCTGGTCCCACGAGGGGCTGACATCCAGTCCCGCATTGGAATAATCACTCATAAACGCAGTATGGGCGGCACGGCTTTCCGAATCAATAATGCTTGCCGTCTTTCCGATCAGATAATACCGGCCGTCGGGCGAGATCCTCCAGGACTTTAGCCAGCTTTCGAAGGCCTCCACGGCATCTTCGGAGGGCCGGTAGTGTCCCTTGAAAACACGACCCGTCTGATTGTTCTTTACGCTATACCGCCACTGGCGACGGCTGAAGGCCCAGAAGCGTTTTCCGTATTTTGCTTTCATGGTAAGGTCGTATCCGTTGTTCTCGATGACGCCCTCAAAGGAAGATCCGCTGGATTCCCCGGAATCCGTCGCTCTTCCGCCGGAGACGACCACAATGGCCAGCATGATCACAAACATTCCGAACTCTGCAAGGGCACTGCTGTCAGCTTCCGACGCATTGCGTTCGATCGTCTTCCGTATCGCTTCCTGCTCCGCGTCGTCGAGCAGCCTGACCTCTCCGGTGCCGGGTTTGACCGCAAAGCTGTACAGCCAGGTATCGGGCTCGCGTTTTTCTCTTCTCAGCACGGTAACCAGGAGGGTGTCCTGCCCTATCCAGGTAAGCGCGGCAGCAGGCGCCTTGATGCCGCCGCCGAAGAAGGACTTTTTTGGTGGGTGCTTCTTCTCCAGCTCAGCGCTCAGATCGATCCTCTGCTGCGGCCTTCCGGGAACCGTATTCGGCAGATAGGTCTGGTCGAAGGAAGGGTTGAGAGGGCGGGCGCATCCTCCGCTCATCAGGAGGGCCCATGCTATCATCGCTGAGATCCATTTCTTCATCAAAATACCAGACCCCGGGATTTTATTGCTCTTCAGGTCGTCCATATCGGCCTCCGTACTTGGAGCATGCAACCATAGCATGCTTACATCCCCGTCAGATGCAGAGCTTCCTTTCGCAACAAACCCTCACTTCTTCTTGCGCTTCATGACAAGAAACACCTGTCAAGAAGATGTCGGAACGGCAACTAGTGAACCCCTCGCCCTGATCCAGCCGGTAACTACCAGATGGTGCTTTTTCATGGCCTGCAGGGTAACTGCCAAGGGACATTGCTGCTCTGGGGGGATAGAGAGTATCATCATGTAGTTGATGATTTGGCATGAGATATTCCCCTCACAATCACCCGAAACTGCTCCAGCGCTGCTTCCGGGATTTCGCGCTCTCTTTCGATGTTTTATACTCCGAACTCCCACCTGTCTTTATTGGCGATGATGTCGGGATCGAAGAGACATTGCGAATAGTAATTCTGCAGTCGGACCCCATTTCTGTCCTCACTTCTGGCCTCTCTCTAGAGCATTAGCAATTCGCTCCAGTAACTGCTCTGTGTTATCCATGTGTTCATGAGATCTTTTATGAAGCTTGTTATATTGTTTTAGTATGTACGTAAACCAAATGACTATCAACAGCACCGGCAACCAATTAAAAAAATAATTATAGAGCGAATCTCCAGCCTCGTCGTTACCTGCAACCGCCGCTAATGGCAACAAAACAAGCAGACACTAGTGATCAGCATAATTTTCTGTACTCGCATTTGCCGGCCTCCCTTTCATTAATATGTAATAAGCAGTGAGCCGTTTTTTCAATTTTAACTGTGTCGCCGCCAGAACCTAAATCTCCTATGATCTCCCAAAATTGCACCAGCGCTGTTTCCAAAATTTCGCTCGTTCTTTAGATGTTTTAGACTCCGCACTCCCCACTTGATGCGGCTCATTCCTTCGCCAGCTTTACCTTCAGTTTCAGGACCATGTCCTGCGCTTCCCCGTGATAGGGATGGGCGGGAGGCAGGTGCTGCAGCAGCAGGCGGGTGTGCAGCAGCGCCTTTGCATTGTTCAGCAAACGGTTCATATAGATGCGCGCCAGGTTGAAGCGGGCCTGCACGTGGCGCGGGTCCAGGGCGAGCGTCTTTTCGTAGAGCTCCGCGGCCTTCTGAAAATTGTCGCCCCGCTCTGCCAGCGAGGCACGGTCAAAGGCCTGGATAATATCGACCTCGTTCCGGGCCGACTCTGTTGACGTGGATGAGAAGGAGCGAAAGAGCGACGACCAGTCTATGACAATGAAAGCGGCGAGGACAAAGCAGAACATAAATGAAAGAACATGCAACGGCCAGAACCCGCCGAAGGCAAACCCGATAAACAGGCTGAAGCAGATCCAGGGAAAGAGAAAGTAGGGTTGAGAGATGATGTTCTCGAAGCAGGCCAGTATCCCGAGCACTGTATATTCGCGGTCCTCGTCCTCTGGCTGCACAGAAGCCTTGCTGCTGACTGCGGCAGGCTTTTGGGGTGGAGGGGCGAATACCTCGTTAGGTTGCTTGCCCATGGCTGCCTGCACGCCTGCGGCCAGCTTGCTCTCGGGAAAAAGCTCTCGAAATCGGGCAGCTGCCTCACCTGCCGCATCGGTCTTGCCCAGATGGCGCAACACCTTCGCGTACAAAGCCAGGGCCTTTTCCGAGATCGCGTTCCCCGCTTCGGATATTCGGACCGCCGGCAGGATCGCCCGAAGCGCGTCCTCCACGTAGCCTGACGCAGCAAGCGCCTCGCCTGCTTTCAAGTGATGATGAAGCGCCATAGGCTTTCCCAGGGTGTCGGCATGCTCGATCACCACGAAGGCGGCGTGCACGGGCTCGGTAAGAGCATAGCGATGCATGGCCCTCTGGAAATGCTCGGAAGCAAGGCCTGCGTCGCCGTTCTGGACAGAGAGGCGCGCAAGCTCATGATGCACTACCGGGTCGTTCGGTGAGACACCCAGCAGCTTCTTGAGTTCCTTCTCCGCCGACTTCCACCCGTCGCCGGACCGCAGCCGCTCCAGGAGCCTGGTATTCAGGTGTTCGAGCCTGCCTTCATGACCATACCGCTTGATCCGGCCCACGAGAAGCCCGAAGATGAACCCGCCGATATGGGCCCAGTGGGCAGTTCCGGAAGGCTCGGTAAGGTCCGCAACGCTGTATATCACATTCTGATAGAACCAGATAATGATAAATGGCGCAGCAGGAATGCTCACACGCCAGGGAAGGAACAAAAGGGTCACAACCATCCGGATCTTCGAGTAGAAGCACCGGTAGAGGTACAGGGCAATAACGCCTGAGACCGCGCCTGAAGCGCCTACAAGACCAATAGTTGATTCCGGCCGGACAAACGCCTCGACCACGATCCAGAGTGCCGTGGCCCAGATGCCTGCTCCAAAATACGTGAGCAGAAAGTTCTTGCGGCCTACACGGGTCTCCAGGGCGGCGCCGAAGGCCCAGAGGAACACCATGTTGAAGATAAGATGAAAAAAATCGATGTGCAGGAACATCGAGATTACAACTGACAGCGGATTATAGGTGACAGGGCTGAAAACCAGATATTTTATGATCCAGGGATAATGCTGGGGGAGAAGAAAAAATTGGGAAATGTGCACCACAACGTTGATCCCGATGATAATCAGGGTTGCAACGGGCGTGCGCTTAAGTTCCAGGTCCGATCCGACAGGGATCACAGGGCCCTCCCGGGCCGGAGGTCAGGGGATGCCGGCCGGCCGTGGATACAAGTGTAGCATAAGCGCGGGGAGAAGGGAGCGTGTTGGAGGCTTCGAGAATGTCAAGCGGCAAGCCCTCACCCTATAGGGTCCGCGACTCCCAGTAGTCCGCTGTGCGGTACTTCTGTGATATTTTTTTTCGATTAGCCCAGACGTACTCCCAGTCAATCTTCGTAACACCCGGCCTGCGTCGCCCGCATATTCCGCATGCTCATGCAATGCGGACAGTATCCGACTAACGTACTCATGCAGGCCGCTGTCTCTGTTACAGAAGCTCGGCTGACTTTATGCTTTTGACCTTTTCGTACAGTTTTTTGTCCGCGGTTACAAATGTGCATTTGAGCCTCCTGCTGAGCTCAACATAAGCAGCGTCAGAGAGTGTTATTTTATATTTCCTGGACAAGACAAGGCCGCCTTGAAATTCTTCCGATCCAAGGTCGAACCGTTCGAGGGAAAAATCCCAGAGAAGCGAAAAGGCCTCTGCAATGGCCGCTTCGGAAAGCCGCGTCTTTGTCGCCAATACATTGCCCCAGCCTTAAAAGGCGTGGGGTTTTCTGGCAGTTTTGATAACACAAAACCGGACCATGGGGAAGGGGGAAGAACTACGAAACAGGAATCAGGAGAGAACAAACAGGATGCAGGATATAGGGGGAGCGGGGGCGGCATCAGTGGTCCCGCAGTTCCGGGCGGACCGCCCGGTCACGAACAGTATCAGGTGCACCCTGCTGGCTGCGGCACGCCTGCATAGCGGCAGGACCGCCGCATGGGGTGGCCAGGGAAGAGGCCATAGAGGAACCTTATATTGTACCGCTCCTCCCCTGCGGCCTTGTTCAGCCCCTTGACCAGGATCTTCGGCATGGGGACGCTGTCGTATATACCATGATAATCACGGATGAACCGGATCACGAGCCAGTGCCGGTGGTCCAGGGTAAGGCCGTCGAGCTCCGCCAGATGAATCGCGAGGTCTTCGGACCAATCCCCGGCATTCACGAGGTGCCCGTTCTCATCAAGGGGAATGAACCGTCCCTCGAAGCAGATCATATGCCGGTCCGCGTCATCCATTCAGCACCGCCTGGATGTCAGGGTTAGTAGTAAAATATGGCGCTATGTATGCTTAGCAGCAGATCGAGTGATTTACGATCTGCGCTCTGGTAATTTATAAAGCTAAAATTTCAAATCGACAATCTAAGATCCCCTAGTTACAATACTTCAGTTTTGCACAAGGCAGGGGGAGTCCCGCGCCCTTGGGGCATGCATCCTGAACGGGCTCACTGCAGTTCGAAGGGCCGGCGGCCTTGGAATCAAAGGAGTGCACGCAGCACTTGACGGGTGCAGGCGCCTCTTCCTTTACGCAGCATTCCTGCGAGTCCGTGCAGTCGAGGAAGGCACCGGCTTCCGCTTTTTCGTTCGGCGCGCAGGCCTCCTTGCAGGCCCCCCTGAACAGGGAGCATTCTTCCGCACCAAGAACGATTACGGGGACGCAAAGAAGAAGGAAAATGCTTGTCACAATTATTGCTTGAAGGTATTTCATCAGCCCCCCCACGACCAGTAGATTTAATGATCTGCGATCGGCGATCTGGGATCTGGTGTTTTATAAAGATAAAATTTCAAATCGACAATCGCAACTCGCAAATCCGTTCATTTGGATTTTGTTTTTCCTGGCTGTTTTTCGTGACGCCGCGAATATCGCCGTCAGTTCATCTGCTTCTTTGAGGAGCGGCGCGGCTTCCAGCGCAGTAATCAACTGCGAATCCACGGCAAGTTCGAGCCAATACAATGATTCATCAGCTTCTTCTTCAACGATGCCAAGCTTCGCTATAAAATCTGCAGGCGACCGCCCGCGACATGCGGACCGGTAATTTGCGCCAATCGACGTGGCCGACCGGACTACTTGCCTTCCGACTATTTCACCTGGCATGGTTCTCGGAAACTTCTTCACCGCTTCAATTACGTGAAGTGCAAAGGTCTTCGTCCTTTTCTTTAGCTCCTCGCTATTCACCCGGCGCCCTCCGAAATTTTCGATGCCAGATTATACATTTCAGATTTATCTACTGGGCTATCACAAATCGTCAGTCGCAAATCGACGATCCGCCAAATCCCTGAACCCCAGCATGCCGGAACATCCTTCTTTGTTCCCGTTCATTTGCCCCAGCTCAACCACTCCAGCACGAACCACGCCGCAGCAAGCGCAACGATCAGAAAAATGACCTTCCCGATGTTCCGCCAGGCGCTGCCGTGCTCCAGTTCCTCTGGTTTTCCCGGGTCTTGATTCATATCATTCCTCCTTACAGAGAAACGGATCCGGCTTCAGCCCTTTACCTGGCCCGAACAAGCGGGTACTATTTACCCGACACCAAGGCACGAAAAAATGCTGACGTGGGAACAATTTTACCACGGAGCCAGGTCGAACACGGAGAAAAGCAAAAGTCGGTATTTCTCGCAAAGGCGCCAAGGTCGCAAAGAAATGCCGGGACGTTCGGGTTTTAAACCTGGACTTAAAGGTTTCCTCTGCGTACTCTCTCCGTCTCCGTCCCGCATCCAATAAATATTAGTCACGGAGCGGGAGCCGCTCTGCGAGAGACGCCTCTGCTTAATACATGAGAAAAATTTGATTCTTCAGTTACTCTCTTGCCTTCAACGAGATGGCCCCGGTGCTGCAGACCCTGCGGCAGAGGCCGCAGCCGAAGCATTTGCGCGGATCGATATGAGCATGGGACTCGCCGTTATGCTGATGACTGCCGATGGCTTTGAAATGGCACTCAACTTCGCAGAGGCCGCACCCGGTGCAGAGCGTTTCATCGACCTGTGCGACATATTCTGCCCGCTCCATGGTTTCCACGCCTGCGCGTGAGATGGTCAGCATGGCAAGACAGTCTTCGGGCCTGCAGTTGCAGATGGCGCCAATGAAGGGCGTCATCATGGTCCAGATGGTATGGACCCTCCCCTGCTCTTCCATGGCCGTCATCTGCGCCATGGCAGCGTCAGGGCTCAGCTGCTCCATTCCTTCGCCGGACGCCTTGCCGAAGTACGCCATGTCGATGCCCTTATACCAGGCCTCGGGCCCGTAGCTCACGGCATAGCAGCAGCGCTCCTCTTTTTTCCCGATGCTCCACCGGCAGGCGCAGGGCATGCGCACCACGGTCCTGGCTTTGCCCACCACTTCGTTGATCTCTTCGATGGGAAGCACCTGGCCGAAATGCTCCGCCTTTGCCTTACCGACCATGGCGGTCTTCACCGCCTCGGGGAGCTTGCCTTTTTTCCGGTAGATCGTCTCGAGCCTGCCGAGCGTCTGGAACCCTTCGCTGAACGCGGAGGTGGGGAAATTTTCTATATACCGGCGGCGCTCAAGGTCGGACAAAAGGTCCTGGGCGTAGTTCTTCGCGTTCTTGTACCAGATCTTTCCGTCGCCGTGGTTTGTACAGAATTCACACATGATCTGCTCCGGTGGTTACACGTTGAGGACCATGCACATGGATCGAGTAGGCGGGGGCCTCACGGCCCCAGCCTCTCACACCACCGTACGTGCCGTTCGGCATACGGCGGTTCATGCAAGGTTTAGAAGACGTTGAT
>MHDZ01000016.1:0-1828 GCA_001805055.1 Nitrospirae bacterium GWC2_57_13
GCTGAGGGCGTTTGCCAGCTCGACCATTCGATAGGGCTTCTGCACGAACCCCGCGGCTCCCTGTTCAAGGAGATAGTCCGCATCGCGGTCATGGCTGTATCCGCTCGAAACAATGATCTTCGCCGCCGGGTCCAGCTCGCGGATACTTCGGAACACTTCGCGCCCGTCCATTTCCGGCATGACCATGTCGAGCAGGACGACGGAGATCTGCTCGCCGAACTGCCGGTACATCTCCACAGCCTGCGCTCCGCCCTCGGCGATGATCACCTCGTATCCGTACCGCTTCAGGATGTCCCTGGCAAGGGACCTGATCAGGGGCTCATCGTCCACAACAAGCACGGTGCCCGAGCCGGCCGTTGCCGCAGGGGCCTGTTCTGTTTTCCCACACTCTTCCGCATCCTCACATGCAGGCAGATGGACCCGGAACATCGACCCTTTTCCAGGCTCGCTGTATGCCTGGATAAAGCCACGGTGTTTTTTAATGATGCCGTAGACCAGCGAAAGACCGAGACCGGTGCCCTTTTCCTTGGTCGTGAAGAAGGGATCGAACATATGCTGCTTTGTCTCGCGGTCCATGCCGACACCTGTATCGGAGATAGAAATGCGGACAAAAGCGCCGGGCCTGATATCCACCAGGGTGCGCACATCCTCTGGCCCCAGCACGGAATTTTCCGTTTCCATCGTCAGGGTCCCGCCCTGCGGCATGGCGTCACGGGCGTTTATGCATATGTTCAGCACTGCCTGCTGGACCTGACCGGCGTCGCACACTGCCGGCAGCAGGTCGTCGCAGGTATTCAGAACGAGCGTAATGTTTTTGTTAATGGTCCGTGACAGCAGCGTCACAACTTCCCTGACGATGTCGTTCACATCATTGGGCCGTGCATCGAATTTCCCGCCCCGGGCAAAGGCCAGAAGCTGCTGCGTCAGTTCCGATGCCCGCTGCGACGCCGTCTCGATGACATCAACATGGTGGTAGATCGGATCGGTTGCGCTCAAGTCGGCCTTGGCGAGAGAAGCGTAGCCCATAATGGACGCCAGGAGATTATTGAAATCGTGGGCAATACCGCCGGCCAGCGTCCCGAGGGCTTCGAGCTTCTGGGACTGGAAGAGCTGCTCCTGCAGCCGCCGCTTCTCCTCGTCCATCTTCTTCTTCTCCGTGATATCCCTGACCACGGAGCGCGTCATGACGAACCTGCCGTCCGCACTGAACACCGCGGTGGCATTCATCATAACCGGCAGAAGCGACCCGTCCTTCCTGAGCAGCATGAGCTCCATATTCCTGATACGAACGTCACCCTTGAGCTCGGAGAACATCTTTTCGCAATTAATGCCCGATTCCTTTGCTATGACGTCCCGGAACTGCATTGCCCGCAGGACCTCGTCCCGCCTATAGCCAAGCATGTCGGGAAAGGTCCTGTTCATTTCGACAAAAACGCCCTTCTCGTCAACGGAAAAATACCCGTCCGGCGCATTGTCATAGAGGTCGCGGTATTTCTCCTCTGATTCCCGCACCTTGTGTTCGAGCTGCACGCGCTCCGTCACATCATGGACCGTCTCGATGGCCCGGACCACCTCGCCGGCCGCGTTCCTTACAGGATAAGACTGGCACTCGACAAAAACCTCGCCGCCGTCATGGTCATAATGCGTGTGCATGGTCCGCGAAGGCCGCCCGGACTCGAAGGTATCCCGCACCGGGCAATGATGCCCGTTGTCCATGCAGTGAGAATCAAAGTGATGGGATATTTCGTAGCAATGCTTCCCCACCACGTGTTTGCCTTCCTGACCGAGCTGCCGCACGTATCCCTTGTTGGCGGAAAGGATGCGGTAC
>MHDZ01000016.1:1849-8975 GCA_001805055.1 Nitrospirae bacterium GWC2_57_13
TTCAGGCGCCTCTCCCTTGTCAGATCCCTCATCACTTCGACCATACGCGCCACGCCGCCATTTTCGTTCCTGAGCGGCGAAGCGGTCACTTCAATAGTCAGCTCTTCATTCTGTGCAGTGTAATGGCGGTGTGTTACTTTGACGGGCTTGCCTTTTTCGAAGACTTCCAGGTAGGGACATTCACCATGAGGAAGATCGCAGGGTGAATCGGTATGATGCAGGATCTGATAACAGGAACGGCCGATAACGTCCGCCCGCTGTTCTCCGTGAAGCGACAGAAGAGCGTTATTCACCATCACGACCCGACACCCGTTCTCGATGACCATGATGGGGTCGGTGAAAGTGTCTATGAAATCCTGGCAGAACTGTTCACATTCCACGCCGCGTTCCCCTGCTTTCGGGAGTTCTGAAGCAGCGCCGCTAGTTCCCCGATGCCGAAAGCCATTGTTAATGTAACACAGAAAGTTGCACCAGGCAAGTATTTTATTGGTTTTTTGGCCCAAAAATAATTGGCGCCCCCATGGTAAAGGTATGCATACGGGTAGGGGCGGGCATGCTTGCCCAAGATAAAGACCATCACAGCAACCATGCGTAGGGGCGGGCATGCTCGCCCGAATAGGCTATTTCTTTTCGATGACCTTCTCGATGGCAGCGCTGATCTGGTCGAAGTGCGTCACGCCCACGGTCCGCTTCACGAGCCGGCCGTCGGATGCGAAGTACAGAATGGAAGGAATGGCCCTGACGCTGAAATATGCGGCCTGTCCCTGGTCCCTGCCCGCGGGAAAGGTGATGCGGCACTCCTCGGCGTACTGCCGCACATCCTTGTCATTCTGGCCGCCGTACACGCCCAGGAACACAACACCTTTGTCCTTGTAGGCAAGATAGGCCTTCTGCACTTCCGGCGCCTCGATCCGGCATTCGGGACACCAGGTGGCGCCGAAGACGATGACCACGGGCGCTCCTTTCAATGCTGCGTAGTCCATGACCTTTCCCTCCAATGTCTGGAGGGAAAATTCAGGCGGGAGCTCTTTCCGCACCTGCCCCATGCCCATGGCGAACAGCAGGAGCGCCAGCGCGCCAGCGACGATAATCCATTTTTTTTTCATTGCCCGATCCTCCCGCAACCGGTTTTGATGAAATCATTCCATCATTCACGCGTAGGCCTGACCAAATAGGGGGGACCATGGTCACCCCTACGAAAACCCATTATACCGGTTCTTCTCGTAGGGGCGGGCATGCCCGCCCGGTATAGAGCTCATTACAACATCAATACGTAGGGGCGAGCATGCTCGCCCAAAGGGGTCCTTTACAAAACCTGATACACCAGCAAACGCGCACCGGGACCAGAAAACATTCCACCCTCCACCTGCGACAACACATAAATGAACGAGCCGTCTTTCGCCGTGCTCATTGCCTGCATGTCCAGCACCGGTCCGGGCAGGTCCTGCAAAGATGCTATCCGCTCCAGCCTCGCGCCCGTCCAGGCAAACACATGAAAGGCGCCTTCATTCGGGCCGAATATAACCTTCTTATTCTTCGGAAAGACCACGTACCCCCTGCCGCGGCCCGTCAGGTCCGCCGCAATAAGCCTTCCCCTGATCGCCACTTTCCGAAGCGTTGAGTAAATGTCCTTTGACTCTTCCACCAGGACCGTTTCCGCTCCCCGGTACCACTCTTCGCTCTTCCAGACGAGCGCGCCACGGGAATAGACCGCTGCGTGGCCTTCGCTTTCCGTCGAGACCAGCAGCGGGGACTGCTCGCCGAAATCAGCGAGAACAAAGTCATAGAGCCCGATGCCCTTGGGCAGGAGAAATTCCTCCCCTTCAACATAGCGCCCCGCTGACCACGTTGCGATCCGGGGTGTGCCGGCGAAATACGTGTCCTTGTCAAAATCCTGCCGGAGAAGGGACAGGCCGCGGCCGGGTCGGGCAAGGACCCGCGCAAATCCCGGTATCTCGGCGATCGCCTGGACGGCTCCACCCTTCTCTTCGTATGCCGTGGTGACGACCTTCCCTGCCTTCATGGCCACAACGAAAATCTCCGGCCTCTCGTTGCCGTTCATGTCTCCGGCATCAAGATAGTAGTGGAAGTCGTCTCCCGTGTCCCCTGTCCAGATGCTCTTCCAGGCAGCGTTGTCGCGCCGGTACAAATACAACCTTTTTCCGTCCGAGAAAGCGTATTCAAGTACCCCGTCGCCTTCCAGATCGATCACAGCCATATATCTCGCGGCAATTGGGAGCTCATAGTTGGCCGCAAGCTCCAGCCGCAGCGCCGCCGGAGCGATCAAAGGCTGCGCCTTCTTCCCGTCCTCTTGCCCGCGCTCCTGCTTTAGGGCGACGAGCATCGTCTCAGGTGCCGCAGCGCTTCGAGTGAAAATGCGAACTGCCAGAAGGTCCCGCCCCTCGCCCGGCCAGGACCGGACAACGATAAGGCCCTGCAGTTTCAGTTGGGCCATCACTTCCTGGGCCAGCTCTGTTCCGTTCTTGGTACTTTTCGACATCGTCGCCCCGGCCTGGGCCCGGTCGATCACGATGACTCTGCCTGAATCCGACAGCCTCCGAACAATGCCGGAAATGATGCTGTCGCTCACCTGATCTTCGGCCAGGACCGCTGCCGTTATGTTTGCTCCTGCATTGTGAAGCAGCAGGGTCACCCTGTTTGCAACGGCCTGGGCCGCCTCATCGGGCGTCGCATATTCGGTAACGGGAAAGAGCGTGCCTGTTTCTGCAGGATGCGCTCCTATCAGCGTAAGCGCAAAAATAAAAAAAACCACCTTTTTCATGAATGGCATTCTCCCATGAATGTATTTTTTTGCAGGATGATGCATTATATCAGAAAAGCGTGGAAGGGGCGAGGAAAGATGACCGGAGATGAACCGTTGAAATTCGACAGCAAAACCGTCAATACGTAGGGCGAGCATGCTCGCCCAAATTCTAATGCCATTCCGCAAAAATATTCCCCTCTTCCTTTGACGGATGATTCTCTATATACCTCGCTTTATTCAGGTAATCTTCTTCATCACGTATCACATGGTCGTAAAATGACCGCTGCCACATCGTCTCGACACTTGAACCGCAGCCGGAGATGTTCAACAGTTGAGATGTCTTTACCTTGGATCGGCCGACATACCTGGAAAGCGTAGGGGCGGGCATGCCTGCCCCGTGTGAGGCCGGGCCTCTATCGGGGCCCGCCCCTACAATCAACTTCCCCAAAGTAACGATTCCATGAACATGGTCGGCAGCAACTACGATCGCATGCAAAACCGCAGCTTCTTCCGCGGCAATTGCGCGGAATGAATCGAGGGCAATTTGTCGGTTGTTCTGGTCGATGAAAATATCCAGGCGCTCATGAGTGCAGATGGTGAAAAAGTACGGCCCTGGAGAAGAATAATCCCAGGTGTTCAGCCGAAGGGTGTTTTTTCTGCGCGGTTGCGGGAGCGTGTTCATTTTTGTCCCTATAGCGTAGGGGCAGGCCGGCCCGGAATAGAGATCATCGCAGCATCAATACGCAGGACGGGCCTGACGACCCAAAAAAGGGCGACCATGGTCGCCCCTACAAAAACCCGTTATACCGGTTCATCCCGTAGGGGCGGGCATGCCCGCCCGAAATAAAGATCATTGCAACATCCATACGCAGGGCGGGTTTGACTGCCAAAAAAAGGGCTACCATGGGCGCCCCTACGAAAACCGGTTATGCCGATCCAATGCGTAGGGGCGACCATGGTCGCCCCTACAAACAATCTTTAGAAATAGAAATTCGCGCTCACACCCGCGGTCCTGGTGCCGAAGTAAGAATAGTCGGGGTTCAGCGCAGTGTTGAACTCCACGGTGCCGAAGCCGAACCCGACGCTGCCTTCAACACTGAACTGCTTGCTGAAGTAATACTCGGCTCCGAAGCCAAAGGAGATGTCGATCGTGTCGGCATTCTGCTTCGCTGTCGATCCCGGCGAAGTGAATTCGATCGATTCAAAAACCAGCTTTCCTTCAATAAAGGTCGCCAGATCCGAGGTGCTGAGATACTTGCGGAAGCCGCCGAGCAAACCGAAGTAATCGGCGTCATAATCACCGCTGCTGCTCTGGAGACCCAGGCCCGCCAGGATCGCCATGTCCCTGGTGATGAAATACTTGCCCGTGACCCTCGTGACGCCCAGGTCGCCGTAAATGCTGTTCCCGTAGCCCACGTTGATGCCCATGCCGCCATCGGTCATGCCCGATGCGAATGCCGGCACTCCGGCTACCGCCACGATCACTGCTGCCAACAGAACGATAATGATCTTTTTCATTGTTCCCCTCCCGATATGAGATTAAAGGGACAGTCCCCCTATAATCACAAGGGGACTGTCCCTTTTAGCCGAAAAAAACCCCGGGAGTACACTCTCCCGGGGTTCTGCTGCACGATTCTTTTCCTGCTGCCTGATTCCGGCGTAGGGGCGAGCATGCTCGCCCGAATACCGTATTCTCTGTCTTAGAACTGCGCCTGCACCTGGATCGTAGCAGTATCGGTGTCCACTCCTCCGCCGTCGAAATCTTTCTGCGCCAATTCGAAGCCGACCTTGGCATTGTGGCCGTCGATGAGGTAATTCACACCAACTACGAGCTTGGCGAAGTCGGTGGTGTCGTTGGCAGCCACGTCATCGTCATACTGTTCAAAACGAACTGCCGGCTGGATCTTGCCGAAGGCATAGGCAGCTTCCACATACATGCCCACGGGCTTCTGGCCTGCCGCATTGTCGTAATCATAGTTGAACAAGGCAGCTTCGATCGTCAGGTTGTTGGCATCGTAGAAACCGTCGACCGTGACCGCCTTTTGGGTCACAGTTCCGGCGCTGTTTTCCTGCTGGAAGAAGCCCACGCCCACATTGGCCACCTTGGCTTTGCCAAGATAGCAGCCCGGGCAGGTGTAGCCCTTTTCAGGATCCATGAAGTTCACGACCACGCGGCCCGAGATACCCAGTTCATCTCCGGCGACAGCCGCGGGTCCATTGGAGCCGTCCGAGATACCCACATTGTAGCGGATCATGCCGTCTGCCAGATCACCCCAGGCCGTGACGCCGCCCACGCGAAAGCCGCCGAGGTTGGTGTTCGTGACAAATGCGGTACCGCCGACTTCAGGAGAGCTGATCAGAATATACTGATAGGAATCCTGGAGCGCAAGGCGGGAAAAAGCCATCCGGTAGATGCCCGTGTTGATCTTGAGAGCTGTTGCAAGGTCGAACTGGACCAAAGCATCAGTTGCCCTGCCGCCGCCAGCTGCCCCTCCGGTCGTTGCAAAGTCATAATTGAATCCGAACTTCACCGTGTTCGTGATCTGGCCCGAGAAGTAAATACGACCTTCGCCAAGACCCACATTCAGCTTATCCGAGCCGGGACTGGTTGCTGAATACTGGATCCGCGCCTTGGCCCCGAACTTCGCGAAGGTGTCGTCGTCCATCTTCAGGTCGACACCTGCAAAGGCGCTGACGCCGAAGAGCGTCATTGCTGCAACTACCATTAGTACCAGAAACTTTTTCATCGTTCATCCTCCTTGGTATATTTTTGTCCCGGCCCTGCCGGAACAGTTGAAACCACGATTCGTGAAACGACGCTGCTTGTTTCTGTAGCTGGGTGAACTTTTGCGGTCCTGTTTACCGAGAAGCAACCCCTCCTTTCACGTAAAAATGCGGGCGGCCATGGCCGCCCCTACGAAAACCAATATGCCGGGGCATCATTGCGTGCCGATCCATGCGTAGGGGCTGGCATGCCTGCCCCGTGTGAGGCCGGGCCTCTATCGGGGCCCGCCCAAAAGGCTGATGTCCGAATGATCGTAAAGAGAGCCTTCCGAAAGACGCGGCAGAACGTGCCAGCGAACATCCTTCGGAAAGGAGATGGCGGTCGTGATATGTAAATCTGATAGTGGAATGCATGAATTCATCTAAGCTAATGAATCAACCACTCGCTTCAGGTGTTACATATACACTTCTTGATGCGGAATCGGGTTATGGCAATAAAACAGGAATGGCGAAAAATCTGGGAGAACTATAGCAAAGACGTTCTTTCAAGTCAAGTTTTTTTGCTGTTTTTTGACCCGCCGTATATCAAACAGGGGTTTCATTTTCGGTTGCGCTTTGTTGAAACCAGGCGCGCCTCAATTCCCTCTCTTCGCAAAACGTGATCTGCCTGCGCGGCCGATTGCAGGAAGGACGACCATGGTCGCCCCTACGATACCACGCCGATCCATCCCTAATGGGCGGGCATGCCCGCCCATTAGGCTGCGTTATCATGATTTCTTCTTGCACAGTCCTGCGGACCCGTGGTATAAAAGGGACAGCCCCCTTTGAAGACAGGGACAGTCCCTTTCCCTTTTCCCATGACAACTACCCCTACTCTCACAGAACAGATCGCCATGTCGGGCATAAAATACGGCAGACGCCACGATATCTCATACCGCGCGGGACTCGTGCTGCAGGTCCTCGGCGCGGCAATTCTTGCCCTGCTGTTCGCCCTGGAGGACCCGTTCTTCTCGGTTGGCATTCTGCTCTTTGAAGCAGGCGCGCTGCTGTCAGCAATCTATCTGCTCGTCTGGATGCGCTGGATAAAAAAATTCATTGTGGGGTCGGTGCTGGCGGGCATTGCGCTGCAGGCCGCGGGATTCTACGCGCCCGAGCACTATGCAGCACAGGTGATCATTGCCGGGATCGGCCTGATCTGCGCGGGCGCGGCAGGCATGGCTGGAAAAGAGGCCTACTGCTTCGCCTTTCGGGAAGGATGGGTCCTGATGTGGGCGCTCCCCCTCGTGGTGCTGGCCAATCTGCTCGGCGCGCCAAACCACCTGTTCAATGCTGTCCTGTTCGCCCTGCTCTTTGTCCTGCTGCTCTTGCTTACCATTAAAAAACTGCGACAGCCGCTCCTCTCTTCCTGTTCGACGGATGCCTGCGGGCGTCCGGGGAAGACAGACAACAGATAACAGACGATCCGACAGCAAACAACAGCCCGTCAGACACCTCTGTCCTCTGTCTTTCCCTCCCCCGTCACTTGAACTCTTCCTTCTTCAACCCGTAGCGCGCCATCTTTTCATGAAAGTTCTTGATGTTGATGCCTGCGTGGCGCGACGACTTGGTGATATTTCCCTGGTAGATCCTGAGCAGGCG
>MHDZ01000017.1:0-13347 GCA_001805055.1 Nitrospirae bacterium GWC2_57_13
AAACGCCGCATCGACACCGCCCGCGACATACTCGTGGGCAAGGTGCACGACCTCAAGAGCCAGGTCGAGCAGATCACCATTGCTCTGATCTACAAGTTCATGGACGAGATGGATGCCGAGAGCGGGGAGTTCGACGGCAAGCGCAAGTTTTTCGCAAGGGAATTTGCCCGCTACGGCCCGGCCAAACTCATGCGTTCCGGCCTGGGCGGGAAGAAGGTGGGGGATGCCTCAAGATACTGACCTCTATGCTACCTGCCTGAAATCTGAAAAACGGCTCAAAGTTACCCATTCAGTTTGTACTTGAGCCAAAAAGGTTCATCCTAATCTGTTTTCCTGCCCTCAGGCGGCTCAGTTCCGCGAATTTTACTCCACCCAAGAGTAATTGCCGGCCAGAACAGCATGAGGAGCCCGAAGGTCATAATCCCGCTGACAAGCATGTTTGAAAAGAAAATACTCATTGCACCCTGGGACCCCAATATGGCCTGACGGAACGCGACTTCGGCCCGGTCTCCAAGCACCAGGGCCAGCACCAGAGGCGCGAGGGGATAATCCAGCTTCTTAAAGATATAACCGATAACGCCGAATACCAGCATGGCCCAGATATTGAACATGGCATTGTTCACGGAGTAGGCGCCGATTGCACACACCACGACAATGACCGGGGCAATAATGGAAAAGGGGATGCGAAGGATCGCCGCGAACAGCGGCACGGTCGTCAGAACAATAATAAGACCGACGATGTTCGACAGGTACATGCTGGCGATCAGGCCCCAGACAAAGTCCTTTTGCTCGATGAACAGCAGCGGCCCCGGCTGCAGACCCCAAATCATGAGTCCGCCCAACAGCACCGCTGCAGTGGCCGAGCCGGGAATGCCCAGCGCCATCATCGGCAGCAGCGCGGCGCAGCCGGATGCGTGGGCGGCAGTCTCGGGCGCAAGTACGCCTTCCAGTTTTCCGGTGCCGAACTTGTGGCTGTTCTTTGAGAAACGCTTGGCAATGCCATATCCCATGAAGGACGCGGATGTGGCGCCGCCGGGTGTGATCCCCATCCATGCGCCTATGGCCGAACTGCGGAGCAGTGTCGCCCAGTATTGCGGCAGTTTTTTCCATGTATGCCATACAACCTTCACGTTGATCTTGGCCTCCTTGCCTTCAAACTTTAGGCCCTCCTCCATGCTGAGCAGGATTTCACCGAGACCGAAGAGTCCGATGACAGCGATCAGGAAGTCGATGCCTCTCAGCAGTTCGGACGAGCCGAAGGTAAGGCGCAGCTGGCCGCTTACGCTATCCATGCCGATCTGGGCCAGACCAAAGCCGATCATCAGGGTGATCATGGTCTTGAACGGGTCCCTGCCCGTGCCGATGAAACTGGCGAACGAGAGAAAATAGACGGCAAAAAATTCAGGTGGCCCGAATTTCAGCGCAAACTTTGCCACCAGCGGCGCCAGAAAGGTGATCAGCACCACGGAAAAGAAGGCGCCGACGAATGACCCGGTAAAGGAAGCGGTGAGCGCTTCACCGGCCCTGCCTTGCTGGGCAAGAGGGTAACCATCGAACGTGGTGGCTACCGAATGCGACTCGCCGGGGATATTGAACAGGATCGAGGTGATGGCCCCTGCGAACAACGACCCCCAATAGATACACGATAGCATAACGATTGCAGACGTGGGATTCATCGTAAAGGTGAGCGGCAGGAGAATAGCAACGCCGTTCGGCCCTCCCAGGCCCGGCAGCACGCCGACGATGACTCCCAATATAAGGCCGATCGCCATCATGCCGAGGTTATACCAGCTGAATATAACCGCAAAACCATGGAACAGATTAAACAGGTCCTCCACGTGGCAATCCTCCTCAGCGGTAGTGCTTCAGTTTAGACAGCTCAGTAGCCCAACAGGGATTCCAGCGGCCCCTTGGGCAGCGAAACCTTGAACTGAATTTCAAACATCCAGAAAAGCGCTGCGCTTATGCTGACGCTAATCAATATGATTTTAAGCCAGCTGAACTTGCCCATCGCCCGCATGAAGCCGCCGATGAACACGGCGGAGGCGACATACATGCCGATGAATTGGGTGAACAATACATAGAAAACAGCGGGTATCAGCACGTAAAGCACCCTCTTGAAGCGGTCCCAAGAAACGAAGAGGTTATAATTGCGGTGTTTACCGAAAAGCGTCCTGAGAAAAACAACAACGCTCGAAATACAGAGGATGGCCCCGGTGCGGAAAGGAAAGTATCCCGATTCAGGCCCGTCAAAGGCCCAACCCATCCCGATTCTATAACCATCGAGCATCATCACTAAACCTACGAGGAAGATGATCACCGCGGTGATCGCCTCAATCGCGTAATACGTCAACCAGATCGAATGAGGTCGGTCCTGCGTCTGTTTCTGTTCCATGCACTCCCTCCCATGACGAACGTGGAAATAGAACGCCGGTCCGGAGTATCCGGGCTGCGTACCCGGATCCTCCGTGACCGGCGGTGATGCTGAACTATTTCTTAGCCGCGAACCCGGCTTCGGTCATCAGTTGTACGTGCTTTGCCATATCTTTTTTCAGAAAGTCCACGAACTCGTCTCCGGTGGCATAGTGCCTTGCGAGCGCATTGTTCTCGGTGTATTCTTTCCACTCCGGTTTGGAAACCACCTGTTTCAGCAGGTCGGCGTAGAACGCGGCCTGTTCGCTGGTGGTCCCGAGCGGCAGGAAGAAAGCGCGCAGCATCTGGTATTGCACGTCGATTCCCTGCGCTTTGCAGGTAGGGATATCGGACCAGGCTGTGTCGGTAATCTTTTTCTTATAGTCCATGGGCTTATCAGAGAAGACGCACAGGGCGCGCGCCGCGCCGGCCCGCCACTGGGCGACGTTCTCGCTGGGGTTGTTGACATTGGAATCGATGTGTTTACCGGCAAGCTGGGTGGAAGCCTCGCCTCCGCTCTTGTAGGGGATATAGATAATTTTCTTTCCAACGATCTTATCGAATGCAGCAGAGATAATCTGGTCTTCCCGTTTTGAGCCGGTGCCGCCCATCTTGAAGGTCCCGTCCGGCGCCGCCTTTATGGCACTCGCATAGTCCTTTGCCGTCTTGTACGGCGCATCTGAATGGACCCAAAGGATAAAATCATCCAACGCGATCATTGCCACCGGGTTGAAGTTCTCCCAGCTGAGCGGCAGATTCTGCGCGATCGGCAGGGTGTAGATGAGGGAGAACGCCACCATGAGTTTATGGGGATTGCCCGTGGCTTCTTTGACATCCATGGCGCCCTCGGCGCCGCTCGCGCCGCTCTTATTTAAGATCATAACAGGCTGTTTCATCAAGTTGTACTTCATGATGATGCCCTGGATTGTGCGCGCCATCTGGTCTGACGCGCCGCCGGCTCCAGCGGGGACAATGAACTCCACCGGCTTGGTGGGTTCCCAAGCGGCGTAGGCAGGCGCGGCACCTGCGCTGACTATTGCTGCTGCAGCGAGCAGCAGTACTGCGTACGACACCTTCTGTATCAGTTTCTTCATGATTGCCTCCTTCGATTGGATTAGTTGCACTTCATTTTTTCCGCCTCATTCGACAACTATACAGCAAGCCAATTCCAAACTCAAGGATTTTTGCATTTATCTAAAACGTGCACCTCATACATGAAAAGAATGAATATCCCTGCATGAATAGCACTAAAGAGCCTGTTGCACAAACCCCTTGCAATAGGAATTGAACGTAGTAATAGTGGCCATCACAAATACCGGGAGACGCGAGATGGCCTACAATTTCAAAGTAGAGCCTCATAGAAAATAATCCGTTATTCCGGGCTTGACCCGGAATCCAGAGCTTTGACATTGTTTCTGGATTCCCGCTTTCGCGGGAATGACGAACTACGTGGCATTACTACCGCATGTCTAAGTATCTTTATTGGCAAATATTACTTGACAAAACTTAGAAAATTGGTTAACATCTACCCAGGTGCACTATTAAAAAGGTTATAACAAGTAATATATGTATAGCAATAAAAAATATATTACATTCAATTTAATAATGGCATATAGAAAGGAGAAGAAAATAAATGAAGAGAATTATAAGTGAAACTCAACTGGCAGAATTTGAAGGAATATTCAATGTGGCAAACAAAAGGCAGCTTGCGCCCTTCGAGTTGCCACTTCATCACGAGACAGGATTCCTGCGCTTTATGTGGCTCAATAAATTTCGGGAATTTCTGCACAAGTTCTCGATGGGAATAGATGAAGGCAGAGAACTGTACAGAAAATACGGCAGGGAGTAATCAGGTAGGTGCACATAAGCTCAAACTCCGACCTTTAGGTAGAGTAGAGAGCTGGTTACTGCCGCTTTAGGTTCAGCTTGTCTGTTCCCGTCCCTTTCGAACCCGCGAAGTAATCAGTTGTTACTGCGAACGGTCAGGCTTGAAAATTGCCATTACGACAACATTACTCTTAAGTTTTATCTGCGTCCTGTGCCGCTTCTTGTTATCCATTCCGCTTTACCGGTCCGGAGGCAATAATGTCGCGCAGAAACTCTTCCACACCGAAGCCTTCCTGACGGCGCTTATAGTAATCGATCGATACATCGGCGTATCGCTGGTAGAGCGCTTCCCGGGAACGGAGAAGGTCAGGATAGCAGCGCGCCAGCGCCTGCTCATTCGTCTCTTCGGATGATTTGCGGAACAGCTCTCTCCACAATACAGGCCGCGGCGTCGCCACATATTGTTTCAGCATCTGCGCCTGGACTTCCGACGGAACCGGGAAATACACAAAGGTCGTTAATCTGCGGAGCTTGCTTACAATGTCGTCTCCTGCGTAAATAACGCTGCCCGTTGTATCCACAACGACGCTCTCGCCGGGACTATCGTCATTTCTCTCGAGATGCTCGATTATTTCGGTGACAACCTTTTTTTCGCAGGCCAGGTACTGAGATTCGCGGCTGGTATAATTTTTTTCGTAAGGAAATCCCATCCACTCACCGAGGTCCATTGTTGTTCCATCTTGCTTTCTGAGCTCATGAGAAAGCCTTGATGCGATCATCTCGTCACAGCAGAAACGCTTGAAGCCATGATCGGACAGTTTTCCTGACCAAAGGGATTTTCCCGATCCTGACATGCCTATCAATGAAATTCGCATAGTTAAATTAACGTAACACGGAGAAGCCCCGTTAGAGGCGAATGCCTCTAAAGCGGGGCAAGCCGGAACCAAAAGGCGTCTCTCGCAAAGCTCGCAAAGTGCGCAAAGGAAACCCTTAAATCCAGGTTAAAATCCAAAAGGCCAGGCATTTCTTGGCGCCCTTTGCGCCTTGGCGAGAAAACATCTTGCCTTTTTTATGCTTTTGACTGAGACACAGACAGCGACAGTCTTTTGTCGATGTTATAGGCGTAAGCGCCTAAAAACGGCGGCCGGCTCACTTGTTGTTCTTATTTGCAAAAATGATAGTGCGGGTGCGAATGACGTCCTTATGGGCCTCTATTTCCCGGGCCAAGCTTTCCGGGACCGGCGACCCCAGATCGATGATGTTGTACCCGACAGAGCCGTTGCTCTCATTAAGATAGCTCGTGATGTTGATGCCGTGGGCGCCGATCTTCTGGGAGGCGAAGCCGATCATGCCGGGGACGTCGCGGTTGATCATGATCAGGCGCGTGTGGACGTCATCGGAAGGAACGGACTCGACGGTCGGGAAATTAACGCTGTTCGTGACCGTACCGTATTCAAGATAGTCCTTGAGTTCCTGCACCGCCATGGAGGAGCACAGCTCTTCGGACTCTTCGGTGCTGGCCCCGAGATGGGGCGAGACGATGACCTTCGGATTGCCCAGCAGCGCGGCCGCGGGAAAGTCGGTGACGTAGCCGGCCAGCCAGCCGCTGTCCAGCGCCTCGAGCACGGCAGTTTGATCAACAAGGGTCCCCCGCGCATAATTGACGAGGATGGCGCCCTTGGGCAGCAGATTCAGGACATCGGCATTTATGAAATGCCGCAGCTTTTCGCTGAAGGGCATATGGAGGGTCAGGACATTCACCTGCTTCACAAGCTCTTTCCAGCTCTTTGCAAGCGACACCTCGGGCGACAACTGATGAATGTTCTCCAGGGCAGGGGAGGGATCGAACCCGATCACCCGCATCTGCCGCTGTATCCCGCCGTTTGAAACGCGCACCCCGATCTTGCCGAGCCCCAGCACGCCCAGGGTCTTGCCGGCCAGCTCGAAGCCGCGAAAGGCCGCCTTTTTCGCCTCGACCTGTTCGGCAACTTCCTTGTCACTCATTCCGGCCAGGTCCCGGCAGAAGTTAATCGCGCGATGAATGTTGCGGGCGCTGATCCCCAGCATGACAAAGACCAGTTCCGCCACGGCATTGGCATTGGCCCCGGGAGCATTGAAAACGCAGATACCCTTCGCCGTCGCCTTTTCCACGGTAATGTTGTTGACTCCCGCCCCGGCCCGGGCAACCGCCAATAGCGATTGGTAGCTATCGGTATCAACCTGGGCACTGCGGACCAGAATTCCCCCCGGGTCCTTTTCCTCGGCGCTTACCGTGTACTCGGGTCCAAACAGCGCAAGGCCTGACGGGTCGATATTATTGAGCTTCTTGATGCGAAACCGTGGCATATGTTCTCCTCGCTATTCCGGAATTATTCCCTGCGCTGCGAATTGAATCGTCCAGATCTCACGCCGCTGTTGTTTCCTCGATCTTCTTCGCGGCCATCATGCTAACAGATGTGCCGCAGGGTGTCAAGAAAAGGAGATGCTGGGATCCATCCTCATTATCACAGGTGAATATGTTATGACAGGAAAAATTTGTGGCAATAGTACCCCGACAATTCCGCGACGGTGGGTACTATTCCCTTGATGCTCTTGAGTTCTACCCGTACAATTGATCCTATAAGTAGCAGCAACGTAAGGCGAGGCTTGAATCCTGAACAGGGAGGAACCATTATATGGATAGGAAAAGAGTTGGATTTATTGCTGCGCTCATTTCAGGTGTTTTTGCAATTACCCTTGCAGCCTGTGGTGGAGGGGGCGGAGGGACGACTCCACCTGCGCCCAATATCGTCGTAACCGATTCTGTTGTCTCTAACAGCGATCTGCTGGTGCCTTTTGGAACCGTAATACTGAACAGCACTTCGGACCAAACGGTGACGGTGACGAACACCGGCACGGCAGACCTCATTATCGGCACGGTGGCAAGCGCGAATCAGCTTGGCGTACCGTTCAGTATTACGAAAGACACCTGCTCGGGCCAGACCATAGCGCCGGCAGGAAGCTGCGAGTTGACGGTCCAATTTAAGCCGATAGCGGAGACTTCCTATCCCGACAGCTTTGATATTCCGAGCAACGATCCCGATACGCCGACGGTTACTGTGTACGTAGATGGGACAGGTACTGCCACACCGGTTCCTCATATTACGGTAACCGATTCTGTTGGATTGGGCAACGATCACACGATACTTTTTGGGAACGTCACCATAGGGAGCACGTCGGACCAGACGGTGACGGTGACGAACACCGGCACAGCAGACCTGACTATCGGCGTGCCGGCACCCTTTGCAACGCCATTCGGCATTGCTGAACAGAACTGTTGGGGCCAGACCATCGCTCCAAACGGGACCTGCACGGTGACGATACGATTCTCGCCGATTGCGGAGACGACCTATACCGGCAGCTACGACATCACGAGCAATGATCCAGATACGCCGACGGTCACCGTTTCTTTGAATGGAACCGGCGCTACACCTCCACCGTCAAATACACCTGCGCTGCCGATCAGCCTTCCCGCAACCGGTCAGACGACCTGTTATGATGCGGCCGGAGCCGTGGTTTCCTGCACAGGCACAGGCCAAGACGGAGAACGGCTGAAGGGTGTTGTCTGGCCCATCCCCCGGTTTGTTGCCGGAACGGGTGCTGAGTTGGATTGCATAACGGACAAACTGACAGGTCTGATGTGGGCAAAAAATGCAAATATGCCGGCGGCATCAATGACGTGGCAGCAAGCACTTGATTATATCGCAGCGATGAACAGCAGCGCCGGCCTGTGCGGCTACCACGACTGGAGACTGCCGAACAAAAATGAACTAAGAAGCTTCGCACATTACGGACAATCGAGCATATCTACATGGTTGAATAATGCATCCCAGGGCTTCTCGAACGTCGGGCTCTTCTATTGGACATCCACTACCTACATGTTTAATTCGCTTACTAGTTATGCGTGGGGTATGAGCATGTCGGACGCGTACCTTTCCATGCAGCCCAAGGGCGGTGGCTATAGTGTCTGGCCTGTTCGTGGAGAGGACAATACGTCTCCTGCTCCTTTGTACCGGACAGGACAGACGACCTGCTATGATCAGGCAGGCGCGGCGACTTCGTGTGCAGGAACCGGCCAGGACGGAGAATGGTTAAAAGGTGCTGCCTGGCCCACCGCACGGTTCACAACAAACAGTGACACGACGGTTACCGACAGGCTGAGCGGTCTTACCTGGGCTTCCATAGCAAACACACCGACCGTGACAGGAACGCCAAGTTGTACAGGCGGGGCTCAGAATTGGCAGAGCGCATTTAATTATATCGCCTGCTTAAATGTCAATAATTATCTGGGGCACAATGACTGGCGCCTGCCGAACGTGAATGAATTGCAAAGTCTGAGTAATGACGACTCCGGAAACAGTGCGGGAACCTGGTTAAACACCCAGGGTTTCAGCAATTTTCAGCCTAACTATTGGTCGTCCGACACGCATCTTGTCTACCCGAGCTACGGGTGGGTAGTTAATGTGGTAAGCGGCATGGCCGCGGCCGGCAAGACTTCTTCTTATTACGTCTGGCCCGTACGAGGTGGGCAGTAGGTATGGTCGGTATGGCGTGAAGTATGAAATTCTTCCCTGGTTCAGAAGGTGAATAGATGCTGATTTTTTAGCATGGGGCTTCGCAGGTGAGGATACCTCTGTCGCTCAGCTGCGAAGCCTGTTTCGTTCCAGATTTCATTCCTGTGACCAGTCGAGCTAACTCGCCACGATTTTGAAACTGTGCGTGATGGTCCCTGCCTTAGCGAGGGTTGCGCCGAGAGAGCAGTGCGTTTCCAGTGAAAGGGTGCAGGCCCACTCATGGACCGTATCCATATCCCCGATTCCATTCCGGACAGGTTCATTGATTTGCAGGGCCAGATCGATTCCAGAGGAATGAGATAAAGAACATAAAAAGTAGATTTCCGGGTGTGTTTCAATTCCGAATGAATGACACGCGATGGAAGCAACCCCGTAATAACCAAAAAACACGATGAGTATAATTGTTTCTTAGGAGGGATCGTTCATGCGGATACGCGGACGTGGCAAAATGCCGGCTTTGTTGTTGTCAATCATGTTCTTTTTCTGCATTTCGGGAGCTGCCTCGGCAGGCCATATACAGCTCAACAGTTACAGCATCGACGTAAAAGGCCAGGAGCCGACGGTGCCTGCCGATCTGGAACCCTTGGTTGACGGAAAGTTCAAGAAATGGATCGTCCAGTTCACCGGGTCTGTTCAGGAAGCGGACAAGAAGACGCTCGTGGACCTCGGCTGCCGCGTGGGCGACTATCTCCCCGATTTCGCCTTTATTGTCACCATGGACAACAAGACCCGGAAAAAGGTGGAAAAACTCTCCTTTGTGAACGGCATAGTCCGGTACAAGCCCGCGTACAAGATCGACAAACGACTCAAAAACGACAGCGGCGAAGTCCTTGTCGAACAAGGCAAGAAGATCAGGCTGATCGTCAAGCTCGACGGCAAAGACAATCAGTCCATCGTCCTGTCCGAGACGCACAAGAAAAAAGGCGCGGTCCTCGACGTTAGCGGAGATATGGTCCGCGTAGAGGTAGGCCAGGCCGACATCACCCATTTCGCCCAGATCGAAGAAGTCCTCTGGATCGAAGAGGCAATGGACCTGCAGCTTTTAAACGACACCTCCAAGTGGACCATCCAGACCTACGTGTCAGGCGACACCAGGATCTGGGACAAAGGCCTTCACGGCGAAGGCCAGATCGTCGGAATCGGCGACTCAGGCCTCGATTACGACATGCCCTGGTTCCGCGACCCCGCAGGCACGGCCATCGGCCCTCTGCACCGCAAAATCGTGGGCTACGACACTACCTATGGCGACGACTATGATTCCAATACCGGGCATGGTACCCACGTTGCCGGCACCGTGGGCGGGGACCGCACGCCCATGGACGGCCTGTCCAACGCTAATGGTATGGCGCCCAAATCCCGGTTCTTCATGCAGGATATCACACCGGCTGGAAACGAGCCCTATGTATTTCCTCCCTCAGACGTCGGCCTCATGTTCATCAAGGCCTATGATGCAGGCGCCCGGTTGCATACCAACAGCTGGGGCGGCGACGGCAGCACCTATAACTCCATGTGCATGAGCGCCGACCGGTTCATGTGGGATCATCCCGACTTTCTCGCTCTCTTCGCCAACGGCAACACCGGCTCCAGCACCGGCACCGTCGGCTACCCCGCATCAGCCAAGAACGTCGTGAGCGTCGGCGCCACGGAAAACGGCGCCAGCGCCGAGAATGTCGCCTCCTTCAGCAGTAATGGTCCTACGGCAGACGGCCGTATCAAGCCGACGGTCACCGCGCCGGGCGTCGCGATCATCTCCGCCGACTCCGACGGCCTCAAGAACAGCAACAACAGCGGCACCATCGCCATGAGCGGCACCTCCATGGCCACGCCCACAACAGCGGGAGCCGCCGCCCTCGTCAGGCAGTATTATACCGAAGGGCACTATCCCTCCGGCACAGCCAGCTCAGCCGACGCATTCATTCCCTCGGCGGCCCTCATTAAGGCCACCCTCGTGAACAGCGCCCAGAACATGATCGGCAACTACACCGACGCCAGCATCCCCTCCACAGGCCAGGGCTGGGGCAGGATCAACCTCAGCAACACCCTTACCTTTTCCGGCGACACCAAGACACTCACCGTCATCAACAGCACCGCAGGCCTCGCCACCGGCGACAGCATCAGCCAGACCTACTTCTCCCAGGGCGACCAGCCCCTCAAGGCAACCCTCGTCTGGACCGACTATCCCGGCACCGTCGGCGCAGCCAAGGCCCTGGTTAACGACCTCGACCTCACGGTCACCGCGCCCGACGGCGGCGCCACGTACCTCGGGAACGTCTTCTCGGGCGGAGCATCAGCCACCGGCGGCAGCACCGACCGGCTGAACGTCGAAGAGCAGGTGCTGATCGCGACCCCGGCACAAGGCAACTACACTGTCACGGTGAAGGGCTACAATGTCCCGAACGGTCCGCAGCCCTTTGCCCTGGTCGTCACCGGCGCCTCGGCTGTCACGTCAAAAGGAATGCTAAGCCTCAACAAGGGCCGGTACAACGGCTCCGGGAATGTCGTGATAAGGCTGTCGGACCTGGACCTGAACAGGGACACGACTGCTGCTGAGGAGGTTGTTGTCACCGTCAGCAGCAGTTCTGAGCCGTTCGGTGAGCAGGTACGCCTGGTAGAGACCGGCTCGGATACGGCCATTTTCACTGGATCGATTTCCCTGAGTGCCGCAGCCCCGGTGGCGGGTGACGGCATCGTGGAGGTGACGGCGGGCGATACGCTGACCGCAACGTACGATGACGCAAACGACGGAACGGGATCGCCGGCTACAGCGAAGGCGACGTCCCTCATAGACATGGTCCCTCCGTCGATCTCGGCCGTGTCCGTCTTGTCAGTGGGGGAGAGCAGTAGCGTCGTGACGTGGAACACCGAAGAGCCGGCAAACTCGTCGGTCAATTACGGTACAACGCCGGACCGGGGGGCGGTCACGTCTGTTGCCGGTCTCGTTACCCAGCATACGTTGGCACTCTCCTCATTGGCGGAAGGCCGCATCTATTACTTCAGCGTAGCGTCCACCGACGAAGCCGGCAATACGGCCGTTGACGATAGCGGCGGCAGCCTGTATACCTTTACCACGCAGAATGCACCGCCGAGCCTGACTGTGTATTCGTCCAATGGCACCGCGACCCAAGCTGAGACCACGACGGTCTACGGTACGGCCAAGGATTATTCCGGCATCGCATCGGTTACCGTAAACGGCGTTCCGGCATCCTACAGATCCAGCGACGGATACTATGAGCTCGCTGTTGCCTTGGTCCTGGGCGATAATACCTTCGCGGTGGCTGCCACCGATGGAGCTGGCAACGTGCAGCGCCTGACGCTGACGGTGAAGCGGCTGCCTCAGCCGGATCTTACCATGGTAGCGCTTGCCGACCCTGAGAGCGGCGTGACGGGTGGGGAGGTAACGATCAGTAATACCGTAACGGCTGCGCCAACAGGTGGGAATGCGGGGAGCTTCTACGTGGGCATTTACCTTTCCACGGACGCCACAATCACGACAGCGGACACCCTGCTTGGTTTGCGGTACCTGACATCTCTGAGCGCAGGTGAAGCGATTGCACACGATACCTCGGCACTCATACCGACCAGCCTGAAACCCGGCATCTATTATCTCGGGGCCATTGCCGACTATAAAAACAGTGTGATAGAGTCCGATGAAACGAACAATGTCCTCCTTGGAGGGCAATTCACGGTTATCGGCCCTGACCTGACCGTTAGCGCCGTGTCAGGTCCTGCATCCAGCGGCACCAACGCAAATATCGCCATCAGTACCACGGTAGCGGCATCGGCATCGGGAGGGAACGCGGGAAGTTTCGACATGAATATTTACCTCTCAACGGACAGCACGATCACAACTTCAGATAGAAAGATCGGTTTCCGCTCATTCACCGGCATGGCAGCCGGCGCAACAAGCACAGCCGATACGGTTGCAAATATCCCCGTTGGCATTCCTCCCGGGACGTACTATATCGGTGCTATTGTCGATATTTACAACTGGGTGACCGAATCAGACGAGACGAACAACTCCTTTGTGGGAAACCAGATCACTCTCGTCGGCCCGGACCTCGCGATGTCCGCTGTGTCCGAACCTGCACAGGGAGGCACCAACGGGACCCTCACGGTGACGAATACGGTATCGGCCGCAGCGGATGCCGGCAATGTGACGAGCTTCTCCGTGGGATTTTAACTATCTACGGATGCTACGATCACGACCTCGGACATAAAGATCGGTTCCCGCACGGTCTACAATCTGTCATCGGGCGCATCGAGCACTGAAGGCAGCGTGGTGACTATCCCCGCTACAGTGCTGCCCGGCACGTACTACATCGGCGCTATTGCGGATTTCTACGATAATATTCTCGAGTCCGACGAGACGAACAACGCCCTTGTCGGGAACCAGATCACCGTCGTCGGCCCCGACCTCACGATGGCCGCGGTATCCGGTCCCGCAAACGCCGGGACCGGCGCCGCCATCACCGTGAGCAACACTGTGGCGGCTGCG
>MHDZ01000017.1:13356-51012 GCA_001805055.1 Nitrospirae bacterium GWC2_57_13
GGTGGATGACGTCATAACTGCCTCAGACACAAGGATCGGCTACAGAACGGTCAGCAGTTTGGCGTCAGGCGCGTCGAGCACGGCAGATACCGCAGTGACGATCCCGACGAGCATCGCAGCAGGCACCTACTACTTGGGCGCGATTGCCGATTGGCAAAATTCAGTTTATGAATTCGACGAGACGAACAATGCTCTGGCCGGCAACCAAATCACGATCGTCGGCCCCGATCTTACGACGACCGAGGTGTCGGCCCCCGAGAGCGTCCGGGTGGGCGACTCCATGACAATGGGCTACACCGTGAAGAACGGAGACGGGGGCGGCAGCGCGGGCTGGTCGTATGTCGGATTGTATCTTTCCACGGACAACGTGATCACGACGTCGGACATCAGGCTCGGCTATTACTACGTTGCCGCCATGGCGGCAGGCGCCGCGACCACGTCCCAGAACACGGTAACCGTGCCGTCCACCCTGGCGCCGGGCACCTACTACATTGGCGCAATTGCCGATTATGCGAATAACGTCGCGGAGCCCGACGAGACGAACAATGCCCTGGCCGGGAGCCAGATCACGGTGATCGGCCCGGACCTGACCATCAGCTCCGTGAGCGCACCGGCGGACTTTCCTGCCGGAGGCTCTGTCGCGGTGACCGCCACGGTGACTGCCTCGGCCGACGGCGCCGATGTATCGCAGGGCTTCTCCGTGTGCCTGTATCTCTCGCAGGACACGACCATCACCGAGTCGGACACCTATCTGGGCGAATGGTCAGTGACCTCCCTGGCCGCGGGGCAATCGAGCTCTGCCACCACCACGGTCACTGTTCCCTCATCCCTGACGTTCGGAGCGACATATTATGTCGGAGCCGTCGCCGATTGCCGGTCTAACTACGTGAAGGAGTCGGACGAGACGAATAATGCCCGCGCGGGAAATGCCGTTACCGTGGTCGGTCCTGACCTGGTGTTGAGCGGGGTGAGCGGTCCCGCGACTGCGGCATTTGGGGAACAGGTTGCCGTGACTACGACTGTGACGAATGCGACGGAGGGGGTTGTCCCCGGTACGTTCTACGTTCACATTTTCCTTTCCGATAACAGTACCATCACTTCGAGCGACACCTATATAGGCAGCCGGGTGATATCGGGTATGGGGCCGGGTGCCTCGAGCACCGAGGCGACCACGGTGACCATTCCCACGACCCTCAAGCGGGGGACCTACTACATAGGCGCCATCGTGGACTATCTGAATTCCGTCAATGAGTCCGATGAAACGAACAATGCTTTGACCGGAAACACGATTCTGATCAAGCGGTAACATTATCGAGGGTCCCTCTGGCAGTCCGGAGGGACCCCTATCTGTGTCAGACGGTCAATAAGTTTAATAAAAAGAGACCGGTAATCAGCATATATCGTAATGTAAGCCGTTTCTTACTCAGTGATGATCCGGTAGCTGTTCGTGATGGTCCCTGCCTTGGCGAGGGTCGCGCCGACGGAGCAGTACTTCTCCAGGGAGAGCTTGATGGACCGCTCAACGGCTTGCTGCTCCACGTCCTTGCCTTTCACGACATACTCGATATGCACTTCCGTAAAGATATGCGGGTAGTCGTCCTGCTGCTCGCCCTTGACGTTCATTTCCAGTCCTGTCACGTTCTGGCGCTTCTTTCGCAGGATCGATATCACGTCCATGCCCGTGCATCCGCCGAATCCCACGAGCAGCATCTCCATGGGCCGAAGGCCCGCATTCCTGCCCCCCACGGGCGCGTCTGCGTCCATGGTGATCGTGTGGCCCGTGCCTGATGTTCCCCTGAACTCCATGCCGTCAACGAGGGTGACTTTCGCCTTCATCTGATCATTACCTCCGCTTGGTTCATTCGTAATAAAGCTGAAAAGCAACTGCGTACTTCATTCCAACAAGCGCACAAAGAAAGCCGTGACAGAAACGAGAGAAAGGCCGCTGGATATGGATGAAAAATGCATGGATCAAGTAATCCTGAAAAAAGCAGTTGGCCACGGATTAACACGGATATTATGCGGATCCGCAGAGGGCATGACGCATGCAGCAGAGGGGTATAGACGCTATGCGCTTTGCTCTCTGCTCCATGCGTCTTCACGTGTTCATCAGTGGTTACAACTGCCGCTCATAGGTTAAATATATATGCAGGTTGTCATGCTAACAGATGTGCCGCAGGGTGTCAAGAAAACCGGATGGCGAGATAAGTCAGCGAGCGAAGCTGTTGTCCATCATGCGCTGCTCCCTGACGACTTGCCTGCAGCACCGGAACCGCTCTGCGTCGTTGTTTTAGGGCGCATGGTTTCGCAACCATAGAACTGGTTGCATTCCGATACAATCCTGTCGCGGCGATAACCCGTGAATTTTTGGTAAAATTGCCAATCTTTATATTTGATCTGTTAACTGCTTGAATAACAGCATGATAATTAAGTAATTGCCATTTGGTCGTATTGTTAAGTTGGTAAAAAAGCCAAAATTTATAGCAGACGCTTATCCGGTCAGAAATGAATTTTTGTTTTAAAAATGGTATGTTAGATCTTTGTAAAGGCGCAATCTGTCATTGGCAGTCAACTTGCATTTTGTAGCGGACGAGTTTGCAAAATTAAAATTATAATGAGCCGTTCATCCGGAACCTGCTGAACCTCGCCCACTGGTTAGCGACATAAGTATTAAATTTCAGAGTATTATGGCAGGATTAGTTTTTTTTATTTGACAAAAGAAAGTATATGAAAGATACTACGGCTTCTTATCATACTGAATTCCCAAAAAGTACAAGCAAGATTTCGGAAATCCCAATAGCTATCTGATCAAGTATGACTCTTCGCCGGTGATCTCCTGTTCACGGATTCTTTCCTGAAAGGGCGGGTTGCCGTGCGAGTGCGGCAATCCTGAAGTATCGATCCATTCAATCCAGATACGATACTGAGCAGGTATTTCATTGGTAGACGTAGGTCTGTTTCGTCTCGGTTCACAGGATATTGCAAGAAAGGGGGGCGTTCCAGCAATACATTTTAGGTAGGCGTCGAGCCGTACTTTAGTCCTGCGGATTCTTCGCTGCCGTACGTACGTGAGCGGCGGCGGGGCTGAACGATGAAGGCGTCGCATTGAACCGGTTGCTGAAAATATTTTTATAAGGAGGGTTTCCGAATGAGCAAAGATGGAAAAACACCGATGCTTGATGAATTGGAAAAAGGCGCATGGCCGAGTTTCGTAAAAGAGATCAAGAAGGCCGCTGTCAAGAAGGACTCGGCAAAGGACCTTCTCGGCATTCTCGAAAGATCCTACAAGGACAAGATCGGCCACTGGAAGCACGGCGGCATCGTGGGCGTGCTCGGCTACGGCGGCGGCGTCATCGGCCGCTACTGCGACCTGCCTGAGGAATTCCCCGGCGTCGCTCATTTCCACACCGTTCGTATCAACCAGACCGCCGGCTTCTTCTACACCTCCCAGGCGCTGCGCGAGCTCATGGATATCTGGGATGAGCATGGAAGCGGCCTGACCAACTTCCACGGCTCCACGGGAGACATGGTCCTTCTGGGAACCACCACGGACCAGCTCGAGCCCATTTTCGCCAAGACCACGGCGAAGGGTTGGGACCTCGGCGGTTCCGGTTCCTGCCTCCGCACACCCAGCTGCTGCGTGGGCATGGCCCGCTGCGAATTTTCCAATATCGACGCCATGGACATCTGCGACAATCTTACCCATGAGTTCCAGGACGAGCTTCATCGTCCCGCATTCCCCTACAAGTTCAAGATCAAAGTATCCGGCTGCGCCAATGACTGCACGGCTTCCATTGCCCGCGCCGACCTCTCGATCATCGGCACCTGGAGAGACACGATCCGTATCGACCAGGCCGAAGTGAAGATCGCAGCCAAGGACATGGACATCAAGACCGAAGTGACCGACATGTGCCCCACCCACTGCATGAGCTGGGACGGCAGCACGCTCAAGATCGCCGACAAGGACTGCAACCGCTGCATGCACTGCATCAACCGCATGCCCAAGGCCCTGCGTCCCGGCAAGGAAAAAGGCGCGACCATCCTGCTCGGCGGCAAGGCCCCGATCGTGACCGGCGCGCTGATGAGCTGGGTCATCGTTCCCTTTGTGAAGCTTGAGAAGCCCTATGACAATCTCAAAGACCTCATCCGCAAGCTCTGGGAGTGGTGGGACGATCACGGCAAGAACCGCGAGCGCATCGGCGAACTCGTTGACCGCATGGGGATGAAGTCCATGCTCGAAGCAACCGGTCTGCCGCCCGTGCCGCAGATGGTGAAAGCTCCGAGAACGAACCCCTATGTGTTCTGGAATCCTGAAGACGTGAAATAAAAAATTCCTTGAGGAGGAATACCTATAATGGCTGACAAACCGAAAAGAATAACAGACATTGGAGCGCCTCATTACAGCAAATTTCTCCCTCCCGTGATCGCCAAGAACTACGGGAAGTGGAAGTATCATGACATGATCAATAAGGGCGTGATGAAGCACGTGTCCGAGACGGGCGACGAGCTCTACACGGTCCGCATCGCAACGCCGCGCCTTGTGAGCACCGACTACATCCGCGAGATGTGCGACGTGGCCGAGAAGTTCAGCGGCGGGCACCTGCGCTGGACAACGCGGCATAACATCGAGTTCTTCCCGGCCAAGGACCAGGTTGATCCGCTCCAGGCCGAGCTGAAGAAGCGCGGCCACATGGTCGGCGGCATCGGCTACGGCATCAGCAACGTGGTGCATACCCAGGGCTGGATCCACTGCCATACGCCGGCAACGGACGCATCGGGAGTTGTGAAGGCAGTCATGGACGAACTGCATGAGTACTTCACGACCAAGTCCCTGCCCGCCCGGGTCAGGATCGCGCTGGCCTGCTGCCTCAATATGTGCGGGGCCGTGCATTGCTCCGACATCGCCATCCTCGGCGTTCACCGCAAGCCGCCCCGGGTTCTCGATGCCACGCTGGCGAACCAGTGCGAGATCCCCACGACGATCGCTTCCTGCCCCACGGGCGCCATCAGCCCGAACCCGGCAATGAAGTCCGTGAAGATCAAGGAAGAGCGCTGCATGTACTGCGGCAACTGCTACACCATGTGCCCGTCCCTGCCCCTTGCCGACGCGACGGGCGGCGGCATCTCCATCTGGGTGGGCGGCAAGGTGTCGAACGCCCGCGGCGTGCCCCGGATGTCCAAGCTGGCCATCCCGTTCCTTCCGAACAATCCGCCCCGGTGGCCCGAGGTCGTTAAGGCCGTGAAGCACCTGGTGGAAGTTTATGCCAAGGATGCGCGCAAGCACGAGCGCATGGGTGAGTGGATCGAGCGGGTCGGCTGGGAGCGGTTCTTCAAGCTGACCGGACTGCCCTTCACCTATCAGCACATCGACGATTTCACCTTTGCCCGTGAGACGTTCCGCATGACCCCCACCTTCAAGTGGGAGTAGGATGCAGTTACTGATGACCGGCCTCCCGGACAGGTGTTCGGGGGGCCGGTTTTTCGAGCATGCTTAGTGAAATTCTGAGAGGAGCCCCCATGGACGCTGCGGAACTGCAGAAAAAGATATACGACATGGTAGAAAAGAGCCAGGGCAAAAAGAAGCTGAAGCCCGGGGACATCACGAAGGCGATGGAAGCCGAAGGCGCAGAAAAGGCTGATATCAAAGCGGCGCTTCGTGAGCTGATAGACGGAGGCAGGCTGGTGTATTCGTACTTCGGCGGCACTGCCGTCGAGATCCCCCATAAGGAAGGTTCGGCAAATCCCTGATGCGACGGATCCCGAGGGTGGTGTTTTCGGCCGTCCGCGGAGGGTCGGGGAAGACGATCATTTCCATCGGGGTCGCCGTTGCCTGGCGGAAGCACGGCAGGCGGATCGGCGTTTTCAAAAAAGGTCCTGACTTCATCGATGCCGGGTGGCTCGGCGCAGCAGCCGGCAGCGACTGTTATAACCTCGATCTCTTTCTGATGGAGCCCAGCGCGATCCTCCGTTCCTTTGCGGAACATACCATGGGGGTCGACGCAGCAGTGATCGAGGGGAACCGGGGGCTCTTCGATGGGTTGGACGATGCGGGCACGTACAGTACCGCCCGCCTCGCCCGCCTCCTCGCTGCCCCGGTTGTTCTTATCATAGATTGCACCAAGGTCACGGCGACCGTTGCCGCCCTGGTGCTCGGATGCCGTGATTTCGATCCTGCTGTGAGCCTTCAAGGTGTGATCCTGAACCGCGTCGCCTCAGGCCGGCAGGAATCGGTGATCCGGAAGGCCGTGGAAGGGGCCACGGGAATACCTGTTGTAGGCGCAGTCCCGCGGCTGCGGCAGGAGGAGTTCCCGGAACGACACATGGGGCTTACCCCCTTCCAGGAGCATCCTGAAGTCAACCAGGCGATCGCGGCAGCTGGAGCGATGGCGGAAAAATATATCGATCTGGACGCTCTTTGGAATATCGCATCAGAAGCGCCTGACGTGGAAGCGCCCGAGGCCCTCATCGGGCAGGGCCCCCGGGGCGATTCGTTCGTAAGGGTCGGCATCATCCAGGACCGGGCCTTTCAGTTCTATTATCCCGACAACCTGGAAGCGCTCAGAAAGCAGGGCGCCGAACTGGTGCAGCTCAACGCGTTGAGCGATGCCGCGCTTCCCGGGATCGACGCCCTGTATATCGGCGGCGGTTTTCCTGAAACACAGGCCGCGGAACTGGCTGCGAACGACAAATTCTGCGCGTCGCTCAGAGCAGCAGTAGAACGCGGGCTTCCGGTCTACGCGGAGTGCGGAGGCCTCATTTACCTCGGCAGAAGCCTGCAGGTCGACGGCAAGACCTATCCCATGGCGTCAGTGCTGCCGGCGGATTTTGTGCTCGAAAAGAGACCGCAGGCGCATGGGTATACCGTACTCGAAGCAGGTGAGAATCCCTTCTTCCCTGTTGGCACCGTGCTGAAGGGTCATGAGTTTCATTATTCCCGGATCGCGAATCATGACGAGCTTTCGGGAATGGGGCTGCGGATGCAGCGCGGCGTTGGCATCGACGGCAAAAACGACGGCTTGGTTTATAAGAATGTGCTGGCCGCCTATACCCATCTTCATGCCCTCGGCGCACCGGCCTGGGCAGAGGGTATCGTGCGAAAAGCGCGGGAGTACAGGAAGAGAGCAGGGCAGGAGGCAGGGTGAGCACGGAGTCACGGCAAGGCAAAGGAGTCTACTGTCCGTTCTGTTCCAGTCCGCTCGCGCGGCCCAGGCCGATCCAGGCCGGGGTCGGCGCCACGGTAGACGGCGGCGCGTGCTCCTGCGGGGCGCGTTATCTGACGGATCCCACGGGTAAGAACGTGGGCGAGTTGATGCTGCAGGCGCTCACCATGATGGGGGAGGCCCTGTCGCGGGGCCCCTTTGATCTGGCTCAGGGTGTTGATTACGATGAGGTCATCTTGAGCTATGATTGGAGAATGCATCGTTCTCTCGGCGAGCCCGAGGGCTACATGGACGGACACGGCAGGCTCTATATGTTCCGCGAGAGAAAAAATACACCCTGATCAGAGCGGCGAGGGAAGTCTTCAGAAGCGCTGCGCAGGGAAGACAGATGTTCGGGAAATTGAGACTCGTGAAGAGTGTATCAATTATCAATTCAATGAAAGGGGTACAAAACAATGGCAATGGTTGATGTCAAAGGGAAGTCAATCGAAGTGGATGAGGACGGCTTTCTGGCCAACCTCGATGACTGGAGCATGGACGTGGCGAACTATTTCGCCGAGGTCGAGGGGATCGATATGTCCGACCAGCACTGGGAAGTCGTGAATTTTCTGCGCGAGTATTACAAGCAGTACCAGATCGCGCCGATGATCAAGATCCTGGTGAAGGAGATCGGCAAGAAGCTCGGCCCCGACAAGGGCAACACCAAGTACCTCTATGAGCTGTATCCGGGCGGACCGGCAAAGCAGGCCTGCAAGATCGCGGGTCTTCCGAAGCCGACAGGCTGCGTGTAAGACATCGCACGCCACGGGCCGCATTTTGCCGCCCGGGCGAATTCGCCGCTGGAGCACTTTTGCAGACCTCCGGTACCGATGGGCGGGGAAGGTTAAGCCGGCATCGGCTTCGGGGCTGCAAGGGCGGCATCCATACAGGGCGAAGGCAGGGGATAGTTGAGAGATTATCCCCTGTTTTTTTATCTACCAGACATCTCCAGGGAGGTGATTTATTATGAAGCTGGCCGTGTTTCTGAGCGACTGGGATCGGACCGAAGCGACCCTCGAAAGACTGAAGGCTGATAAGATGGGCGTCATTCTTGTCGGCAACGGCATCTATCATGCCGTGCTGAAGGCCGGGGGCAAGGACTCACCGGTGCTCTCCACAGCGGGCGCGAGCTTTTACGCGCTGGCCGACGACCTTGAGACGCGCGGGTTTACCGCGGCGAACGTGAATTCCAAGGTCAAGGTCGTGAGCTACGGCGATATTGTCGACTTGATCATGAAGGACTACGAAAAGACCGCGTGGCTGTAACTGTTCGAAGGATGAGGGACGAGGGAAGAAGATGCATCCGTCGTCCGAGCGAGACGCGCGCGACCATCTCTCGTCCATCGATTTTTAAAAAAGGAGGATACCATGGGAGAATTGACCTTAGGTGTTTTCCCCTCGCTCGTCGGTTCCATGACGCTTGATTTTTCCTTCAGGCTTGCGGATGCGGCGATGGAGAAGGGGCACAAGGTGAACATGTGGCTGTCCGGGAACGCGGTCATGATGGCCAAGAAGGGCCAGAAGGCGTTCAAGGATTACTCGCATAATGAAAAAAAGATGAAGGAACTGATGGGCAAGGGGATGGAGATAACCGTGTGTGAGGCCTGTGCCGAGGCGCGGGGCTACCACAAGGAAGACACGCCGGAGGGAATGAAGCGGGCCAGCATGGACTGGTATCTGGCGAAGACCGTCAAGACCGACCGGCTGCTCCATATAGGAGGTGAGTAATGGCTGCTGTTAATCTGCTGTTCGTGGTACAAAGGCCGCCGTATAAGAGCGAGAATGCCCGCCTTGCGCTGACCCACGCCATCGCGAGCCAGACGGCCGAGATCTATATGGATGACGGCGATTCCGTGGTGCCCATCGTTGCCTTTGTGGGAGACGGGGTGCTGAACGCCGTGAAGGGCCAGAAGGCCATGGAGCGCTACGGCGTGACAAGCACGGAAATGCATATCAAGAGCAGCCTGATGATCGATATGCCCATCTGGGTCTGCAAGGAAGACATGGAGCGGCTGGGGCTCAAGGAAGATCAGATGATCACCCATGCCGAAGAGCTCGGCGCCGACCTCAAGACGAAGTTCGTGTCTTTCGCCGAGATCCAGAAGGAGATGGAAGGGACGAACCATCTTCTCTTCTTCTAGAACACCCTACCCTGCAGCAGCGGCTGCAGGGTTTTTCTTTGGATGCCGGCCGTAAGCGGCCGCAGGGAGAGCGCAATTCCGGATATGGACCTGAACGCATTGCTGAAAGAGAAACAGCCCGCCATCGTCGAAAAATGGTTCGAAACGGTCCTGGCGGCCTATCCGGAAAATACCGCCAATATATACCGGAAGTCGGAGGCCCAGTTCACGAACCCCTTGGGCTACAACGCCCGGCAAGGGGTGGAAGGCCTCTTCGATGCGCTCCTGAAGGGCGTCATGCTTGAGGAAGCTTCGGGCTTTCTCGATAACATCGTGCGGATCCGGGCGATCCAGGAATTCCCGCCCTCCCAGGCCCTTTCATTCATCTATGAGCTCAAGAAGATCGTACGCGCTGAGATCGGCAAAGCCGTTGCCGAGCAGGGTCTGACGGAGGATCTCGATTCCTTCCTGTCGACCATTGACGACCTGGCCCTCTTTGCGTTCGATCTTTATATGGGATGCCGCGAAAAGCTCTTCGAGATCAAGGTGAATGAAATGAAGAACAGCACCTTCCGGCTGATCCAGCAGGCGAACAGGGTCGGCGGAAAGCAGGAATGAACGTCTGATCACCAGGATGCTCGTATCTTAATCAAAGAAACGAGGTAGCGATATGAAAGTTCTCGTGTCCTTTTTTGCAGTGCTCGTCCTTGCCTTGGTCGCCTACGCAGGAGTGGAGGCGGCAAATCTGCAGTATCTGTTCGGGGTCATCATCCCCTACGCGGCCTTTGTGACCTTCCTTGCCGGTGTGGTGTTCCGCATCCTGAAGTGGGGGTCATCACCCGTTCCCTTCCGGATCCCGACCACCTGCGGGCAGCAGAAGACCCTTCCCTGGATCAAATCAAGCAAGCTCGAAAATCCATCGGGATTGCTCGGCGTGATCGCCAGAATGGCGTTGGAAGTGCTCTTCTTCCGCTCCCTCTTCCGGAACCTCAGGACGCAGTTGAGCGACGGTCCGCGTCTCGCCTACGGAGAGGCAAAATGGCTCTGGCTAGCGGGTCTGGCCTTTCACTGGTCTTTCCTGATCATTCTGCTCCGGCACCTCCGGTTCTTCATGGAAAAGGTCCCCCTGCCGATCACGATGATCGAGGCACTCGACAGCTTTCTCCAGCTCGGCGCGCCGCTCCTGTACATGACCGATGTGGTGCTTCTGCTGGCCGTCACGTATCTCTTCATCAGGCGGGTCGGCATCCCGCAGCTCCGGTACATATCGCTCATCAATGATTACTTCCCGCTCTTCCTGATCCTCGGCATCGCCGTGACAGGCGTACTGATGCGGTATTTCTTCAAGGTGGACGTGGTGGGTGCGAAGATGCTGGCCATGAGCCTGATCAGCCTGAAGCCCGCGCTTCCTGAGGTCCAGATCGGTGCGCTCTTCTATACCCACCTGTTCCTCCTGAGCGTGCTCTTCGCCTATTTCCCCTTCAGCAAGCTCACGCACATGGCAGGCGTCTTCCTGAGCCCCACGCGGAACATGGCGAACAACAGCCGTGCGAAGCGGCATGTCAATCCCTGGAACTACCCGGTCCATGTTCATACGTACCAGGAGTATGAGGACGACTTCAGGGAAAAAATGAAAGGCGCCGGGCTGCCGGTAGAAAAGGAGTAGACATGGCTAAACTTCCGAATCCCGAAGAATTGTCCAAGATTGATTACGCTCCGCCTTCCAAGGGGTGGATGGACACGCCCACGGAGTTCAAGCCGGGCATGTTCTGCCATGGGTCAAAGCCCAAGAGCCTGGAGACCCTGGAATTCCCGAACCCCCGGGAGTGGCGGCCTGCCGACGTTGACTGGAAACTGCCCGAGAACTGGAAGCAGATCCTGCTGGAAGGCATTGCCGACCGGCTCAAGAAATACCGCTCATTCCGGCTCTTCATGGATATCTGCGTACGCTGCGGCGCCTGCGCCGATAAGTGCCACTTCTTCATCGGCACGGGTGATCCCAAGAACATGCCGGTGCTGCGGGCTGAGCTGATCCGCTCCGTCTATCGCAAGGAATTCACCATAGCCGGAAAGATCTTCGGCAAGATGGCCGGAGCGCGCGAGCTCACCGTTGATGTGCTGAAGGAATGGTGGTACTACTTCTTCCAGTGCACGGAGTGCCGCCGCTGCTCGGTCTTCTGCCCCTACGGCATCGACCAGGCTGAGATCACGATCATCGGCCGGGAGCTTTTGAACCTGCTCGGGCTGAACATCGAATGGATCGCCGGTCCTGCGGCGAACTGCTACATGAAGGGGAACCATCTCGGCCTCGAGCCCCACACCATTGTGGGCAACCTCGAATATATTCTTGATGACATCGAAACCGTGACAGGCAAGAAGATCAAACCGACCTTCAACCGGAAGGGCGCGGAGATCCTCTTTGTCACCCCCTCGGGCGACCTGTTCGCTGATCCTGGCACCTATACCGCCATGGGCTACCTCATGCTGTTCGAAGAGCTGGGCCTCGATTATACCTGGAGCACCTACGCTTCCGAAGGCGGCAACTTCGGTTTCTTCACGACCAATGAACTGGCAAAGCGGCTGAATTCCAAGATCTATGCCGAAGCAAAGCGGCTGGGCGTAAAATACATCATCGGCGGCGAGTGCGGCCATATGTGGCGCGTCATCCATCAGTACATGGACACCTGGAACGGTCCAGCCGACTTCCTCGAAGTGCCCAAATCACCGATCACCGGAACGGTCTTCGAGAATGCAAAGGCCTCGAAGATGATCCATATCGCCGAATTCACGGCCGACCTGATGAAGAACGGCAAGCTGAAGCTCGATCCGAGCCGGAACGACCATCTTAAGGTGACATGGCACGACTCGTGCAACACTGCGCGCGGCATGGGTATCCTTGAAGAACCCCGCTATGTGCTGAAGAACGTGGTGAACCACTTCCACGAGATGCCCGAGGACACCATTCGGGAGAAGACCTTCTGCTGCGGCAGCGGTTCGGGCCTGAATGCCTCGGAGGACATGGACCTCAGAATGAAGGGCGGCTTCCCCCGGGCCAACGCGGTGAAGTTCGTGCACGACCACTACGGTGTGAACATGCTCGCCAACATCTGCGCCATCGACCGTGCGTCGCTTCCGCCCCTGATGGACTACTGGGTCCCGGGTGTGAAGGTCGCCGGCCTGCATGAGCTGGTGGCGAATGCGCTGATCATGAAGGGAGAAAAGGAACGGACGACGGACCTGCGCGGTGAACCCCTTCCGGGCAAGGAACAGAAGGAGGAATCGGCATGAGATTGTATAACGGAGGCCTGATCATTACGGGGATCGTCGTGTTCCTGGCACTGGCGACATTTCCGTTCTATTACAATATCGGCAAGGCAAATGCCAAGCCCGATATCAAGCTCGAGCCTGCCATCAAGATGAGCGAGGAGCGCTATGGCAAGAAGCAGTGCGTCGAGCCGAAGGAGTGGATACGCCGGGAGCACATGGTGCTTCTGAACCACTGGCGCGACGCTGTGGTTCGCGATGAGAACCGCGGGTACCTCAGCACGGACACCGGCACCCGGTTCAATATGAGCCTGCAGAACGAGTGCATGCAGTGCCATTCGAGCAAGAAGAACTTCTGCGACCAGTGCCATAATTACATGGCGGTAAAGCCCTTCTGCTGGGACTGCCATATCGCACCGACGGAAAAGGAGGAGGCGAGATCATGAGCATGAAGAGGAGAGACTTTCTGAAGATCGCCGGCATATCCTCCATCCTTAGCGTGGGGGCCAAGATAGCCGAAGCGACCCATCCTGCCTGGGTCACCGGTCCGGACCCCAAGCAGCTGGTGCCCAACAAGCAGGCGCTGTCTGCAAAGCGGTGGGCCATGATCGTGGATATGACAAAGTTCAAGACCGAGGCGGACACGCTGAAGGTCATCGATGCCTGCCACCGGGCGCACAATGTGCCGGATTTCCGGACGCCCGATGGGAAGGTGGACAAGAAGCTCGAGGTCAAGTGGATATGGCAGGCCGGGTTCGAGCGCGCCTTCCCGGGCCAGGACAACAAGTACATGAGCGAGCATCTCAAGGATATGCCGTTCATGGTCCTCTGCAATCACTGCGACAATCCGCCCTGCGTACGTGTCTGCCCCACGCAGGCGACCTACAAGCTGAAGAACGGCATCACGATGCAGGATATGCACCGCTGCATCGGCTGCCGATTCTGCATGGCCGGCTGCCCCTATGGCGCCCGGAGCTTCAACTGGGTCGACCCCCGGAAAGCCGCCAATCTGGATGTCAAGAGGGGCGGCAAGCTGAACAACGAATATCCCCAGCGGACCAAGGGCGTTGTGGAGAAGTGCACCTTCTGCACTGAACGGCTCCAAATCGGAAAGATGCCGGCATGCGTCGAGGCGGCCCCCAAGGGCGCCCTGCTCTTCGGCGACCTGGAAGACCAGAACTCGGAGATACGCAAGATCATTACGACCAGGTACACCATCAGGCGCAAGCCCGATCTGGGCACAGGGCCGGCTATCTACTATCTCATAGGAGGAAGCGACCATGCTTGAGAAAGCGCTTGAGGGAAGTAAAAAATACTGGGCATGGCTCATCCTTCTCAGTGCCCTGGCTTCCGTGGGATTCTACTTCTATCTCCAGCAGTATGCATACGGCCTGGGGCTTACAGGAATGCACCGCGACGTTTCCTGGGGGCTCTATATCGGCCAGTTCACGTTCCTTGTCGGCGTTGCCGCCTCGGCCGTGATGCTCGTGATCCCGTACTATCTGCATGATTTCAAAAAGTTCGGGAAGATCGTGATCCTGGGCGAGTTCCTGGCCATCGCGGCCGTGCTGATGTGCATGCTGTTCATCATGGCCGATATGGGCCAGCCGGGGCGGTTCATGAACATCATGCTGCATCCCTCGCCGCAATCGGTCATGTTCTGGGACTTTCTCGTGCTCGCGGGCTATCTTGCGCTGAACGCCGTGATCGGCTGGGTGACCCTCGGCGCGGACCGGAAAGGCATGCCTCCACCCACGTGGATCAAGCCCTTCATCTACCTTTCGATCCCCTGGGCCATCAGCATCCATACGGTCACGGCTTTCCTGTACGCGGGCCTTCCGGGCCGGCACTTCTGGCTCACCGCCATCATGGCTGCGCGGTTCCTGGCCTCGGCCTTTGCCGGGGGCCCGGCGCTGCTGCTGATGCTGGCGCTGATCGTGCGGAAGCTGACCAAGTTCGACCCCGGCAAGGAGCCCATCCAGGCCCTGGCAAAGATCGTCACCTATGCCATGTTCGCCAATGTCTTCTTCCTTGCACTGGAGTTCTTTACGGCCTTCTACAGCCAGATTCCGGGACACATGCATGCCTTTGACCACCTCTATGCGCACAGCGCAACGCCGCTTGTGCCCATGATGTGGGTTTCCACGGCCTTCGCCCTGATCTCACTGGGGATGCTGTTCTTCCCGGCGATCAGAAAGAACGAGACAACCCTGGTTATGGCCTGCATCATGCTGTTCACGTCGCTCTGGATCGATAAGGGCTTCGGCCTGGTGATCGGCGGATTCGTGCCGAATCCTTTCGACGAAGTGCATGAGTACTGGCCTACCCTCCCCGAGGGTATAATAACTGTCGGCATCTGGGCCATCGGTTTCCTGGTCCTGACCATGCTCTACAAGGTGGCCATATCGGTGAGGGAGCAGACAGCAGGGGTCGAGATCGATCACTAAGGGCTGTCGTACTGTGTACTATCGGCACCCGCCCCTCCCGGGGCGGGTAACCTTTTTCCGGTGCTTTGAGGCCGGTCTCCGGCCGCGCGATGAAAGAGAACAGTGTTTTGCTTCATCGCAGTGCCGGGAAATTTACTGTTGATTTTGCAGGATTGAGCGAGTAGTATTACGACAACCCGCCTCCGCGCTTCCGGCAGGATCCACCGGAAAATACGCTTACCCGAGCAGGCTTCCGAGCAACGGCGAGTGTCCTCTGCGGTGAATTGTGCGTTGGCTAGAAGAGGCGGAACATTTCAGCAAGGAGGAACAGGAAGCATGTACATGGTAACCATAGACAATGGCAAGTGTGACGGTGACGGAACCTGTGCGAACCTTTGCCCGCAGGCCGTTTTCGCAATCGAAGGCGGAAAGGCCGATCCGGTCAACATGTCCGAGTGCATCAATTGTTTGACCTGCGTTGAGAACTGCCCGCAGAACGCGATCACCATTACCGAGATGTAAGTTTCTGCAGGACTGAATCGATATCATACGCCGGGGCAGCTGCCCCGGTTTTTTTTGGCCCATCACGGATCCCGGTGAGCGAGCCGTCATCCCCGCCCACTTCCTTCTTTACCTCCTTGACCCCTTGTGCTAATATGGCTCGCGAACATGGCTATTACCCCTGTCATTATTCCACGATCCAGGCATCATGTGTCCCGCGCTTCCATCAGCAGGAACGCAGTCCGGGTGCTTTACCGGCTGAAAGAGGCCGGCTACCGGTCCTATCTTGTCGGCGGCGGCGTGCGGGACCTCCTGCTGGGACGGGAGCCAAAAGACTTCGATATCGCGACGGATGCGACGCCCCGCGATGTCAAGAAGCTTTTCCGCAACTGCCGTCTCATCGGCCGGCGCTTTCGCCTCGCCCATATCCACTTTCACGACGAGATCATCGAGGTTGCCACCTTCCGGTCCTCGGCCATGGAGGCTCCGGAGCCGGAGGAGGCCGCCCAAGAGGTGCTGCCTGTTCCGGAGGCGTTGCCGGCCCCGGCTGAGGGCGCGGCCGAAGCTGTTGCGCCCCGGCCCCGGCCGCCGCGGATGCTCAAGACCGAGGACGGCATGATCCTGCGCGACAACGTTTTCGGCACGCCCGAGGACGATGCAGTGCGGCGGGATTTCACCGTCAATGCTTTGTTCTACAACATAGCCGATTTTTCCGTCATCGATTACATCGGAGGCATTGACGACCTGCAGCGGGGGCTGATCCGGCTGATCGGGGACCCCGTGACCCGATTCACCGAGGACCCTGTGCGCATGGTCCGAGCCGTACGGTTCACGGCCATGCTAGGCTTCACCATCGAAGAACAGACCGAGCGAGCCCTGATCGAGGTGCGGGACAAGGTGGCGCTTGCGTCGCCATCCCGACTATATGAAGAGACGCTCAAACTTTTTCTGCTCGGTGCAGGAGAGAAGACCTACCAGCTGCTCAGGAAATACGGCCTCTTTGGGGTGCTCTTTCCCCACTTAAACGACTGGTTGGGTGCCGAATCAGATGGATTCCCCCACACTAGGATCGGAAAGGCGCTGGAATGGGTCGATGCCTGCATACAGGCAGGCAGGGAAGTGCCGCCGACGGTCCTTTTTTCCCTCATCCTTGGCCAGTATCTCGGTGAGCAGGCAGGGAAGCATCAGGCCGGCGGCGCTTCAGCGCTTCCTGCTCTTGAACTGGCCGTAGCCGGCCTGCTGAGCGAACAGTCCAAGCGGGTGCTGATCCCCAGAAAGATCGGCATCGCTATTCGGGACATCCTCTGGAATCAGCACCGGTTCGAGAAGCGGCAGGGCAGGCATCCGCTCTATTTTCTGCGCCGTCCCGGTTTTTTCGAAGCCTTCGAATACCTGCGGTTCACATCGGAAATGTCGGGTGAGAGGCGGGACCTCGTTGCCTGGTGGCAGGATTTCATCAAATCCCATCCTCCCGGGTCAGATGGGGAGCAGGCTGAGGGCACCAGCGGCAGACCGCCGGACAGGACTCCCCGGAAAAGGCGCAGGAAACGGCGGCCCCGTTCCAAGCCCGAAACGAAGACCACTACGTGATCGAAACTACTCACGCCGGAGCTTTCACTGTAATCCATGCTGAGCCGATATTTCTTTCTCATCAGCCTGAAAAGAGCATTTGGACGCAGATAAAATCTGGAACAGCGGATAAAGTCGGACAATAAGGCTTTTTTGATGCTGAAAAAGAATCACCTTCGGGGTGAAGGCTCTTTCGGCAGGCATGTCTGGTTTTATCTGCGACAATCTGCGTTCATCTGCGTCCAACTCTTGTTTCCAGGATCAACAACCCATGCCCAAACCACCTCGTTTTTTCATAGCCCCCGCTGATGTCCGTGAGCGCGAGATCACGATTTCGGGAGGCGACGTGCGCCACATCCGCACGGTGCTCAGGAAACAGCCGGGCGATGTGCTCACGCTGCTGGACGGGCGGGGCGCCGAATACCAGGCGCGGATCATCCGCCTGGAGCAGGCCCGCATCCTCGCCGTGATCGAGAGTCAGGTCCACAAGGAGCGGCAGGGCCCTCTTATCGTTCTGGGGCAGGGGGTGGCCAAATCGGACAAGATGGACTGGGTGGTCCAGAAAACGACGGAACTCGGCGTATCCTCCATTGTCCCGCTGATGACAGAGCGGACGATCGTCAAGGTGAAGGACGAGGCAAAGCGGACGAGCCGATGGCAGACCATCGCGCGTGAGGCAGCCATGCAAAGCAATCGTGTGGACATACCCGCTATCGAACAGATCGTTTCTTTCAATGATTTTATCCGAACTCCGAACTCCGAACCCGGAACTCTTTCTCTTCTCCCCTGGGAAGAGGGCACGACGCCGGTCAAGGAGGTTCTTCGCGCTCATGCCGATGCCCGGAAGATCGTAGTCCTGATCGGCCCTGAAGGCGGGTTCTCGGCCAACGAGGCCCGGCTGGCCGAAGCGCAGGGCTTCCGCGCCGTGACTCTGGGGCCGAACATCCTGCGTACTGAGACCGCGGCGATCGCGGTGCTGAGCATGATCCTCTATGAAACGGGCGCCACTGCGTGATTTGTCCGCTATTCCGCTCCAAAAGACCAGCCTTCGCTGGTTTCGGGTATTTTTCTTGACACCCTCGCAGGCAGGATGTTACTATAAAAATTTCACGAAGCGAAAGGCGGGCACTCCCTGATGAAACTTGCTATTGCCGCCGACCACGGCGGCTGGGAGCTGAAAACTGAACTCCTTAAATTTATTGGGAAAATAGCGAATGTCGAGGTTGCGGACTACGGCACTTCGGGCCCGGACTCCGTTGACTATCCGGACTTCGGCAAAAAGGTGGCCGAGGCCGTTTCGAGCGGTGCTGTCGACCGCGGCATCCTGATCTGCGGAACAGGCATCGGTATGTCGATCACGGCCAACCGGTTCCCTAAAATACGCGCCGCGCTGTGCCACGATCACTTCACCGCGCAGATGAGCAGGCTGCACAACGACGCCAACATCCTGGTGATGGGCGAGCGTGTCATCGGCCGGGGCGTGGCCTGCGAGATCGTGAAGACCTGGCTTGAGACGGAATTCGAAGGGGGCCGGCATCTGGGCCGGCTTGAGAAGATCGAAGCAATCGGACAAAGGACACGATAAAAGGACAGGGACCGCACAATGTCGGACTTGAAAAATATGGACCCCGAGGTATTCAACGCCATCAAAGGGGAGGAGGAGCGCGAACTGAGTAAGGTCGTGCTGATCGCCTCCGAGAACTACGTGAGCAAGCCTGTGCTCGAAGCGCAGGGTTCGGTCTTCACGAACAAGTATGCCGAGGGATATCCCGGCCGGCGCTACTACGGCGGCTGTGAGTTCGCCGATCAGGTGGAGAACCTAGCCATCGAGCGGGGGAAGAAGATCTTCGGCGCCGAGCACGTGAATGTGCAGCCCCATTCGGGGTCGCAGGCAAACATGGCCGTCTATTTCAGCGTGCTGAAGCCCGGGGCTATGATCATGGGCATGGCACTGCCCCACGGCGGGCATCTGACCCACGGGGCCACCGTGAGTTTCTCCGGCACGCTGTATAAGTCAGTTTCCTACGGCGTTGACCGGAAGACGGAGATGCTCGATTACGATGAAGTGGAGCGTCTGGTCGTCGAGCACAAGCCGAAGATGCTCGTGGTCGGCGCAAGCGCCTACTCACGGGTCTTTGATTTCGGGCGATTCCGGAAGATCGCCGACCGCGTCGGCGCCTACTTCATGGCCGATATCGCACATATTGCCGGTCTGATCGCGGCAGGTGTGCATCCGAGTCCCGTGCCGTATGCGGATTTCGTCACCACCACAACGCACAAGACCCTGCGAGGCCCCCGTGGCGGGATGATCATGTGCCGCGAGAAGTTCGCCAAGGCCGTGGACAAACAGATATTTCCCGGCATTCAGGGCGGCCCGCTCGTGCACGTGATCGCGGCCAAGGCCGTGGCCTTCCTGGAGGCGCTCCAGCCGGATTTTCGCGATTACCAGCAGCAGGTCGTGAAGAACGCCCGGGCACTCGCTTCGGTCCTGGTGCAGGACGGATTCAGGATCGTTTCGGGCGGAACGGACAATCACCTCATGCTCGTGGATCTTACTCCCAAGGGCATCACGGGCAAGGAGGCGGACCATGCCCTCGACGCCGCGGGGATCACGGTGAACAAAAACAGCATTCCCTTCGACGAGAAGCCGCCCATGGTCACGAGCGGCATCCGCCTCGGCACGCCCATCGTGACCACGCGGGGCATGCGTGAACCGGAGATGAAGATCATCGGCGACCTGATCTGCGAGGCCCTGGCCAACATCGCCTCGCCTGCCAGGCTTGCCGGGGTCCGCGAAAAGATCAAAGTGCTCTGCAGCCGCTACCCGATGTTCGCACTGGAGAAGGCAGGCGTTTAAGCCCAACCACGGATGAACACGGGTGCGGCCTTGCTGGACATACGGCAAAGATCCCGGGATGTAAACCGAGAGCTTCTTATATCCGTGATGCGAAGCGCCGAGTGAGCGACGCGCACGTGGTTTCTTATCGTGTTCAAAGGACTATGAACAGACCCAGTTGGGACGAATATTTCATGGAGATCGCGCACCTGGTGAAGAAGCGGGCAACCTGCCTGCGCCGCCAGGTGGGCGCCGTCATCGTGAAGGACAAGAATATCCTCGCCACGGGGTACAACGGCGCTCCTTCGGGCATCATGCACTGCGCCGACCGCGGGTGCCTGCGTGAACAGCTCGGCATCCCTTCGGGCGAGCGGCATGAGATCTGCCGGGGGCTCCATGCGGAGCAGAACGCCATCATCCAGTCGGCGAAGCACGGCACGAGCATCCAGGGCGCCACGCTCTACTGCACGAACCAGCCCTGCGGCATCTGTGCTAAGATGGTGATCAATGCGGGCATCGAGCGCATCGTGTACGAGGACGGCTATCCGGACGAGTTGGCATCGGACATGATCGCCGAATCGGGAATAACGCTCGTTCATTACACGAGGAAATAAGACAGGGGACAAATAACAAAGTTCAAATCCCAAATAACAAAGAATTTCCAATAACCAAGCCTCAAACAGTTTGGCAATTCAATGGTGAGGCTTATTGATAATTTGATGTGTGCCGATTGGAATTTGGCTGGAATTTGAATCTTGTAACTTGGAGCTTTTTCCGTTATGCAGTGTCCCTACTGTTCCAGCATCGACAATAAAGTGGTCGACTCCCGGATCGGCAAGGAAGGCGACGCCATTCGGCGCCGGAGGGAGTGCCTCAAGTGTGAGCGCCGCTTCACCACGTATGAGCGGGTGGAGGATGTGCTGCCCTTCGTCATCAAGAAGGACAGCCGGCGGGAACAGTACGATCGGTTGAAGATCCTGCAGGGCATCAAGAAGGCCTGCGAAAAGCGTCCCATCAGCGTTGAGGCCCTCGAAAAGGTCGTGGACAATATCGAGAAGTCCATCCAGGACCGGGGCCTCAAGGAGATCCCCAGCACCATCATCGGCGAAGAAGTGATGAGCCACCTGCACGGCCTCGACGAGGTCGCCTACGTCCGCTTCGCTTCGGTCTATCGGTCCTTCAAGGACATCAATGAGTTCATGGATGAGCTGAAGGACATCCTGAACACCAAGGAGATGCGGGCCTTGAAGAACGGCGTTGGCCGGGATTCCTGATGCACCGCAGTCATCCCTCTGCCCCCACCCTCATCCGGACACCTCGGAACCATCGAAAAGAAAGTTCCCGCAAGGCGAAAGATAGCAAAGAAATGTCTGGTTCCTTGGGTTTTAAACTCGGGCTTAAGGGTTTTCTCTGCGTACTCTCTCCGTCCCGCGTCCAATAAATATTAGTCACGGAGCGGGGGCGGCTCTGCGAGAGATGCCTTTGTTTCAAATGTAGAATTCCTGTTTTAAAAACCTGTGCGAGCTTTGCGATAGGCGCGTTTAGTTCCGGTTTGTCCCGAATAGAATGAAGGAACGAATTTCCCATGCCTGACCTCGTCGTAGACATCGCTGTCGGCATCTCCGTGCACAAGACCTTTCACTATCGGGCCCCCGGGGAGATGCAGGACCTGCTTCTGCCGGGCACACGCGTGCTCATACCTTTCGGCAGCCGGCGCGTTACAGGTACGGTAATCGGCCTCCTGTCCGGCGTTGCTTCTGACGGGCTGAAGCAGGTGATCGAGGTGCTCGATGACCACCTGTCTCCCGAACTGCTGGATCTGGCCCGCTGGATGTCGGACTACTACCTCCATCCCCTGGGACTCACGATCGAGACGCTCTTGCCGAAGGCGCTGGGAAGGGCCGTGCCAAAGATGGAGAAGATGCTTTGTCTCATCGCAGGCGCTGATACGGCCGCGCCCAAGGGGCCGAAGCAGGCGGCTCTTCTGCATTTGCTGAAAGAGCAGGGTGAGACCGCAGTATCTGCACTCGACGGGTTCTCGCGTTCCACGATCAAGTCCCTTCAGGATGCGGGGCTTCTTGAGATCACGGAGCGGGAGCTTTCTCTTGTGCCCGTGACCGAAGCCGGCATCCGGGACAAACCCCCTGAGCTGATGCCCGAGCAGGCCGGAGCAGTAGCCGAGATCGGGGCATCCTTATTCTCCGGGACCTTCGGCGTCTATTTGCTGCACGGCGTGACCGGCAGCGGCAAGACCGAGGTCTATCTCCATTCCATCGCATTGCTCTCCGGCACGGGCCGCGGCGCCATTGTACTGGTTCCCGAGATCGCCCTCACTCCGCAGCTTCTCGGCAGGTTCCAGCGCCGCTTTGGCGACCGCGTGGCAGTGCTGCACAGTGGCCTGACCGACCGGGAGCGGGCAGACGAATACCGCAGGATCCGGTCCGGAGGCGTGGATGTGGCTGTCGGGGCCCGTTCAGCAGTCTTCGCCCCCTTTGCGAAACTGGGCCTCGTCATCGTCGACGAGGAGCACGAGAATTCCTACAAGCAGGAAGAAGGCCTGCGTTATCAGGCCCGTGATGTGGCGGTCATGCGAGCCAAGCTCCAGGCGGCCGTGGCCGTGCTCGGCTCGGCAACGCCCTCGCTTGAAAGCTTTTTCAATGCAGCAGCGGGAAAATACCGCCTGCTCAGACTGTCCGCGCGCGTCGACCACCGGCCCATGCCCGAGGTGGCCGTGATCGATTTGAAGGCACAGCCCGCGGAAGGAGGGTATGCTCCGGCCCTGCAGGCCGCTATCAGGGAGCGGACCGAAAAGAAGGAGCAGACGCTGCTGCTGTTGAATCGCCGGGGCTTCTCATCGGTCCTCATCTGCCGCGACTGCGGAACTGCGATCCGGTGCCCGAGCTGCAGCGTGTCGCTCACCTTTCATAAACCCGAAGCGAAGCTCAAGTGCCACTACTGCGATCACGTGACCTTCGCGCCTGACTGGTGCCCGTCCTGCAGCGGCATCAACCTGAAGCTGCTTGGAACGGGAACGCAGAAGGTGGAAGAGGAGCTGCAGAGGTTATTCCCCGCCGCCGTTGTCGTCCGGATGGACAGCGACAGCGTGAAGGGGCGGCAGGCCTACGAGACCCTGCTCGGACAAGTTGACCGCGGCGAGGTGGATATTTTGCTCGGTACGCAGATGGTGGCCAAGGGGCATGATTTTCCCGGCGTCACCCTCGTCGGCGTTGTTGATGCCGACATCGGCCTGAACCTTCCGGACTTCCGGTCCGCTGAACGGACCTTTCAGCTCATCACCCAGGCAGCAGGCAGGGCAGGGCGGGGGGACCGGCCAGGTCAGGTGATGATCCAGACCATGAATCCCGGGCACTACGCAGTCCGGCACAGCACGACCCATGACTATGAAGGGTTCTATGAGGAAGAGATCCAATACCGCCGGGAGCTGGGCTATCCGCCGTTCCGGCGGCTCGTCAAGTTCGAGGTCCGGAGCGCCCAGGAGCAGATCGCGTCAGACGCTGCGCGCAAGGCCTTCAACCGCATGCGCACCATGATCCGCGGGAATGATCCTGCTGTGCTCGGGCCTGCGCCGTCGCCTGTTGCGCGGGTGCGCGGCAGGTACCGGTTCCAGATACTGCTGCTGTCGGAGCGTCGGGACCTGCTGAGGCGCGTTGCTCTTGAGGGAAAGAGCGTTGTGGAGGACGAATACGGCCGGGCCTGCAGGGTCGTCGTGGATGTGGACCCGGTGAATTTGATGTAAAGGGCGGCATGGCGCAAAAAACAGTAAGCTGTTCTCAGGGCAGTGATATAGTGTTGCACGTTGAAGAATGAGGGCCCGGCTGGAAACTTTGGAGGGCATTGTTTCTCTCTGATAACTCACCCACAGGAGCCTTTTTACGATGACTAAATCTATTGAATCGATCCTGGCCTGGCTGGTGATGACGGTCTTCGCCGTTGCCGCGGGTTTCATCGTGTGGTTCCTCGGCGCGACCTACTCCCGCCACTATGCGGCCAAGACGTGGGTGGAAGTTCCTGCCGCAGTGCGGAGCTTCGACATACGAACGAGCCGTTCGCGCAGCACAGGTTCCTCAATGCCGACCATCCAAAGCCGCCTGAGCGCCCTGTACACTTATGAATTCGAAGGGACGAGCGACACCGGGGACCGCGTGGATTTCAGCTTCGGCTCCGACAACTTCAGCGGCGCGCGGCGCTCCGAGCAGCTTGCCTGGCTGATGTAAGGGGAACCAGTGAGCAGAGAGGTCCATGCTCAGCGTCGCATACAGTCGTTGCGACACGTATATACGAAGTGTCGGACATTGCAGCTTGCGTTGTAAGGAGGGCGTTCGATGGCAGAGGATTCAGTGTTGTGTTCTGCCTGTGGTCTGCCGCTCAAGGACTGCATCTGTTGTCCTGAATGAGGCCATGTATGCCTCCTGGACCAGGGGGAACTGTACTGTCCTGTCTGTTTTCCCGAGCCGAAGGAGACGGAGGATGGCCCGTGAGCGTCGCGGTCAAGGAACGCTATGCCGTGGGGAGCTTCAAGTCTCGACAAGTCCGTGCAGGTATCCGGCTGAGCGATGCCCAGGTGATATTGACATTTTTCTGCCAGCGGAGTAATCTATACATACGACTACCGCGTATTGTTTTTTTCTGAAGGAGGTCTGTCATGAGGTATACGGGCATCCTGTTGGCGCTTTTTCTGCTGCTCGGTTACGCCCCTGTTTTTGGCAGCGAGGCGGAAAAAACAGCGAAAGAGGGTTTCCGGCAGGTCCATCAGGGTATGAAAAAGGTAACCAAGTCCGTCCATAAGAAGGCAAAGAAGGACACCCGCATCATCGACAAGAACGCGAAGAAAACCTGGGAAAAAGCGGGCGACGATATCAATAAAGCGACGAAGGATTGATCGCTCACATGTGTGGAAGGGGATGAACTGTACAGGCTCATCCCTTTTCTTTTTAGCGGGCCAGGGCTCGTTGCAACGCGGATCCCGCCCCTCGGCAGCGCACCGGGAATCGACTTGCATTGAGCATCAGGCATCGTGTATGATTGCACCATGATGGAGCAGAAAAACGAAGCCGCGGCGACCACGAACCGCAAGGCGTACCACGATTACTTCATAGAAGAAACCGTTGAGGCCGGCCTGGCGCTCCAGGGCACGGAGGTAAAGTCCCTGCGCCTTGGCCTGGCCAACCTTTCGGACAGCTACGCCATCGTCAGGAACGACGAGGTCTTCCTGCTGAACGCGAATATCAGCCCCTATCCCCACGGCAACATCATGAACCACGAGCCGTTGCGCACGCGCAAGCTCCTGCTGCACCGTGAGGAGATCCGGAAGCTGATCGGCAAGATGGCCCTGAAGGGCTATACCATCATCCCCCTCAAGATATACTTTGTTCGCGGCAAGGCAAAGGTGCTGCTGGGCCTGGCAAAGGGCAAGAAGTCCTATGACAAGCGCGAGACCATCAAGGCCAAGGAGTCGAAGCGCGAGGTGGAACGGGTGGTGAAGGAGCGGAACCGGTAGCGTCCTTGCGCAAAAAAGGGCGGATATGATATGATCTCGAAGACGGGGTTAAAAGGCTATCTTTTTTAACAACATCTGGACAAAGATAAGCTCAGATAAATCGAAAACAGTCATCGTGAAATATGGTACACTGATCTCGTGTGTTTTTTCGTAGGTGGTGCGGTTTTTCTTCCTGCTGTTATCCGTCTTTGTCCGATCTTTCCGCGTCCAAATTGCTCTCACGAAGCTCAAAGGAGGGTGCCATGAAACGTTTGATAGCATTGATCGCAGTGCTGGCAACGGGGTTGGTCTTTGGGTGCACCAAGCCGCCGCAGATCAAGGGCGAAGAGGTGACCTACTCAAGCGGCGGGGTGACCATGAAGGGTTATCTGGCCTTCAATCCCGCCGTGAAGGGAAAGCGGCCGGGCGTCCTGGTGGTGCACGAGTGGTGGGGGCATAACGAATACGCGCGCGAACGGGCCCGCATGCTGGCGGAGCTGGGTTATACGGCCCTTGCCGTGGACATGTACGGCGAAGGCAAGCAGGCCATGCATCCCACTGATGCGGGGAAGTTCGCAGGAGCGCTGTTCCAGCAGTTCAATGTTGCCAAGGCGCGGTTCTCTGCCGCCATGGACCTGCTCAAGAAGCACGAGACCGTGAATCCCGGGAAGATCGCGGCTGTCGGATACTGTTTCGGCGGAGGCATGGTCCTGAACATGGCCCGGCAGGGCCTGGACCTGAAGGGCGTGGCGAGCTTTCACGGCAGTCTGTCGGCCGTTCAGCCGGCCAAGCCCGGCGTCGTAAAGGGGAAGGTGCTGGTGCTGCACGGGAGCGAGGATAAGATGACGACGGAGAAGGACGTCGCGGCCTTCAAGAAGGAGATGAAGGACGCAGGCGTGGACATGACCTTTATCGCCTATCCTGGAGCGCTGCATGCCTTCACCAACCCCATGGCCGATGAATATGCAAAGAAGTTCGATATACCGCTGGGCTACAGCGCCGATGCCGACAAGAAGTCGTGGAACGAACTGAAGTACTTTCTCAAGAAGATCTTTGATCAGTGATCTGCTCTCCTGTCCCGGCCCGGAGCAGTGGTAGCGCCCCGGGCCGGGGCAAGGTGTGTCATCTGAAGAATTTCCCCAAAAGGGTGATTTTTATCCTAAAAGGGTAAGGAATTTTTTCGCAAAGACGCTAAGCTCGCAAAGAAAGACCATAGCAGTTGGCTTCAAAGCCAGGATGTAATGATTTCCTTTGCGCCCTGGCGGTTCAAAATTTTTAATTCCGGTTTGTCCGGGTTAAGGAAAATTCCTTGCCTTCCCCGTTGCATTCCCCTCCAAGTTGTGATATCACTACAGCATATTCAATGACGACTTTATCGCTAAGGAGGATCTCATGAACTCGCTAGTCCTTTCAGGGTTGATGATCGTCGGCTACATTGTTGCCTACCATACGTACGGCAAATATCTCTCACGAAAGATTTTCAAGCTCGATCCCGCGGCTGTTTGTCCGAGCACCGCACTCAGGGACAACCACGATTACATCCCCACCCGGAAAGAGATCCTCTTTGGCCACCACTTCACCTCCATTGCCGGACTGGGCCCCATTGTCGGGCCGGCCATCGCCGTTATCTGGGGCTGGGTGCCGGCGGTGCTCTGGGTCTTCTTCGGGTCCATCTTTTTCGGGGGCGTGCACGATTTCGGCGCCCTCGTCATCTCGCTTCGGAAGGACGGCCGCTCCATCGGCGATCTGGCCGCTGACGTCGTGAATAAACGAGTCCGGACCCTCTTCCTGCTGATCATCTTCTTCGAGCTCTGGCTCATTATTGCCGTCTTCGCGCTGGTCATCGGCATCCTCTTCACCATGTATCCCATCGCCGTGATCCCCGTGTGGTTCGAGATCCCGATCGCGCTCTATCTCGGATACCTCATCTACAAAAAAGGAAAGGACGCCTTCTGGCCCAGCATCGTTGCAGTGATCATCATGTACGTGACCGTGGTCATCGGCGCGTACTATCCCATCGACCTGAGCGCTCTGTTCGGTTTGAGCGCCAAGGCGTCGCTCATCACCTGGATACTTCTCGTCCTGGTGTTCAATGCCTGGCTCGCCTCAAGCCTTCCCGTCCACGCCCTGCTCCAGCCCCGGGATTACATCAACTCTCACCAGCTCATGGTTGCCATGGTGCTGCTCATGATCGGCGTCTTCGTCGCCCACCCGCCCGTGGTCGCGCCGGCCACCAATTTTGCGGTCCAGGGCGCTCCGCCCATATGGCCCTTCATCTTCGTGATCATCGCCTGCGGCGCAATCTCCGGCTTTCACAGCGTGGTCAGTTCCGGGACCACGTCCAAGCAGTGTGACGCGGAGAACAGCTCCCTGTTCATCGGCTACGGGGGCATGCTGATGGAGGCGACCCTGTCGACCCTCGTGATCGTTGCGGTCGTTGCAGGGATCGGCATGGGCATGCCGGGAAAAGGAGGGGAAATCTTCACGGGAGCCGCCGCCTTCAACCACCACTACGCAAGCTGGGGCGCCGTGGGAGGACTGGCATCGCAGCTCGCGGCCTTTGTGCAGGGCTCGGCGAACCTGATCGAGAGTTACGGGATCCCGAAGGACATGGCCCTCGCAGTGATGGCCGTTTTCATTGTTTCATTTGCCGGCACGACGGTGGATTCGGCAACCCGCATCCAGCGGTACGTGGTGAACGAGTTGGCGAGCGCCTATCGCTTTAAGCCCCTCATGGGACGCCAGGTAGCTACGCTGTTCGCGGTCATTACGGCCTTTCTCCTGGCCTTCTGGGACGGCAGCGGCAAGGGCGCGCTGAAGCTCTGGCCCCTTTTCGGGTCGGTGAACCAGCTCCTGGCCGGCCTGGCCCTGCTCGTGATCACAATCTACCTTGCCCGGCGCAAGGTGAACGTGGCGTACACGGGCATCCCCATGGTGTTCATGATCTTCATGACCGGGTGGGCCATGCTGTATAATATTGGGGCATATTTCAAGAGCTCGAACTGGCTTCTTCTGGGGATCGGCGTCGCGGTGTTCATTCTCGAGATCTGGATGATCATCGAGAGCGTTGTGGTGCTGCGAAAGGTGTATGCCGACAGGTCGGCGGTCCCCGGGGCCGCGGCCTGATAGGATTCACGGTGCCGGAACAGACGAACGACTGCAGGGCTGAGCCATGACCCCTAGGGTCATTGGTTTCGAGCCCCTGGTTCTCCCGAGCGAAGCGAAGGGATGGGCTCCATGGCTCAGCCCCTCATTCCCCCTCGCGGAGCGGGGGGGGGAATGCGAGCATATGACCAACATCAGGCAGCGCATTGAGTACCTCTTTGAGCAGCTGGGGAGGCTGGTATACCGCAATCGGGTGAAGTCCCTGCTGCTCATGGCAGTGTTTACAGTTATTCCTGCGGCATTCCTCCCGAAGCTTTCCATAGATACAACGAACGAGAGCTTCTTTCGAAAGGACGACCGGGCCCTTGTCGAGTACAACGCCTTCAAGGACCAGTTCGGCAAGGACGAGCTGTTCGTCATCGCCGTGCAGGGGCCTGATGTGTTCGATCCGGGTTTCCTCGCTCAGCTGAAGTCCCTCCATGATGAGCTGAAGACCCGGGTGCCTTATCTTGACGACATCACGAGTCTGATCAACGCGAGGGACACTCGAGGGAAGGGCGATACCCTGATCGTTGAAGACCTGCTGGAGCACTGGCCGCGGACGGGCCGGGAACTGCGGGCGCTTCGGGAGCGGGCTCTGTCAAATCCCCTCTACCGTGATCTCCTGGTCTCCGAGGATGCGACCTTCACCACTATCATTCTCAAAGCGCAGACCTACCTGGCCGCGGGAGACGTCGATGTGTTTGCAGGATTCGATGAACGGGCCCCCACGGCCCCGGCCGAACGAAGCAGACTGTACCTCAGCAACCAGCAGAACCGTGAGATGGTCGACGCGATCCGGGACGTCCTGAAGCACTACGACGGTCCCGGCTTTCGGGTCTACCTCGCAGGCACACCGGTGATCGTCGCTGATCTCGAGGCCGGGATTAACAAGACGCTCCAGACCATGATCCCCCTTTCCCTGCTTGCAGTCTTCGTGTTTCTCTTTGTCATGTTCCGGCGGCTCTCGGGAGTCATCTATCCCCTGCTCACCATGATCCTCTCGCTGCTTGCCTCCTTCGGGATCATGGCCGCCGCGGGACTGCCTATGACCCATATTACCCAGATCCTGCCCACTTTCCTGCTCGTCGTGGGGGTGGGGGACTCAGTTCATATTCTTGCGATCTTCTATTTCCGCTATGACGGGGGGGCAGATAAGGAGGATGCCATTGCTTATGCCCTGGGCCACTCGGCCCTGGCCGTGCTGATGACGAGCCTCACTACGGCAGCAGGACTGCTGTCATTCATAGCAGCGGACGTAGCGCCCATCGTTGACATGGGACTGATCGCGCCTGTTGGCGTGATGATCGCACTGCTCTACACGGTCGTCCTGCTTCCCGCGCTGCTCGCGCTGTTCCCCATACGGAGGGCGGCCCTGCGCCGGGCCGGCACGGCATCAGCGATGGAGCGCCTGCTCGCGGGCATCGCGAAGTTTTCCTGCGACAATCCTCTCAAGATCATCTGGATCGCCGCGGTCATTACGCTCCTGTCCATTGCGGGCATGACCAGCCTGCGGTTCTCGCATAACGGGCTGAAGTGGCTTCCCGACGACTATCCCATCCGGAAGGCCACGGAGGTCATTGATGAGCATCTCAAGGGCGCTGTTGCCCTGGAGGTGATGATCGACACGGGAAGGGAGAACGGGCTCCATGACCCGGATGTCCTGAACCGCCTTGAGCACTCCGTGGACTTTGCGTCCGGCCTCTCTGTCGGTGAGCTGCAGATCGGCAAGGCCTGGACGATCACGGCTATCCTGAAGGAGATCCACCAGGCCCTGAACGAGAACCGGCCGGAGTTCTACGCCATTCCGCAGGACCGAAAGCTGGTCGCCCAGGAGTTCCTGCTCTTTGAAGGCAGCGGCTCCGATGACCTTGAGGATGTGGTGGACACGACCTTCCGCACGGTCCGGTTCACCATCAAATCGCCCTTCCACGACGCCATGGTGTACAAGGTCCTTCTTGATATCGTTCACGATCATTTTGTGCAGGTCATCCCGGAAGCGACCGTGACCACAACGGGTGTGATGGCGCTCTTCACCGGCATGATCCATAATGTCATTACGACCATGGCAAAGAGCTACCTCATCGCCTTGTCGGTGATCACCGTGCTCATGATCGTTCTGATCGGCAGGGTACGGATCGGGCTGCTGAGCATGGTGCCCAACCTGATACCCATCATGGCCGTCATGGGCATGATGGGATGGCTGGGCATCTCGCTCGACATGTCGACGATCCTGGTCGGGAGCATCGCGATCGGGCTTGTGGTGGACGATACTATCCATTTCATGCACAATTTCAGGCGTTATATGGAGCAGACCGGCGACGTCCGGCAGGCGGTGATGAACACCATGCTGACCACGGGCCGGGCAATGCTGATCACGAGCGTGGTGCTTGCGTCGGGATTCTTCATTACCACTGCAGCGGAGATGAAGAATACGATCAATTTCGGTCTGCTCACGGGCTCCTCCGTGGTCCTGGCGCTGATCGCCGATTACTTCCTGACGCCTGCCCTGATGATCGTCGTCTACGGGCAGCGGAAGGCATCGGGTTCCCATCAGACGCGCAGCGCGGTCAAGAGTTAGTACTACTTTTCGGAGGCGGGAGTTGAGAAACAGTAAGTATAGTATAATCCTTCTGTGTGTGATCACGGGCATGGTGATGCTGCTGGGCAGCGGATGTGCGGCCCCGCGCTGGCAGGAAGCGGCATCGGAAGCCGCGCCGCCCGTGGACCTGCGGAAAACGATCTCGGTCAACGGCATCGAGCGTTCGTATCTCCTTCACCTCCCTCCGGGACAGGACAGCGCTCATCCCGTGCCCCTGCTGATCCTTCTGCACAGCGGCGGTGGTAAGGGCGATGACCTGGAGAAGATCTTCGGCATGAACGGCCTGGCAGACCGGGAGGGTTTCGCCGTAGTCTATCCCGACGGCTTTAGCCATCACTGGAACGACGGCAGGAACGTGGAGCGATTTCGCGCTCACCGTCAAGACATTGATGATGCGGGATTTATTGCAGCGTTGATCGACCAACTGGTTGAGAGCGCTGGCGTCGACCGGCATCGGGTCTATGCCGCAGGAGTTGCGGAAGGAGGCATGATGGCCCATCGCCTGGCCTGCGAACTGGCGGACAGGATCGCAGCCGTTGCACCGGTCATTGCAGCCATGCCGGAGAGCCTGGCAGGCGGGTGCTTTCCCGCCCGTTCGATCCCCGTGCTGATGATCAACGGGACCGATGATGCCATCGTACCCTGGGCAGGCGGGGAGGTGAGGGTCGGGTCCCGTGCCCTCGGCCGGGTCATGTCCGTTTCCGGCACGGTCAGTTTCTGGGTGTCTCAGAACGGCTGCTCGAACACACCGAGCATCACTGACGAGCCGGACCTGGACCCTGACGACGGGACCCGGGTGCGCAAGCAAGTGTACCGCCGGTGCGCGGGCAGTGTCGAGGTCGTGCTGTACGAAGTGCTGGGGGGCGGCCACGCCTGGCCGTCGGGGAGAAATTCCGCTCTGAGCGGGACTGCACCGGCAGCGGGCAGATCGAACAGGGACGCTGACACGGCGGCGCTCATGTGGGAGTTTTTCAAGAACTACCGGCTGGAGCGCCTTCCTCCAACCCGCCGGGAGTCTGCGCCATGACCTCGCAGGAGATCAGCGCTGAATTCCGGAAGATGGCGAACCGCACGGATGCGTCGATCCTGCAGCGCTTCTTCAAGACCGGGCCGGGCGAATACGGCGAGGGCGACCGGTTCCTGGGGGTCCGCGTGCCTGCCATCAGGAACACCGCGAAACAGCATAGGGGAACTTCGCTCACGCACTGCCTGGGGCTGCTCCGCTCCCCTTTCCATGAAGAACGGCTGCTCGCCCTGTTCCTGCTGATCGACGCATTTAATCAGGGCGACGATGCAATGAAGAAGAGCGTGTACGGCCTCTATGTCGGCAACACGCGCTTCATAAACAACTGGGACCTCGTGGACCTTTCGGCCCATCATATCGTGGGCGCCTGGCTCAGGGAGCGGAGCAGGGCGCCTCTGCAGAAGCTTGCGCGTTCGAATCATCTCTGGGAGCGTAGGATCTCCATCCTTGCCACGTTCCACTATATCAAGCGCAGCGAATTTGGCGATGCGCTGCGGATCGCCGCGATGCTGCGAGATGATGACGAGGACCTGATCCATAAGGCAGTGGGATGGATGCTTCGGGAAATTGGAAAGCGAGACCAGCGGGCGGAAGAGGCCTTTCTTAAAAAGCACTACCGCCGCATGCCCCGGACCATGCTGCGTTACGCAATCGAGCGGTTCCCGGAGCCGAGGCGGAAGCAGTACCTGGACGGGAAGGCATGAGCGCGGCCTCGCGTGGCAATTGAAAATGGGAAATTGGAAATAGCAAATTGAAAATTTGTCGCAGGGCCCAAAGCCGTGATGTTATACACAGTCGCGTGAACCTGACAGGTGTTGAAAAGAAATAGCATAGGGATTTCTTGAGGCCCGTTATAGGCCCCGGCATCAAGGATCTTGTCCTGGCAAGGATATCGCATGATAATTTCTCTTATTGCCGCAGTTGCCGAGAATAGCGTGATCGGGCGCAATGGCGCCCTGCCCTGGCATATCCCCTCGGACCTGAAACGCTTCAATGATATGACCCGCGGCCATACGGTCATCATGGGCCGGAAGACCTTTGAGAGCATCGGCAGGCCGCTGCCGGGAAGAAGGAACATCGTTCTGACCCGCCGGCGTGGCTATCAGGCTGAAGGCTGCGATATCGTTCACGATCTTGATTCCGCTTTCGCGGCCTGCGCGGGCGAGGCAGAGGTCTTTATCGGCGGCGGCGGCGAGGTTTATGCCGGGACGATCCATCTAGCCGACCGGATCTATCTGACATGCGTCAAGGCAGCGGTCGAAGGCGACACGCTGTTCCCTGAGATACCCGGCGATTTCATCGGCGCGGAACAGGGCCGGGCGGATGACGTGATCCCTACGGTCTATATCCTTCTCACCCGGAAGGTCGGAACTAGCCCATAAACCAGAGCGTTTTCTCAGTAAAGAGCCCATACATACACCCCTGAGCCGCTAAAAGGTACAAGAAGCGCAAAAAAAGATAAAATCCTTTTGCGAATTTTGCGCATCTTTGCGGCTAAAAAAAGCATGAATGGCTGTACCATGGGCATGATCCATATCATACTCGTTGCCGCATCGATGAGCTATCATGTCTTCATGAGGCCGGATCGCGCATACATCAAGATGGTTAGGTACGGGGTGCAGGCCCTGTTCCTGCTGCTTACGGTGCATATCGGCTACCGGTTCTTTGCTTTCCTTCAACACTTCACCACACCCGGGAATCCCTTTGTTGAGCGGCCGCACGCTGTCGACGCCTTTCTGCCCATTGCAGGGTTCATGTCCTTCAAGTATGCACTCTTCACCGGCATCGTAGAGCCCTTCCATCCTGCGGGGCTCGTGATGTTCACGGCCATTGTCGCCGTTTCCGTCCTGGTGAAAAAAGGGTTCTGCGGCTGGATCTGCCCTGTGGGCACGCTGTCGCAGTACGTCTGGATGGCCGGGGAACGCATCTTCGGCAGGAACTTCCGGATGGAGCGGTTCACGGACGGGTCCTTCCGATCGCTCAAATACATCCTGATGGCCTTCTTTCTCCTGTTCATCGGGTTCGCCATGGCGCCGAACATGATGCTGCTTTTTTTTATCAGCGATTACTATATGATCGCAGATGTGAAGACCATGCTCTTCTTCACGAATATCTCGACCCTCTCCCTCTGGGTGATCGGGGTGATCGGGATACTGTCGCTGCTCTACAAGAACGTCTGGTGCCGCTACCTTTGCCCCTACGGGGCACTCCTGGGGCTGCTGAGCCGCTGGAGTCCCGCGAGGATCGAGCGAACTGAACAGGCCTGCACTCATTGCGGGGCCTGTTCCCGGAACTGTCCGTCGCTGATCGACGTGGAAAAGCAGGAGGCAATTCGTTCCGCCGAATGCTTCGGGTGCCTGACCTGCGTCGCATCCTGTCCGGCGCCCGGCGCCCTGGATGTCACCATCACTTCCGGCCGCCGCCGCAGCATCCTGCACCCCGCCCTTTTTCCGGTCGTCCTGCTGGGCATCTTTTATCTTATCATCGGCGCTGCCATGATGCTCGGCATCTGGCGATCGCAGATCCCCTACGAAGAATATGTGCGCGTCCTGTCCGGCATGTGATCCCTGGTAAGGCGGGCGTTAAGCCAAAAGCTAAAGGCGTCTCTCGCAAAGCTCGCAAAGGACGCAAAGGTTGGAGCAGCGCTCAGCGGTCAGGTGTCAGGAACTGATAGCTCATAGCTGACAGCTGATAGCAAGTCCTGCCCCTGGCGCCTTGGCGAGAAATACCGACTTTTGTTATTCTCTCTGTTCGACCTGGCTCCGTGGTAAAAAGTGCTCCCATTTTTTACGCGCTTTGAGTCTTTCTCCGTTCCGCATCATATGCTAATAGATACGCCCGCCCCGGATCAAACAAAAAATAGGAAGCGGGTCCCGCACCTTTGCCAATAGTAGTGGACGCGGGACTCTCGAAACGGAGCCGGGGGAGCGGAGGCGGCTTTGCGCGAGATGGCATTTCCGGTTCATCCGCTTCCAAATGCTCTTTTCAGGTTGATGTGGTATGCTTATAGTATTCCCATCAATGCAAGGAGGGCAAAACAATGGATCGATGTGCTCTCTTCACCATTACAATCCTGCTTCTTTCGGCAAGCGCTTCGGGGGCGGCGGAACCGGCCGAGAGCGCTCCGTGGCCCAAGGTCACCATAACCCCGCTGGTGCAGGGCCTGGACAAACCCACGCACATCACCCATGCCGGCGATGGGGGCGGCAGGATCTTTGTAACTGAGCAGCGGGGAAGGATCATGATCCTCAGGGACAACAGCCTGCTCCCGACGGTCTTCCTGGACATCCGCGACCGCGTGGGCTGCTGCGGGGAGCGGGGCCTTTTGTCAGTTGCCTTTCCGCCTGCCTATGCTTCGAAGAAACACTTCTACGTCAATTATACTGATCGTTCAGGCGACACGGTTGTGGCGCGGTACCGGGTGGCCGGGCACCCCGACACTGCGGACCCTGCCAGCGAAGAGGTCCTGCTCACCATCGGGCAGCCCTATGCGAACCACAATGGCGGCCAGCTCGCCTTTGGCCCTGACGGGTTCCTGTATATCGGCATGGGTGACGGAGGCTCAGGCGGCGATCCGCAGAACAACGGGCAGAAGGCCGGCACGCTGCTCGGCAAGATCCTGCGGATCGACGTTGAATCGGGAACAAGCCCCTACCGTCTCCCCCCGGGCAATCCCTTTGTGAACAAAAAAGGCTTTCGGCCAGAGATCTGGGCATTGGGCCTGCGCAATCCCTGGCGCTTTGCCTTTGACCGGCAGACAGGCGATCTGTTCATCGCCGACGTGGGACAGAACCAATACGAGGAGATCAATGTGCAGCCGGCAGGGAGCCGGGGCGGCGAGAACTACGGCTGGAGGATCATGGAAGGCAGCCACTGCTTCCGGGCGAAGACCTGCAAAAAACAAGGGCTCGTGCCGCCGGTAGCCGAGTACGATCATTCAAAAGGATGCTCGGTGACGGGCGGAGCGGTGTACAGGGGCACAAACCATCCTCGTCTGCGCGGCATCTATTTTTATGGTGATTACTGTTCCGGCCGCGTCTGGGGTCTGCGTCGCACCGGCGGTGTCTGGGAATCAAAAGAGCTGCTGGAGACGGGCTATGCGATAAGCACCTTCGGCGAGGATGAGGACGGGGCCGTCTATGCGGCGGACCACGGGAAAGGCGGTATCGGCAGACTTGAATAGCACTTGGCGTGGTGAGAGCCGCGGCGGTTGTATGCGTTTTTATGCGGAAAAATGCTTGACAGGTACAGGGCTTTTTGGTATGGTAGTCCCTGTTTCATCGTCATGCAGGAATGTATGGCGTAGATCCCTCAGGGCAGTATAGTGTGTCTTGAGATTTTGTTTCACATCACAAGGAGGGTTACACGTGGCAAAGGGCAAAGTAAAGTGGTTCAATGATGCAAAGGGCTTTGGTTTCATTACTCAGGATTCCGGTGAGGATGTATTCGTGCATTTTTCCGCGATCCAGGGCGACGGCTTCAAGTCTCTCAAAGAGAACGACGAAGTCGAGTTCGACGTTACCAGTGGTCCCAAGGGGCCGCAGGCGGGCGACGTCACCAAAGCGAACTGAACTCACGCAACTGGGGCCGGGATCAGCGATTCCGGCCCCGTCCCTTCCTCGCACGACGCGCGATCCCCTACCGAATCAGCAGCCAAATCATCGGCAGCCACAACTCCCTGGCGTAGGGAACGGGCTTGTTGTCGACCAGCACTTCGCACCCCGGCACGGCATGGACCACGTCCCACAAATCCCTCAACCGTGACGGACTCTTGCCTGGAAAGTACGTGGCGAAATGCCGCGCGGTCAACCCCGTGCCGATGGCTCTGAGATCATCGGCGCCGCGCGCGAGTTCCATCGCCTTCCCGTAACCATCGCCGTCGAACACGGGGAATGAGAGCGTGACGGAAAACGGCAGTGACTCCGCGCCGAAGAGCGCTTCACGCAACTCCGGATGCAGTGTCTCCAGCTCCTCCTGCGACGGCTGCTCGGGCAAATCCGCGTACGGCCAGAACCGATCCAGCGGCCGATTGACCGGCTGGTCGGGCAGAACGCGGCCTGGGATCTTCGGCATCTAATCTACTCAGAAAATCGACGCCACCGAGTTGGCGGCGATCGTCAGCAACCGGCCGGGCAGCACGCCCAAGTAGAACACACCAACCACCGCCACAAGCAAGCCCACGCCCACCATCACCGGCACAGCCGGCCGGCGGCCCTCGGCGGGCTCGTCAACCATGTACATCATGACGACGATGCGCAGGTAGAAGAACACGGACACGACGCTCGTCAAGACGCCCAATACGGCGAGCGCGACCATGTGTTCCTGCATGGCGGCGTTGAAGATGTACCACTTCGCCACGAAGCCGACGGTCGGCGGAAATCCGCCGAGCGACAGCAGAAAGACCGTCAGCAGGCCCGCGAGCCACGGACGATCCTGCCCCAGCCCCGCGAAGTCGCGCATATCGTCATGCGGCC
>MHDZ01000018.1:0-32663 GCA_001805055.1 Nitrospirae bacterium GWC2_57_13
ATATGAACACTGCTTCGCGTGTTACCCTCACCTCGGGCCGGCCAACCTGCTCGATCACGAACCGGAAGCTTAGAGCATCCCCTGCCGTCTTTTTTAACGGGCTTATGACCCGCGCATCCAGACGGAGAGACCCATGTGCCGGCACGTCCACGGGCTTTCGTGGAGTTATCAGCACTGCTCCCTCTAATCCTGAAATGCCCACTTGATACTGGACAGAGGCACGACTCCGGTTCTCGATAAACAGGCTATACCGGTTCTGCCCCGACAACACATCCGTTGCCCTGTTGGTCATCGTCTCGTTCGTAACCCAGAACTCCATAGGAACTCTCGCGGCAATGGTGTAGACCAGTAACCCCATCAAGAGGGCCATGAGCGCTGCCAGGCCGATGACGCGAGGGCGGGCGCGTTTCTGAGTCGCATCGGCGATCCCGAAATGATAGCCGATCAAGGACTTTTTGCCGATAAGGGACACGCGGTCGGTGCAGGCGTCGATGCACTCGGCGCAGTTGATGCACTCGACCTGGAGCCCCTTCCTGATGTCAATGCCCGCCGGGCAGGCGTGAATGCAGGCATCGCATTTACGGCATTCCTCTTCGCGTAAAGGATCGAAAGCGATGGTGAGGGTCCGATGATCGAAAAAAGCGCTCTGCATACGTGCATAAGGGCAGACAGCAGCACAGAACTTCTGGCGCACAAAGACAAGGTCCAGATAGATCAGCGCGAAGAAGAAGGCCCAGGAACCCAGGGTCCAGGAACCAAGAGACCATGCAAGAACTCCCCTGATCATCTCATAGGGAGAGACAAAATACCAGATAAGGGTTGCCGAGACGAATAGAGAAAACAGGAGAAGGACGGCCTGCTCGACCGCACGAGCGGCAGCGGGATAGCGCAGCGCCTTGACCGCAGCGTTTCCGAGCATGCCCGATAGTTCCGTAAACACGGTCTGGGGGCACATCCAACCGCACCAGATGCGGCCGAAGAGCACGGTGAACAGCATGATGCCGACAAAAAACAGGAGTAGCACCAGGAGAAAGAAGAACGATTCTCCAATGGGCAGGACGGAGCCGAAAAAGAAGAGACTCAGGGACGGTACATCGAACCGTAGGGCGCTTTCGCCCTTGATGCGCAGGAAGGGAAGACTGACGATGACTGCCGTCTGAAGCCAGGCAGCCGCGAGGCGCTTAGATTTGAAATCCATCATTAAAGAATGCGGAATTACGGTTTTAATGCTGATGACTCGTATGGATGAACGCTGCGACACTCTTGATCTTTGCGGTTCCGAGCTGCGGAAAGCCCGGCATGCCCTGCGCGGTTCCTTTGGTGATCACACGGACATGGTCAGCAAGGCCGTCGCCGTATCTGAACTTCGGTCCCTTGAGGCCGGGTCCGATGCCACCCTCGAGCTTTTCTCCATGGCAGACCGCACACTCGGCGAGATAGATTTTCCGGCCCTTGTCTGCGGCAACCATCTGCTGGTGCTCGGTTTCGGGATGCATATCGGCATTCCCGCGTTCCGTGACTGCGGCCTCCTTGGCCTTTATTTTCGCCTCGTAGCGCGCCGTCTGGGTCCAGCCCGTGATTGCGGGCATGAAAAGGTACATATAGGCAAGGCCGCAGATCACCAGCCCCAGAAAGAACACTGTCATGCCGAGAGGCATCTTCTTTTTGCCCTGTTCCCGCTCTTTAATGCCGTCAAAGTCTGCCATGGGTCTCTCCCTTTTTGGACCAGGGCAACCCCCGTCTCCGTCCCGCATCAATACAGATGTATGACACGCCCGCCCCGGATCAAACAAAAATAGGAAGCGGGCCGGGGGAGCGGGGCCCGCGTCATCTACCATTTGGAAACGGGGCGGGGCGCGTTGCCGTTATCTTTATTAATGAACCGTAATTCTTAGCGAGGTTACGCCTCAGACCGATGAAACAAAACCAAAATCAAAGGCGTCTCTCACAAAGCCCGCAAAGGACGCAAAGGAAACCCTTTATCCTGGTTTTAAACCTAGAGAATCAGCCTTTCTTTGCGAGCTTGGCGCCTTTGCGAGAATACAGATTTGCTTTTTGGTTCAACTCAACATTTGACTCAAAATTCAAGATGTTGACCTGTAAAGTACCTTTAACGCCGACATGGTCGGCTCGATCCATAATCTACTTATCATCGTCCAACATGCGATACTTCGGCTGCTCCAGCCGGTCCTTCCGCTTACGCCGGAAGTAATAGACAATGATTCCGGCAAGGACAGCCACCAGAAGCGCGGTAAAGCCGAAATAGAGCCACTGCTGGACCGTCATGGCGTTCCCTTCACTTCCTTGCCCAGCCGCATGAGATAGGACACGAGGGCGTCCATCTCGGTCTTGCCGTCGAGATCCTTTGCGTCCTTGCCTGGGAAGGGATAATCGAGGACCTTCATTTTCTTTGCCGTATACCGCGTATCGAGCTTCCTGTCCCCGAGCCATGGATAGGGCGGCATGTTCGACCTCTTATACATGCTCTGGGGGCTCTTCATGTGCATATAGTGCCACTGGGCGGGATACTTCGTTCCTACCCGCGCCAGGTCGGGGCCCGTTCGCTTCGATCCCCACAGATGCGGCCGGTCGATGGCTGAATCCTCGAGCTCGGAATAGCTGCCATAGCGCGCAGTCTCAAAGGGCAAGGGCCGCACGGTCTGGGTATGGCAGTTATTGCATCCTTCGCGGATATAAATATCGCGTCCCTCAAGTTCCAGTGCCGTGTAGGGACGGATGTTCTCCGTCGAGACCGCGGTAATGCCGGCAAAGAGCGGAATGAATGTGGTGATCAGCGTTCCCACGAGGATCGTTATTGCCGCGAGAATGATGAATATGACCGGATTTTTGTCAACGTTCATGGCCTATCCTCCGAATTACCGCATGGGGCATAGCGCATGGCGCATAGAATTCACCCCTCTCTGCTCTCTGCGAAGACCGTGCCTCTACGCCCTCGCAGCTGCCGGTGCTTTCCGCACGGTCTGAATGATGTTGTACACGAACACGATGAACCCGCTGAGGAAGATGATCCCGCCCAGGGTCCGCATGTTCCAGAACGGAAAATTCGGCGTAAGGGTCTCGAAAAAGTTGGAATACTTGAGGCTGCCGTCGGCATTGGTCGCCTGCCACATGGCCCCTTGTGCGATGCCTGTGATCCACATGGTGACGGAATAAATGAGCTGACCTACCAGCACCAACCAGAAGTGCAGGTTCGCCAGCTTGATGCTGTAAAGTTCCGTGTTATAGATTTTCGGGAAGATATAGTAAAAACCGGCGGAGAGCGTCATGGTCACCCATCCCATGGTCCCCATGTGTACGTGGCCCGGCACCCAGTCGGTGTAATGGATCAGGGCGCTGAAAGCGCGGATCGCCTGGCTTGGGCCTTGGAGCGTCTGGAGACCATAGAACGTGATGCCGAGAATGATGAACTTCACGAGATAGTTGGACCGCATCTGGCCCCACTCGCCTTTCATGGTGCCGTAGCCGTTGATGACCGAGGCCCAGGACGGAGCGATCAGAAAGATGCTGAAGGCGATGGCAACGGTCTGGATCCAGTCGGGCAGCGGTGTATAGATGAGGTGATGGGCGCCGGTCCAGAGATAGGCGAAGATAAGAGACCAGAAGCCGATGATCGAGAGCCGGTGGCTGTAGAGCGGCGCATTGGTCGACTTGGGCAGAATATAGTAGAACACTGCCAGGGGGATCGTCGTAAAGACAAAGGCCACGGCATTGTGGCCGAACCACCACTGCACGTTCGCGTCATTTGCGCCGGCGTATACTGAATAGGACTTGAAAAGCGAAACGGGCACGGCCAGATTGTTGCCGATGTACACAATGGCCACGCCGACGATAGTGGCCAGGATATACCAGAGCGAAACGTACATCTGCTCTTCTTTCCGGCGGACGATCGTGCCGATGATAATGATAGCGAAGACGACCCATAGTACGACCACGCCGATGTCAAAGGGCCATTCAAGCTCGGAATACTCCTTGCTCTGGCTCATCCCCGCAAAGAGCGACAGGGCTGCAAGCGCGATGGCGGCGTTAAAGACCCAGAGCAGGACCCGCGCCGTACCCGGAAAGGCAAGCGTCGTCCTGCCGAGACGCTGGACAAGAAAAAAGAAAATGCTGAACGCAGCCGGCACGGTGAAACCGTAGATCAGGGCGTTCGTGTGGATGGGACGGAGCCTTCCGTAGGAGAGCCAGGGCCCGAAATTGAGCTGGGGATAGACGAGTTGGAGCGAAATAAGAATGCCGACCAGCAAACCCACAACGGCCCAGAAAAGCGATGAAAGGGCGAATCCCTTTACTGCACGATAGTCGTACGTAGTATCCACTGGCATGGGCATGACCTCGGCTGCATCGTGAGATTTTTTAAAGCAGGACTTAACAAGTCCACTTTCTATCACACAAACCACTCGCTGTCAAGCTGCTTTTTGGAAACAATGTAAAGGAGTCACTGCACGGGTATTGAATATTTTGCAGGGCAACCCCGCCAACGCGGGATTGCTTGAAGCTAAGGTATAACCTTACTGTACATGATGTTTTTAAGCGTCCGAATCAGCTCTTCTGCTTTGCCAGGTCATCGAAGTTGGCCTTCTTCAGAACGTCGACGACCTTCGACTGGGCGGTCATCCATACTCCGTGAACGGAACATTGCTTCGAGAAATTGCATTTCTTTCGCTCCATGACGCAGATGTTCAGCGCAAGCCTGCCCTCGATCGCCTCGAGCACGTCCAGCATGGATATTTCCTTTGCCGGCCGCGCGAGAGAAAACCCGCCCTTCACGCCGCGGTAGGACCGGATGAGCTTCGCCTTCACCAGCTTCTGAAGAATTTTTGCGAGAAAGCTGCGCGGGATCTTGTACTCTTCCGATATTTCGTTGACGAAACTGACCTTTTTCAAAGGCTGCCGGGCAAGATACAGGACGCTTCGTATCCCATAATCGCCTTCGCGGGTAATCTGCATGAGAGTAACTATAGCAGAGCCGCCGTGCTTGTCAAGATGGAAATACCTTGTTGAGGGAATAATACCTTGACAAAAAAGGTCCTATTTGATACCTTTTGAATACATTTTCTCGCAAGACAATAGTATTCGTCAAATTCAGATGATTCTCACTAAGGAGGAAGACTTATATGAAACGCATCGCACTACTGGTTCTCGTCCTGCTTCTTACAGCAATGCCTGCCTTCGGAAAAACCATTATCAACCTCGATCCAGCTCTCACCCAGGAACAGTTCAAGAAACTCAGCACGGATATCGGACTCGCCCTTAGCTACATCCCCCTTTCACCGGCTGAGCCTCTGGGTACAACGCTTCTGCCTGGCTTTGATATCGGCGTTGAGGCCACTGTCGTAAACATCGACCGATCAGAACCATATTGGTCGCTCGCAGGAACAGACATTCCAAGCTCCCTTGTGTTCCCGAAGCTTCATGTACAGGTCGGCCTGCCGGTGGTACCCATTGATTTCGGGTACGTCTACGCAAAGGTACCTGACAGTGATATCCAACTCTCGGGAGGTGAGATCAAATGGGCCATCCTGAGAGGCAGCACCCTGACGCCGGCAATTGCGCTGCGCGGCGCCTACACCAAGCTTTCCGGCGTCGACGTGCTTGACCTCGACACGAAATCGCTGGACGTCTCGATCAGCAAGGGCTTTGCCATGCTGACGCCCTATGCAGGAGTCGCCCAGGTCTGGATCACCAGCGATTCAAAAGACCCCAATGCCACTCTCGTCGTAAAGAAAGAAGATATTTCCGAGACCAAGGCCTTTGTGGGCCTGAAGATGAGCCTCTTGCCCGTCTTCAACATCGTTGCAGAAGCCGATTTTGCCACGGTGAACATGTACTCGCTTCGGCTGAACCTGAGCTTCTAACAGCCCTCGCAACGACCACAAGAATCGACAAACCCCTGGATGGATCATCCAGGGGTTTTCTTTTGCCCAAGCACTCCGGTCCAGGCTATCAAAACTCCCTTGCTCCCTGCAGCGCCGCGTGGTATATTCCGGCCGTGGACGCAAAACGAGAAGCACTCATACTCAAAATCTCCGGCAGCGACGTCGAGGGCGTCATTGACGAAGTGGCGACCGAGCTTCCGGTCCGGCTTGTCCTGAACGGCGAGCCCCTTGTCACGCTGCTCTGCACACCGACGGAACTGAAGGAACTGGCCGTCGGCTTTCTCCTTTCCGAAGGCATCCTGCGTGATAAAGCCGCGATCAGGAAACTGGAAGTGAGCGGGAGCGATCCCGCAGTACTGATCGAGCTTGCCGATATGCCTGCGGACTGGGAAAAGATGTTCGAGAAGAAAACTATATCCTCAGGCTGCGGAAAGGGCATCACGTTCACAAGCTACCGCACCGACCTGGACAGGAGGAACGAGGCAAAGGGGTCTTCGATGTCCCTCAACGACATCAGGATCCTCCTCCGAACATTCCGGAACATATCCGCTCTGTATCTCGAGACCGGGGGGGTGCACAGCGCGGCGCTGTCCGACGGAAAGGACATCCTCTTTTTCTCCGAGGACATCGGAAGGCACAACGCCGTGGACAAGCTGATCGGAAAGGCTTTTCTCCAGGAGGTTTCCGTGGAAAACAAGATCCTGCTCACGAGCGGGCGGGTGACTTCCGAAATCATGACCAAGGCGGGGAGGAACAACTTTCCGATCCTCATCAGCCGTGCCGCGCCATCCTGTATGGCCGTCAGCTACGCCGAAGACAATGGCATCACGCTCGTGGGATTTGCCCGCGGGGACCGGATGAACATCTATACCTGGCCTGACCGGATCCGGATGACCTGACCGGACAAACTGGAATCAAATAAGCAAACGCTTTGACACGGATAAGGGCGGATAAACAACTGTGAAAAATCAGGATTCTTCATAGCTCAATCAGTGTAAATCAGCGTCAAAGAAGTTTTTCTTCCCCTGTTGAAAAGATTATGATTTGTAACAGACTACAGCGTTTCTAAGTCGCGTACACCATCGACCGTGCCGCGTCAGCACGGCATATCCTCATTCCGGACGGACGCTGGATCACAGCATCTCGGCTGCTCCGATACCCTGTCTCCGCGTCAGGGTCCTGAGCCTGCCGATGGCCTGGCTCTCGATCTGGCGCACCCGTTCCCGCGTGATGCCGAATTCCTTGCCGATGCCGTCCAGCGTCTTCGGCTCATCGTTATTGAGACCGAACCGGAGCTCGATTATCCGCCGCTCGTTATTCGACAGGCTTGTGAGCCATCCGTCGATATGGTCCCGCACCCTCCCTTCGTCGACAACGTGCTCCGGCGACGGGGCATGGCCGTCCCGTATGACATCCAGCAGCGTGTCCTCTTCTTCATCTCCGATGATCATATCAAGAGAGACCGTTTCCCGCGCAAGCTGCGCCAGCGTCCGTGCTTTCTCGACGGATATCTCCATTTTCACCGCTATCTCCGGGACATGGGGCTGCCGGCCGATGGACTGCATCAGCCGCCGGGCCGCTCGGGAAAACTTATTTACCTCTTCCGCGATATGAACAGGCAGGCGCACGGTTCTGGTCTGGTTGATAATAGCGCGCTCAATGGCCTGCCTGATCCACCAGGTTGCATAGGTGCTGAACCTGTACCCTTTTTCCCATTTGAACTTCTCCACCGCGCGGATCAGGCCCAGATTGCCTTCTTCGATGATATCGCAAAAATCGAGTCCGCGGTGGATATACCGCTTCCCGATGGAGACCACCAGCCGTAAATTGGCTTCGATCATCCATGACCGAGCGCCCTGATCACCATTGGAGACCCGCTTTGCCAGTTCCTGCTCCTGGGCAAAGGTGAGCAGCGGTGTTCGGCCTATCTCCTGCAGATACAATTTCACGCAGTCAATGTCTTCACCGGACTGCTTTTTTGCTGTCTCCGCCCTGCCGTCGTCTTCATCACGATCATGTCCGCTTTCATCAGCTATGCGCGGCTGATCGTCGAACGAAAGCTCTGCCACCCCATGATCCATCTCCTGCATCAGTTCTTCACGCATGGGCTCCTCCATCTTCTGAACAAACACATAACAGCGCCCTGGCCGGCCGACGTGCTCATCCGGCCCTCCTGCCGCTTCCCCTACTGCCGGCTTGCTGGTCCGGCGGACCATGGATCGCAGCCTCGACAACTCGCTCAAACTCATCCTTGCTGACGGGCTTGTTGATATACTCGAACACGCCCAGGCTGAATGAATTGAAATAGGTTTCAATGTCTCCGTAAGCCGTCAGCATGATCACCGGAACCTCCGGCATAAACTGACGCAGTGACGTGATGAATTCCAGGCCATTCATACCGGGCATGCGAAAATCAGTGATGACGAGATCGCAGGCTTCAGCACGTTGAGCTGCACTGAGGGCTTCAATGCCTGATGGCCGGGTGATGACTTCGTATCCCATGTCGCTCAGCACTTCACCCAGGCTCCTGAGGCTTTCCGGTTCATCATCGACGACAAGGATGGTTTTCGCTGTTTTCATCATTCCGTTATGAGTGCATGCCTGTATATGCAAGTACGGCATATTCCCTTTGCTAAAGCAAGGGATGTGCCATAATTCCGCGATTGATGACTACCAACATATCAATGAGTTGCAGGCTTTAAGAAAAGAGGAAATAACAGAGCGGATTAATCTGGATGGTTCATTTTGGGCTGACGGGTCTTTTTAGTCCATCTGCTTCAACTTGCGCTTAAGTGTTGAGAGAGAGATGTCCAGAGCACGTGCGGTCTGGCTCAAATTGCCCGAGCGCTGTCCAAGGGCGAAACGGATGTGCCTTTGCTCCAGGTCCGCAAGAGTGTCTATCGTCTCTCCGCCGCTGTCTGACCGCGAAGAGATGACATGAGAACGCGCTGCGCCGTCGCCGAGCAGCTCAGAAGGCCGCAGTTGTTCCCCTTTCTGGAGAAGAACGGCCCGCTCCAGCAGGTTCTTCAGCTCACGCACATTGCCGGGCCAGTCGTATCGGGCAAGAACGGCATATTCCGAAGCATCGAGCGATACTACCCGGCTGCTGGTGAGCTGGCGCACCAGGTGGTCACAGAGCAGGGGAACGTCTTCACGGCGCTCCCGCAGAGGAGGAAGATGGATACGGATAACGCTCAGCCGGTAGTAGAGGTCCTTCCGAAAGGCCCTTCCAAGGGTCTCATCCATGTTTACGCCCGTGGCCGCGATAATACGCACGCTGACCGGACGGCTCGACACTCCACCCAGCCGACGCACCTGCCTGTCCTCGAGGATGCCCAGCAGCTTCGCCTGAGTATGAAGGGGCATCTCTCCGATCTCATCAAGGAAGATCGTCCCGCCTTCGGCCATTTCGATCAAGCCCCGCTTGGACGCTACTGCTCCGGTAAAGGCCCCCTTCTCATATCCGAAGAGCTCGGCTTCGATTAGGGTCTCCGGCAGCGCTGCGCAGTTGATGCTGACAAAAGGCGCCTGCGCCGCGCCGCGCCGGTAATGGATCGCCTTTGCCGCAAGGGTCTTACCTGTCCCGGTCTCCCCCGTTATCAGGACCGGTGAGTCCGTTGTAGCCGCCAGTTCCACGAGCCGCAGTGCTTCGGAGAGGCCCTTTCCGCCGATAATGACCGCCTCATCAACGGCCTTGCTGCGTTCATAGTTCTGAAGCTGTTCGTACCGCTCCAATTCGATCATACGCAGGGCCTGCCGCACGGCAAGACCGAGTTCCTCAAGCTCAAAAGGCTTCGAGAGATAGTCATGGGCGCCCGCCTTAAGGGCCTTGACGGCATGCTCGAAGCTGGGGAATGCAGTCGCAAAGATGATCTTTGTCTCGTCATTGTACTCGAGTATGGCAGTGCAGAGGCTGTGACCTTCCCCGTCAGGCAACTTCTGGTCGAGCAGCACCACGTCCACCCGCCGGCCGGTGAAAACAGCCCTTCCGTCGGCCACGGTATGCGCTGCAACGACATCGACGGATTCATCTGAAAAATAATCCCGGACGGCGTCGCAGAATACCCTGTCGTCGTCAATGATCAGTAGTGTTCGTTTCCAGCTCTGTGCGCTCACGCAGTACCTCCGGCAAGAATATATCGATGGTTGTTCCTTCGCCCTTCCGGCTCTCCACTGCTACGGTCCCATGCATGCGGGCGATCATCTTTTTGACGATCACGAGCCCGAGCCCTGTGCCCTTTTCCTTCGTCGTATAAAAGGGCGTGAACAGGCGTTCCTGTTCTTCGCGGCTCATACCGCTCCCGTTGTCCTGCACGCGTATCCGTATGAGCCCTCCGGCGTTCGAAGCGCTGATGGCGACAGAAGGGCGTTCACGACCTTCCAGCGCGTCCGATGCGTTCGTCAGCACGTTCAGGAGAAGCTGTTGCAGCGCCCGGGGATCTGCCGCTACCTGCTCCGCTCCGGAAGACACGGCCGCGTCGACGGCAATACCCTTTTTCTGCAGATCCTCGGATACGAGGGAAAGGAACTTGTCCAGAAAGGAAGTGAGCTCAACGGCTTGAATGTCCGGCGTCTCGTATAAATTAAAATTCTTGAGCGACTTAAGAAGGTATTCGACCCGCCCCATCTGGCCGAGCGCCCGATCCACATACTCTCGTATCGCGTCCTGTGAAAGCCCTCCGAGCTTTGCTTTCAGAACACCCAGGATCATATTTACGGAATTTACGGGATTGCCGATCTCGTGCCGTATGCCGGAAAAGATAAACCCGATGCTGTTCATGGTGTCCACAGCCTGGGCAATGGACTCAAGGCGCATCTTCTCGGTCACATCCCGTTTTATGGAAACGTAATTGACAACCTCGCCGTCAGCATCCCTGACCGGCGCATAGGTGCAGTCTTCGTGATACAGCGTTCCGTCCTTTCGCCTGTTCACAAGAATCCCCCGCCAGACCCCGTTGCGCCGCAGCTCCTCGCGAAGCTGTTCGTAAAAATCCCGGCCATGATGACCGCTGTCCAGGATATGAAGGTCCCCTCCCAGTATCTCCATGCTGCCATAGCCGGTGATCTGCTCAAAGGCCGGATTCACATACTCGATGTTTCCGCGAAGGTCAGTAATGACTACAGCCTCGGCTGCTGCCTCGACAGCCGCAACGAGCAGCTCACGCTCCGTTTCGGCCCTCCTGCGTTCCGTGACATCCACGAGGCTCAGCACAAGCCCAACAACCTTTTCCTCAGCGTCCTTCACCGGTTGGAGGCTCCAGTCCCAGTAGGTGGTACCCCGCTCAGGCTGCTCGGTATAGGTGAAGGGCTTCTCGAACACGGAGTAGGGCTCGCCGTTTTCGACGACGCGCCGGAATATGGACTCGTTCTCCCTGTGCGGATACAGGTCGAAATGGTTCTTCCCGACGAAGAAGTTAGGATCCTGGCCGTGCGCTTCGGCGTATTTCCTGTTGACCCTGATAAAATTGAAGCCGGGGTCCATATAGGCGATATGAATATGGATATTGGAGAACATCTGGGACATCAGCTCGCTGCTTTCCCGCAGGGCATTGTAGTTGTTTCTAAGATCGTCCTCCATATCGAACCGATTGACGGCTTCGCCGATGAGGGTCGTCATGGTCTCGATGAACTCCACCGACTTTGGCGAAACCATTCCCTCACGTTCGTCTGCCAGATGGATCGCGCCGAGGACCGATCCCCGGTGCCGCAGGGGAACGATCGCCAGGGAGGTGAATCCGTTCCTTATACAGACGCCCCGATAACGCGATTGCTCCCTGTCGGACATGCCTTCGATGAATTTCATTGTATTTCCCGAATAAAACGACCCTCCCGGTGACATAGCTGGTTTGTCCTGCGCCTCAATGGCGCCGGACATTACCCTGCTGCAGACACATTGATTCTCCTTCAGAAGGATCATATTCTCGGATTCCCAGAATTCCCTGCTGAATCCCCGGTACGCCTCATAGGGTATATGCCCCGTTCTATCCTTGATCCGGATCCCCACATAGCGGCAGCCGCTCCAATCACCGATAATGTCGACCACGGCGTCCAGGTATTCCTTCCTCAATGATTGCTTGGCAAACTCCCTCAACAGGGCGTTCGTGGCGTTGAGCACATTTTCAGTTTCTTTCCGTGCCATGATGTCGCGGGCCACGGTAATGATATACTCCCGACCACCTTGAACGATATACCTGCTGCTCAATTCAATGATTATCTTCGAACCATTCTTCCGCCGTACCTCAGTCTCGGAAACCCGGTACACTTTCTCCTTCAGCACACGGACCCGTTCCATCCACGTGGCACGGTCGGAAATATGCACGGTGACATCCGTGACGCCCAGGCGGCTCATCTCCTCACGAGTATATCCCAGCAACTTGCAGGCAGACGTATTGAAATCGACGAATCGGCCCGATGATACGTCCAGAAGAAAGATAGCATCATTCGTCTGCTCGATAAGTCCCTGGAACAGCTCGATCGACTCCGCTGCCTCGGCCAGTTCGTCCGTCCGGTCCTTGACGCGCACTTCCAGTTCGCCATGGGCGGCGCGCAAGGCATCTTCCAGCACCCTGCGGTCTTCGATGTCGATCACGGCAGTGCGGATCGATCCGGCTGCTTCACCGCCCTGTTCCACGACGATGCTCTGCAGCTGGGCGTAGAACGGAGGACCGCCTCTTTTCCTCAGTCTGACCTCGCAGGTCTGCCGCACGCGGGTATCGCTCGCTTCCTTCACGTGCCTCCGGTATGTTCGCTTGTCATCATCACTCGCCAGAAAACCGGCAAAATGGGCATTGACCAATGAATGACTGCCGACGCCCAACAACTGCGCGCCCGTCAGGTTCGCCTCGCGTATCGATCCGTGCCTGTCAATGGTAAAATAACCGACGGGCGCGAAATCGTATAACTCGACATATCTGCTGCGCGACTCCTCAAGCTCTGCCTGCGCCCTGCGCAGCTCCTCGTTCTGCATTTCCAGTTCGATCTGGTGCGTTCCCAGCTCCTGGATAAGGCGCTGCGCCTCAATGGCAGAGAGTGTTTCCGCTGCCTTCGATCGGTTCCCGAGCTTCTTCTCCGCCTTCCTGCGAAGGACTGCGAGGCTGTCTTGAGATGTTTTGGTCTTTTTCATACATTCACCCGCCCGCACTCGGGCAGTTTTTTGTCATGACGGTCCTGCACACGTCTTTTATTCTTCCCCAATCACGGATTTCATTCGTTTTTCGGCAGGTCTTTGCTCACTTTTTCCGCGCACGCCGGGCATAGACAATGGGTGAATAATGTGTCCGTATGCGTGGTGATATACGCATCCACCTGCTGCCAATATCCCTCATCATCGCGTATGCTCTTGCACCATGCGCAGATGGGCAGCAGGCCCTTTAACACTTTAAGCTTTGACAATGCAGCCTGCAGCTCGCCAATGAGTCTTTCCCGTTCTGTTTCCAGTATCTTACGCTCTTCTATGTCGACCACGGCCGTGCGGATCCAGCCGGCCTTTTCATCGATATTCTCTGCGGCAATGCTCTGCAGCTGAGCCGAGAAAGCCGGGCCGCCTCGCTTCTTCAGCCTGACCTCGCAGATCTGCCGGGCCTGGGTCCTGAACGCTTCCTTTCGGTGAGCGCTATAGGTCCGACGGTCCCCACTGTCTTCCATGAAGCTGATAAAAGAGGTTTCGATCAATGACCGGCCCGCGATCCCAAGCTGCTGTGCCCCGGTCAGGTTTACCTCCCGTATCAACCCGCGCGCGTCAACGGTGAAATAACCGACAGGAGCGAAGTCATATAACTCGACATATTTACTGCGCGATGCTTCAAGAGCTTCCTGGGCACTGCGCAGCTCATCGTTCTGCATTTCCAGTTCGATCTGGTGCGTTTGCAGCTCCTGAATGATCCGGCTGGCCTCAGGGGCGGAAAGCTTTATCGATTCCCCGAGCTGCTTCCCGAGCTTTTGTTCTGCGCTTTTCCGGAGTTTCGCAAGATCCGGCATCCCGGACTTTCTGTTCATATCATTCACTCCTGTCAGTCACATCCTCCATGGCCAGGAGAATGGTCCTCCGACAGCGCGTATTCAGGATTCAGCTCCCGGGGAACAAGCTGACAAAACTACACGGGAACACCTGTCCTGCCAACCGGCTGCAATCATCGGTTCCCATTGACCGGTCCCCTCCGTAACGGAAAGGTCCGAATGTCCTGTGGATAATGCCGCCGACTTTACGTCTATGCTGTCATTTTACCAGTAGAAAGGAAAGGTTTCCAGACTTTTTCGTTTACAGGCATTCACAACGGCAGGTTGCATTCAGACAGGAGAGAAATTACTCAAAGCCCTTGACCTCCGACAATGAATAAGTTCGGAGGCTCGAAAGAAGAAACATTCAGAAGGACTAAATCAGCACGACACCTACGACTCTTTCGTTACTTCACCCAAAAGCGCGTTCAGATTGATCTCAAAGCAGGCGCAGGGCATGGTGATCTGACGTTTTTCGAGAACTGATGGCGCGAGCTCACCGATGAATCCCAGATCCGTGGCGCCTGCAACCACCCTGCCGAACCGACCGGGAAGACAGAGCGGGTGCTCGGCACGCTCCAGCCGGTACTCGATGCCGAGATAGTACAGCAAAATATCGAGAGAGGACTGGATCTCGGAAAAGTTGGCTGCCGGATGCGAGTGGAGCGCGGCACAATGGAGCTCTGTCCGCGAGCCCATGTTCTCTCCAGCATCGTACACGGCCACTTCCCCTGCTTCAAAGATCCTGTGGGGATAAAAGGCCTTGGAACTTGCCGCTTCCACGCGAAGAAGCGATGGGACCACGCGGTTCCGGAGGACAGAGTAGGCGAGGGACATGGGGTTCTCCACCTCAACGAGCCGCTCTCCTGCAGACAGGACATCGTCCAGCTCTGCCCGTGCGCACAGGATGTTGGACATGATCTCTTGAAAGCCGGCGCCCGTCATGTGGCCGCGGACCGTATCGGACAGAAGCTCCAGACCAGACAGGGACCCTACCGTGGACTGCTCTGGCATGAGGGGGCTGAAGGATTCGTATCCCCTGCTGATTGCGTAGTCCTCCACAAGGTCCACGCTGTGCATGATGTCATCTCGATAGGGCGGTGCTGTCACAGAAAGCATTGCGCCTGCACCCTTCACGGCATGGCCGTAGGAGGCGAGCCGCTTTTTCACATCTGCTGCCAGGACCCTTTCGCCCAGCCCCTTCTGGAACGATGCGAGGGAAACCTTGACGGGCCGGGACATGTTTACCGGGAAGGACACGCGTTTCCCGAGATCAGTGGCATAGGGGTACGTTACCAGCACAGGATCGATATCCGCCCCCCGGTCATAGAAACCGGCGGCCAGGATGTTGAGGGTCAATGCCGTCATCCGCATGTCCGTGCCCGTGACCTCGATCAGCACCTGCCGTGTCCTTGGCTTCACTTCACCGATATCCCGGCTGTTGATGATGGGCGGAAAGGACAGCACGCGGCCCATGCTGTCGATCAGCACCGGATAGGCGGAAAAGGGCCTGACGATCGCTCCGTATTCCTTGCCCTTGGGATGCTGCTCAAGTATCTCGGCCAGCGTGAGCTCCTTATCCATGCCCAGGGGCGTGAAGGAGACTGATGACGGCTCTGCCAGCCGGTACTCTACGGGAAAGGCGATGCGGTCAAGCTCATAGATACCGATGGAGACCGTCGTGCGCTTGCGGCCGAAGATGTCGGCCAGTTTGTCCTGGCTCTGGATCATCTGAGCGAGCATGTCATCGGTCATGCGCAGGCCCGATGCGGTGCAGGCGGCAAGATAGGGACGGACCGACTTCATCTCTTTGGCAACGCTGATCACCCGCGTTGCCTTCCTGCCGGGACGGAAGTAGGGATGGTCCTCGGCCGCTCCTGTCAGGGCAATGCGGATCTGGCGCGCCACGCCCTCGGCAGACCACAGATCGGGCCGGTTGCTGTCGGAAAGCTCCACCTTCAGATCATCGGTCTTCTCGACATACTCCTTCAGCTCCGCCTTGGCAAGCATCAGGTGTTTCTCGAGCGCCGCAAGGGACAGCTTCTTACCGATCAGCGTTTCGAGGTCGTTTTTTTTAATGTCTATTGTAGGCATCGTCGTTTAAATCCCAAAAAACAAAACCCAAATCTCAAATAAGCTCCAAAGGGCAATAATCAATGACTATAAGACGGCAGCGGTAACCACTGATGAACACATGAAGATGCATAGAGCATAGAGCAAAGCGCATAGCGTTTATAACCCTCTGCTCCATGCGCCATGCCCTCTGCGCGTTCACATTATATCCGTGTTTATCCGTGTTAACCCCGTCAGAAAGTGCTTTTTTCTAACGGGGTAAATCCATGGCCAAATGCTTTTCCCAGGATGACCAAAACTATCCCAATCGTATTTTTTTGGTCCTGATGAAATCCAGGTCCGTGGAAAACAGGTCCCTGATGTCCTGGATCCCCAGGGCCACCATGGCCATACGGTCAAGGCCGAGCCCCCAGGCGATCACGGGAACGGTCACGCCGAGCGGCGCGGTCACCTCAGGCCGGAATATGCCGGCGCCGCCCAGCTCCATCCACCCCAGTTCAGGGTGCCGGACGTGCAGTTCCACCGACGGCTCGGTAAAGGGAAAATAGGCGGGCCTGAACTGGAATTCCCCTGCCCCGGCGATCTCCTTGCCGAAGAGCTGCAGCAGCCCGAGCAGCGCCCGAAAATTGATGTTCTCTCCCAGCACGATCCCCTCGACCTGGTAGAAATCCGGCGCATGGGTCGCGTCCACGGCATCGTAGCGAAAGCACCGGGCAATGGAGAAGTATTTGCCGGGCACCTTCGGGCCCGAGCCGAGGGTACGGGCCGACACGGCCGTGCCCTGGCTGCGGAGGATCAGCCTCTTGGCCCGCTCAATGTCGAAGTCATAGCGCCAGCCTGTGGAACCGGTCTTGCCGCCGTTCTTGTGCGCTGCAGCGACCTGTTTGCCAAAGGGCTCCTCGATCTTCCCGCAGTGCGTGGGGTCTTTCACAAAATAGACGTCATGGATGTTGCGGGCAGGATGGAACTGCGGCATGAACAGCGCATCCATGTCCCAGAATTCGTTCTCCACAAGGGGGCCGCGCATTTCCTCAAATCCCATGCCGATGAACTTGTACTTCACGAAATCAAGGAACTCCCGATAGGGATGTTTTCTGCCGATGCCGATGCGTGGCGGGCTGAGCGAGATGTTGTAGGCGCGGAACTTCTTCTGCTTCCAGGAGCCGGTCTTGAGCATCTCCGGCGTGAGGGCGGACACCTCATCAGCGGTGGTCCCGCGTTGCTGTAAAAGCCGAACAACGGTCGCCCCTTCCTTTGACAGGCCGTAGGACCGTTCCTTTTTTTCAGTGATCCGGAAGATGCCCTTGGATTTGCCCCGTTTGTGATAGTTTGCCTGGATGGCAGCCTGCTGGTCGGAAGGAAAATCGGCAAGATCAGCCTGATCCTTTGCAGCCACTGCTGAGATCAGGTCGGCAAGAAATTGATAGGGCGCCACATCGGGGCTTTCATTCAGGGCCAGAACACCGCCGGAAACGATCCGGACCACTGCCGCTTCCTTCAACGCGCCGACGGCAGAACTCACTTCCGAAGGGTCCAGACCCCAGGATTGCAGGATGTCCTTGACCGTGATCTGCTTCCCCTCGCGAAGGGCCGTGATGATCCGCAACTCAGGGACGCCCTGTTCCCGGTAGACAGTACCCGTCTCGGTAAGGGAAACAAGGGAGGTGACGCGTTCGCCGGTGATAGTAAGCAGGCCTTTTGACTGGAGCCATCCGGCAGCCATATCAAGCCGCGATTCATCAAGGCCCGAAGCGGCCATGATCTCCGGCGTGGTGCGACTTTCACGTTCCGCAAAGCTCGCAAGGAACTTGATCTCGAGCGGGTGGAGGCTTTCGATAAGTTGTGAATGTTCGGTGGGCGTCATAGGAATCGCCGTTTAGATTACTGATAACCGCGGATTTTGTCAAGAAAAAACAGGCTGATGCCCCTTTTGGAGCGTCCTTTTTCGAGGTTGACCCCGTTGCCGCCTATTTTTGAGGAAGAGACAAGGCATTCAGCTGCGCCGGCTCAGGCAAGCAGCGCATTTCCGCGCGTTCTGCGGAAACTCCTGTTCCGCGACTTCCTGAAAGGCCGGTAAAAAGATTCTTCAGCATTAAATTCATGCGATTGATGCGCTTCCGAGCACATGAGTTTCTGCAACAACGGGGTTGACGAGGAAGGATCAGTATGTTACTGTGAAAACATGTCGATGAAAAAAACGAGACCGCATCTTTCCTACACCCTGCTCTGTGATGATGTCCGCCAGGAAATGGGCGGCAAGTTCAGTCTCATGGGGCTCTTCGAGACCATCTATGCCAACTCCTTTCCCGCTGTGCATCCGCGCTTTGCCATTGTGAACGAATGGTCCGGCGGCAAGGGGGAGTTCCTGGTCACGATCAGACTGTTGTCTCCTGACCGGGAGCAGGTGCTTTCAGAATCAGAGGCCACGATCACGCTGTTCTCGGAAACCCAGCGGCACCGCGACATCTCCATCCGGTTCAATTCCACCTTTCCCGCAGCCGGCACTTATTGGATAGAGCACCGCATCGATAATGAGGTTATCGGAGAAACGTCTCTGTCCGTACAGCAGGTGAACAAGCAGAACGTTCACTGAGAGAGCCGGTCCCCTTCAGAACGAGCCACGCGCCTCGCGTGATATTCCTGTCTATTCCGACGTGACCAACGGCTGCAGCCCTTCCTTTGCGCGAAGCTGGCCGGCAAGCCGGTCTGCCGAGGCCTTGTTCGTGAAACTGCCGAGCCGTACGCGGTACCATACCCCCTTGTCGGCCAGATCAGTGGACACGATGAACGCCGCGTATCCGAGCTTTTTCATCTTTTTCACTTCTTCATCTGCCATTTCCCTCTCAGGGTAGGAAGCAACCTGCACGGTGAACCGCTGACCGTCTGCTTGGGCGGGCGCAGGCGCGGGCGTCGGTGCGGGTTTACTTTTTTTCACTTCAGCAACAGGCTCCTGCTTCCTGAGACGCTCAACTGCGTCTTTGCGGGCCGGCGGGTCAGGGTCCTTCTTGGGGGCGGGCTTCTCCGTCTCCTGGGCCTTCGGTTTCAGGTTAAGCGAAACGGTCCGGTCCTCCTTCTCCGTCAATGACTTATAAAAGGTAAACTCCTCGGCCTTGGGAATATAGGGCTTTGCCGCCTCAGGCAGCGGCGGGAGCGTATCGATCTGAACTCCCGACTTTGTCTGGTACTTCCCCACATAATAGCCCAGAAAGAAAAACCCGACCATGAAGGCGACGCCCACAGGGAGCACCACGAGTTTCGAGAGGATACCGCCGCGCTGGTTATTCATAACCCTTCCCTTGTTCCTCTTCCGTATTTTGGACCGAGGGGACCGCGTCCCCGTGGCGCTACGTCCCGCCATCGGCGGGGCTTGCTCCAGAATTAACTGATCAACATGGCGTCGCCGTAACTGAAAAAACGATACTTCTTCGCTACAGCTTCCTGATAGGCCGCCAGCACGGATTCACGGCCTGCAAAGGCCGACACGAGCAGCAGCAGCGTTGACTTGGGAAGATGAAAATTTGTAATGAGTCCGTCGGTGATCTTAAAGGTGAAACCCGGATAGATATACAAGCTGGAGCTGCCTCTCCCTGCAGCAATGCGCCCATCAGGCCCTGCGGCGGTCTCGATGGTCCGCACGCTCGTTGTGCCTACAGCGATGACCCTCCGTCCCTCTGACCTGGCGCTGTTGATCGCCACCGCAGTCTCCTGCGGCACCTCATAGGACTCCGAGAACATCCTGTGCTCAGCAACCCGTTCGCACCGCACGGGCAGGAATGTTCCCGGCCCCACGTGCAGAGTGACCGAAGCCATCTGCACGCCCTGCTGTTTCAGGGTCTCGATGAGCCCTTCGGTAAAATGCAGCCCAGCCGTGGGGGCCGCCACAGCACCCGGCTGGGATGCGAAGACCGTCTGATACCGTTCCTGATCGCCGGTCCGGGGCTCTCGTTTGATATAGGGAGGCAGAGGCGTCTTACCCAGAGACGGAAGAAGGTCCCGAATATTGCCGGTACAGTGGAACCGCACAGTTGACAACCCGTCGTCACCCTGAGACAGAACCTCCGCTTCAACGCCCTCGTCAATGACCAGCCTCTTCCCCCTTGCAGGCGGTGCTTTCACCAGGGCTTGCCATACATTGGGATCCTGCTCCGCCAGCAGGAACACCTCTGCCTTGCCGCCGCCGGGCTTCCGCGCTGGAAGCCGGCAGGAGAAGACCTTCGTATTGTTCACAATGAGAAGATCTCCGTCCTGCAGAAGCTCCAGGATGTCATGGAACCGATGATGTTCGATCCGTCCTGAGGAACGTCCCAGGACCAGCAAGCGGGACTGATCTCTTGCAGGCAGGGGTTCCTGGGCGATCAGCGCTTCCGGAAGGTCATAATCAAAATCGGAGAGAAGAAGATGTTCGGCTGCCTCAGTGATCATGCCTCAATACTACCATAGCGCGGCCTTTGGTCGCAATTGATAATTGAAAATTGGAAATATCAAATTGTACATTTGAGGTATGACCGCAATCTTTAGATTCGCGCGGCCATGTCAAGTCTTGCGGAAAAATACCAAGGGACAGTCCCCTTTGCTTCCAGGGGGACTGTCCCTTCTATTCCAGGGAGCGCTTCCAGCCGCGCTCAAAATCCTCATAGGACAGCAGCAGGCCGCGGTCCAATGACCGGCCTGTATCAGCGCCGGCGGCAAGCTCATCCAGCACTGCCTTTACGCGGTACATACCGTATCGATCCACCATGTGGCGCACAGCCGAGAGGCTGAAGAGATATGCGTAAGCGGCATCAGAACCGCCCAATCCCATGAAGGACCCCTCGAGGGCGCTGAGGCGGGGCAATTTCCCGTCACGGGCAATGCGGCGCAGGGCCTCCTGCTGGGCTGCGGTGATCTCAGGCCCCTCGAAATACTGGGCCAGGCCTTCGTTCAGCCACGCAGGCACACGGGGCGTGATGCTCCGGACTGCCGCGTGGGTATATTCGTGATACAAAAGCCGCCTGAGCCCCGGGGTTTCCTGCTCGATGCCTGCGATGGGAATGCGTATCTTGCCGTCAAAGATCCCGCCGCTCCAGCCCGGCGCGTCGGTCACGTCACGGAACTGCTGGTCGGAATAGAGAATAACCTGGACCTCCCGGGAAGGATAATACGACAGCTCCCTCCCGACAGCGCTGTAAGCGTCCTCGAGGATCCGCAGAATGATGCGGCCCGCCGCTATCTTTTCGCGCCCCTCGTACTTGACGAGGAAGTGACTGGTCACATCGCGGTTGAAATCCTTCTCGGCACGATGCTCCTTCCTGATGCGGTCAAGCCGGGCGCGCAGCTTCTCATCACCGGGATTCAGCTCCACAGCCTTTTCCCAGTATCCTGCCGCGCGCTCAAGATCGTCATTCCGGTAGGAAAGCTCACCCAGCACCTGGAAGGCCGTGGTCTCCCGGGGATTCAGTTCGATCACGCGCGAAAGCTCTTGTTCGGCCAGCCGGTCCTCGCGCAGGTGAAAATAGGCAAGCCCCAGGCCGAAGCGCCCTGCAGGGTCGTCGCCCTTGAGCCGCACGGCTTCTTCAAAGGCTGACCGCGCCGCGCCATACTCTCCCTTCTGGAGCTCGGCGGCGCCGGCAGCGATCAGCTTGTTATAGGACTGCTGCGCCGGCGCAGTGCACGGGACGAACAGCAATACCGTCAGAATGCTGAAAGCGAAGAGGCACGCGGCCTTATGAAGCATAGTGCTGTTAATGAATACCATCATTCACCCTGGAAACAACAGTGGGACGCGGATTCACTCCGCTGAAAATAAGAAACTTCTATCGGGGTAAACGCGGATTTCCGCTGATCAATCCAGGAATTCAGCCGGAAGCTGCCGTCACCCCAACTGTGCTTCTTTTTCGGGTTTTATCCGCTGTTATCCGATCTTATCCGCGGCCACATGCTCTTTTCAGGTTCATGCATTTGTACGTTTACGTTCAACAGCATGGGGGAAGCGGAACAGCACTGTTTCAGCCCGCTACGACCTTTACATACACGCGCCGCTCCCGGGGGCCGTCGAACTCGCAGAAAAAGACGGCCTGCCAGGTGCCGAGCATCAGCCTCCCCTCCTCAACGATCACGGCTTTCGACACGCCGATGACCGAGGACTTGATATGGGCCGCCGAGTTGCCTTCCGTGTGGCCGTAGTTGTCGTCAAAGGGGATCACCTTGTTCAGCTCCTTCAGGATGTCCCTGCCCACGTTCGGGTCCGTGTTCTCATTGATCATGATCGCCGAGGTGGTGTGCGGCACATAGATATGGCAGATACCTGAGCGCACGCTGCTCTCGCCCACGATTCTCTGCACCGACTGCGTGATGTCGAGGATCTCCGTCTTGGACTTCGTCTTCACGAGCACCTGTTTGACCATTCTCTGCCTCCTCTGATAAATTCCGGGGTGAATGCCGGGAAGCCGGCTTCGCAGATCCGCTGTCGGTAATTCCTCTCAACCTGCGATCAAAGCTCAGACATCTTTTCGATACTCGTGTCTTCGCGCCGTGCAACGCGCGTTTCCTCTATCACCGGGTAGATAATGTGCGTAATATGGGCATTGATGCGCGCAAGGTTCCCGATGATGTCCAGGTGAATATGACTTGTTTCGATCGATTCCCGCAGCCCCTTGCGCAGCCGCTCAAGGTGGGCCTGGACAAGCTCCCGCTCCACGATTGAGAACTCCTCCTTATTGCGCAGAACGCGATTGGCAAGATCACGGTCGTTGCCGGCAAAGGCCGAGATGGCCATGTCAAAATTATCGATTATGCGCTTATGGAACAGGATGATCTCCTTCATCCCCTCTTCGGAGAACATGAGGCCTTTCTGTATCCTTTTTACCGCCATCGGCATGATATTCCGGTCGATGATGTCGCCCATGTTCTCGATGTCGCGCGTGGCCTCGAGCAGCGCCACGGCGCGCCGGGACTGGGCATCAGTCAGGTTGACGGCCGATAGCCGCGTAAGGTACAGCCGTATCTCCCGGTCGAGCATGTCCACCAGGTTGTCCCGGTCCTTGAGCGCTGTGATGAGCGACGGGTCATTGGATTGGAAAACCTTGATGACGTCGACGAGCATCTCCCGCACGATGTCCGATGCCCGGAGCATCTCGCGAGCGGCCTGGCCAAGTGCCAGGGACGGCGTTCCGAGCATGTGATTGTCGAGATAAAGAGGGCCGAATTTCTTTTCTTCCGCCTTTTCCGGAACGAGCTTTACCACGAACTTGCCGAACGGCGCCAGCAGCGGCAGGAAAAACAGCGCCATGATCGTATTGAACAGCGTGTGGGCGTTCGCTATCTGGCGCGACAGGTCCTGCGAGGTCAGCAGGACCAGATCCTGAAAATAGCCGAGAAAGGGAACAAAAAGGATGACGCCGAAGATCTTGAACAGCACATGGGCCCAGGCCACGCGGCGCGCCTCGACCGGCGACTGGAGGCTCGCGAGCAGGGCCGTGGAGCAGGTACCGATATTCGCCCCGAGCATGAGATAGAGCGCCGCATCAAGGGGGATCAGGCCGTTCTCGGCCAGGGCCAGGGCGATGCCCAGGGTGGCTGCGCTGCTCTGGATGACCGCTGTGAGCGCAGCCGAGAGCAGGATGGCAACGATGGGGGCATCAGCCAGAGCGGCGATGACCTGCCGGAAAAGCTCATTACCCTGGAGAGGCGACATGGAGTCCGACATGATCTTGAGGGAGAGAAAGACAAAGCCGAACCCGAGCAGGCCCGTGCCGAGGTTGATCCGGAAATCGTTCTTCGAAAACAGGACAAAGACGAGGCCGACGCCGATCAGCAGTACGGCATAATCGTAGACATGAAAGGCGAGAAGCTGCACCGTCAGCGTCGCGCCGATATCAGCGCCCAGGATCACCGCCAGGGTCTGGCGGAAGCTCATCAGCCCGGCGCTGGCGAAGCCCACGAGCATGACCGACGTGGCGCTGCTGGACTGGAGCAGGCCGGTGATGAAGGCCCCGGAGCCTACGGCTGACAGCCGGTTGCTCGTGAGGGAATGGAGCAATGAGCGGATCCGGGGGCCCGCGGCCTTCTGCAGGCCCTCTGAGACCATTTTGATGCCGTAGAGGAGGAGGAGCACTCCTCCCAGAAGAGAAAGATAGATCATGCGCTATACTATGCCTTAAGTTCCCTGATGCGTCAACTGGGAAAAACAGCCCGTGCCTTCATGCCTCCGCGAGCTTGCGGACAAAGGCGATCTCATCGTCTGGCGTTTCCACCATCCCGTCGAGCTTCGCGTCCTTGAGGCGCGACAGTATCTTCTTGTACTTCGGCCCCGGCGGGATGCCCAGGGTCTTCAGATCGTCTCCGGTGAGGGACACCCGCACGGTGCGCAGATGGGTCAGATACAGGGAAATATTTTTTTTGGCGCTGTCCTTCCTGGCCTTGGCCATCATCAGCAGGATGGTCTCGATGTCAAGGGGCTGCAGCCGGTCATAGACGCTGCTTGGCGGCATGTCAGGGTCCCGGTAGAAATCATACAGCACGGCACGGTAGGCGGCGCGCGCTTTCCTTATCCGTCGCCGAATGCGCGGCGGAGCAGACAGCCGCTCCAGCGCATCTTCCGCTGCCGGATCTTTCAACCGGTCAAGAAAGGCGAGGAAATAGACGAACCATATCTCGACGGTGATGTCCAGATAGAGCAGCCGGTACCAGGTGAGCGCTTCGTCGATATGGTCGTAGAGCAGTTCCACTTCACTGGTGTACCGTGCAGAGGGATGGATGAACTTCAGCAGATCGTTGTCGCTCAGTCGCTTTAAGAGACTGCCGGGCTCCGCCTCGGAGAACATGAGCATGAGCTCGGCATAAATGCGCGCTCCTGAAAGGCGGGTAAAGAGCCGCATCTTCACCGCCGTCTTAACCAGGTTCTGAGTATGCTTGCTCAGCCGGAAATCGAAGCGCTGCTCGAACCGCAGCGCGCGGAACACCCTTGTGGGGTCTTCGACGAAGGAGAGGTTGTGCAGCACGCGGATGATCCGCTCTTTCACGTCCCGCAGTCCCCCGAAGAAATCAATAAGCTCCCCGAAGCTGCTGCGGTTGAGCCGCACGGCCAGCGTGTTGATCGTAAAATCCCTCCGGTACAGGTCCTTCTTGATGGACGACAGTTCCACAGTAGGCAGGGCAGCGGGGGAATCATAAAATTCGAGCCGAGCCGTTGCGATATCAAGCTTCAGCCCGTCAGGAAGCGTCACCACGGCAGTGCCGAACTTCTGGTGCGCCCTCATCCGGCCGCCCAGTTTTTTCACGAGCATGCCGGCGAAAACGATCCCGTCCCCTTCCACGACGATATCGATGTCGAGGTTCGCGGCCCGCAGCATCAGGTCGCGCACGATTCCGCCGACCAAATACACGGGAAACCCTGCCTCGTCGGCAATTTCTCCCACCACGCCCAGCACGTCGCGGACGGGCCGCGGCAGCCGTTCCACCATGGCGCCCGCCACGTTCCGCCCCGCATGCATACCTGCTCCGCCGGGCTCGGGAAGCTCAGCCAGCTTTCCTTCATGAAGGGACCGCAGCAAATCCGTACGCGTAATGGCCCCGACGAGCTCCCCATCGTTGTCCAGGACCGGGATGAACCGCTGTCGCTCCTCCAGCATGATCTGTTCCACCCGGCTCATGGGCGAATCTGGAGAGCAGGTCGAGATGCCCGTGGTCATGAACTCCTCGGCCTTCTGCCTGCCGAGGCCGTGAAACAGGGACTTCTGCACCACTTCGCGGGTGATGAAGCCCTGAACCCTGTTAACATCCATCACGGGAAGCACATTCACACTAAAACGCGTCATGGCCGCCCCGGCCTGCTGGATCGTGCTGCCGGCGGGAATGGTCTTGACCGGCGAGGTCATCACATCCCGGGCGATCTTTCCGGGCCGGATATGGCGCTTCAGAACATCGATCAGTTGCTCCCGGGCCTGAAGGTAGGTCATCTCCTTGACCGATGCCGAGGCCGCCGAGGGATGGCCGCCGCCGCCCATCTGCTCCAGCACCATGCCCGCGTTCACCTGCGGGATGCGGCACCGTCCTATGATCTGCGTCTTGTCCTCCATCTGGACGACAAGGAACAGCGCGTCCAGGCTCTCCATGTCCCGCATCTTGTGGGCCAGCACGGCCAGGTCAGGCACGTAGTGGGGCGTGGCCATAGCCGCTATCACGACGTTCACTCCGTTGATATCGTACTGTTTCGCGCTCCTGAGCAGGTCATTCAGGATCGAGATCTGCTCCGTGGTCAGCTCGCGGGACAGGAAATCTGACAGGATGTTGAGATTCGCGCCCTGCGCAATGAGATAGGCAGCGGCGAGGGCGTCCCGCTCCGTGGTGGACACAAAGGTGAGGGACCCTGTCTCCTCGTAGATGCCGAGGGCGTAGATCGTGGCCTCCATCGGCGTGACCGGGACGCCCTTCTGCCGCAGCAGCTCGACCATCAGCGTCGTGGTGGCGCCCACCTCTTCCACTTTCTCGAACTCACCTTTCACATCGTTGTTCGCCGCAGGGTGATGATCGTAGACGTGGACCGTCACACCCGGACGGCCAAGGGCCTCGCCCAGCTTGCCAAGCCGCGCGGGATTGCGGTTGTCCACGATAATAAGCATCGTGACATCCTCGACATTGATGTTCCTGAGCCGTTCGAGGTCAACGGCATAAAAGGCCGACTCCAGGAAAAAGTCCCGCATGCTCTTTTCCTGCGAACCGGGAAAGACCAGCTTCGCCTCGGGATAGAGCTTCTTGGCCGCCAGCATGGAAGCCAGGGCGTCAAAGTCGGCGTTCGTATGGCTCGTGATGATCTGCATGTTCTTCCGGCATAGCGCATAGAGCATGGCGCATAGGGTATGAATCTCTCTGCTCTCTGCTCTCTGCTCTCTGCTCCTACCCTCTCGGATGATACTTCTCGTGTATCTTCTTCAAACGTTCCCGCGACACATGCGTATATATCTGGGTGGTAGAAATGTCGGAATGGCCGAGCATGGCCTGCACGGCCCGGAGATCGGCGCCGTTGTCCAGCAGGTGGGTAGCAAAAGAATGACGCAGCGTGTGAGGAGAGATATCCTGCCGGACACCTGCGGTCCGGGCATGGAGCTTGATCCGCTCCCAGAACATCTGCCGGGTGATCGGCCGCCGTCTCGAACTGATAAAGAGATGCTCAGAATCCCCGCCCTTCAGCAATGACGGCCGTCCCGCGTCCAGATACTTCCGCAGGGACGCAATCGCCGTCTCTCCCATGGGCACGGCCCGCTCCTTCGATCCCTTGCCCAGCACGATCAGGAACCCCCGTTCGAGATTGACATCCTGAAGCTTCAGCCCCACAAGCTCGCTCACGCGCAGGCCTGTGGCATACAGCAGCTCCAGCATGGCCCTATCCCGCAGTCCCAGCAGCGTGGCCATATCAGGCTGGCGCAGCAGGGCCTCCACGTCCGCGCTATTTAATGTTTTCGGCAGCCGTTTCCAGCCCCGCGGCGTCTCGAGGTTCAACGTAGGGTCAGTCTTCGCCAGGCCGTCGATCAGAAGATACTTGTGCAGTCCCCGAACTGCAGCAAGGTTCCTGGCTGCCGAGGCCGGCGAGATCCCTTCTGTGGAAAGACGCGCCAGAAAGTCCGCCACATCGGACTGGGCTATCCGGTCCGGGTCGCGGCCGTTCATGAACTCCAGATACTTGCGCAGGTCCCGCTCATAGGACTGGAGCGTGTTCTCCGCAAGACCCTTTTCCACGGCAAGGTAGTTCAGGAATCTTGTGATCAGCTCTTCGTTCATCGGCCTGTTGAAAAAGCAACTGGTGATTATTTTACGTTATAGGTGAGGAAAAGGCAAGTTATGTCAAATGGCATGAACAAAAAAAAGAATATAAGCAAATGTCCGCGTCTGATGCTATGGGTTAAGCACGATAGAGAATTCCTGTATTGCCGAACCACCGTCGCCGTCGTCAACGGTTACCTTGATGAATACTTCTTCCTTGCCGCTTACCTGCTTCGGCACTTCCCATTGGACCAGGCCAGAAGAAGGGTTGATGCTCATCCCCTGCGGGGCTGTAACAAGGGTATAGGTCAGCCGGTCCCCATCAGTATCCTTGGCAACGACCTGATAGGTGTATTTTCCCGACAGTAAGCTATACTGCGGATTGGATTCAATGTTCGGCGCACTGTTCCGGAGCACTATAATATCTGAATCCTTCGCCTGCCCCCGGGAGTCCCGGTCCGAAGGAATCACCGCCACATGCACCATGTCTTTCTTCCTGCGCCCTTCACTTGCGAACCGGTTGTTCCCCTGCGGCGTCTCCGTCACTGCTTTCCCATTCACGAACCACTGATACAGGAAGATCACATCATCTCCATCAGCGTCGACTGCCTCAGGTGTTGCGGTGATCTCTGCTCCGACCATCGGCTCCAAGGGCTCCACGTTTATCGATAAAATGCGCGGAGGCGTGCCTCCTATCATCACTGAAGGAGTTTTGAAAGGCTTGCCCTGAGAGAAAGAATCAGCAGGAAGAATCTCTACGTAAATTTCCGATCCCTTTCTGAACAGAGAAGGGTTAAGAGAACCTGCCGGACCATCTTGAACCACTTTACCATCAACAAACCATCGAAACGTATACTCAATGAAGTCACCGTCCGGATCCTGTGCCTCATAGTGAGCTACCAGCTGCTTTTCAGCAGCAGGATTGCTCGGGTATATGGACCCTCCACTGACAACGGGGGGGCGGTTTGCAGACGCTGTGGCCCCATTGCCTGATGGGGCCTGCCTTCGCGTTTCACCATCGCGCGAACATGCAGTAATCAGCGCTAATGAAGAAAGCAGCAGCAATAAACCGATGATTTTTTTCAAGCGTAACCCTTTCTCATTAAAAAAACGGGACAGAGAGTTTTTCGACTCTCTGTCCCGACAAGCGGCTATCGGTATCCTCACTTTTTCAGCCAGTGCACGATCTTGGATATCAGAGAATAGGACGTCTCATTCTCAGCCTCCACAACAACACCGGTCGCAACCTGAATCTTTTTCTTCAGTTTTTCCTGGCCTTCCTTCGGGGGAGGAATGATGATCGCCTCTCCCGTCGGTGGCGCGCCGGGGCCGAGTTTTATGCCCTTTTCGACTCGCACCTCATCGCCTATATTGCCACCCTTGTTCCCAACGGTCCCACCACCGCTCCCAACGATGATTGTCGTTGTATCAGGGGATAGGATAGCAACATTGTCCGGCGCAACTCCCGTTGTGTATCCAAGAGAATACAAGTAGGAATCACCGCCCGCAGCGCAGGGGTCCGAATTCGGCCTGTAGGAGAGAAAGTCCACGAGACCTCCGATTGCAAGGGGTCGTGAAATTACCCGCTCCACGGTGGGCGACGTTGCCAGGTTAACATACCAGCCGTTCGCGGGCACGGCTGCCTGCGCCGATGTGGCGTTGACCGAGGTCACCATTGTCTTCATTCCGAAGCCGCTTTCGGAATCATATATGCAGGCCTGCGTCGTTCCCGTTACGATACCCGTTGTAGTCGTCGCGGTCCTGTTTGTGAGATTCGTCAGGGTAAGCGGGTATGTTGTGCTCGAAAGGTGCTTCATGCCGAGAAATATCTGCGGTTCCGACATCGTTTCATCTACATCGCTGTAGTATTTCCCTGAGCCCTGGTAGACCCAGACGTTCCGGTATTCATCAAGCACCGCGTCGGGAGATGCGGTAAAGAGATGATCGCCTGAAAAAAGATAGGTGATCGCCGGCGTCCAGGTGAGGCTCAAGTCCTGATCAGGAATGGCAATGCTGACCAGTTTGCCCTTCCAGGTCGTGCTCAGATACGACGTGCCGAAATAGATGCGCTCGGATTTGTAATCCATGTTCGCATCGATGGCAAGAATGTCTCCGACGATGGCATTGTGATCAAGAGCGATCTTTTTTACCAGCGCTCCTGTCTTCAGATCAAGAATATAAATATAGCCCGTAGTCGACCGGGCGATGTCCTGTCCCTCTTTGGGAAGCCGTTTCGAACCCGAGCCCAGGACCACATACCAGCGCCCGTTCACGCCGGCAGCTCCCGTCCGTATGACGGCCGGATAGCTCGACGCATATCCCAGGTCCGGATCAGTGAACTCCCACAGGGGAACCGGATTTTCCGGGTCAGTGACGTCCAGCATATAGAAGGATGAGAACCCGACGTTCGCGGGAGTTCCGGTCGGCGGTCCTGTGGGGCTGATGCCGCCGGAACAGGCGCCGCCGAACCGCATGCCGCCCATCACCACCGTCTTCCAACTCCCCGCGTCCCTGACATCCGTTGCATTCGGATTGGACGTTCCTCCCAGGCTCACATCAAGGAGGTTCACCGTAAGATCGTTGTAGTAAATATGGCAATAGGTCGGATCAGCAAGATATTTCAGGTACGGGAAGGCATTATAGGGGATATAGGCCCATACCTCCTCGCCAAGAAGGTCGTTTGCGGCATCGGTGCTCGTGAAAAAGTTCTTGAACAAAGCCTTAATCGTTGAAACTATTGTTCCGTACGAATCGGATTTGTTCTTGAGATAGCCGACCCGCACCGCATGGAGCATGCCGTCGTTCGCGCCGATAAAGCCCAGGGATGAAATCGTGGATGACCGCTTCTTGTAGGCATCGGATGATACATAGCTCATGTAGGTCGTGTCATTATACACGAGGTGATAGGTGTTCAACGGCGTGCTGGAAAAGACCTTGGGTGTCGACGTGATAACGTCGCCGAGCTTCCATACGTTCCCGTTCGTATCGCCGCCGGTTACCTGCATGCGGCGGTCACGATAGGTCGCGTTTGGTGTGCCGCCGCAGACCGAGTCTCCGGTCGCGCTTGTCTCCAGGCATTCTCCGCGAATATACCCTACGATGTTATCCTCTGTATAAATCGCATCGGGATTCAGCGCCGCCTTGAGCGTTGCAGACATGGACGTGTTGAAGAGGGGTTGCTTCGGCAGCGTTGTGCTGTCCAGCGTTGTCGTCGTGGTCCCGACAATGGATTTTTTCGAAGTAAAAATGGTCCGTGTTGACGGCCGCTTCAATGCCAGCTTGGCCCCGCCTTCCCAGATAGAGGATATCTCGCCGAATCTCTTCGTCTCCGACGGATCACATGATGCGAGCGATCCCGGAACGCTGGCATCGCTGTTTCCGTTAACGTCTGTCGTGAACTTTGCGACCTTCGTCTCGGAAGAGAGCGTATCATAATACAGCTTGACCGCTTTGTCCTGATCCAGTATCAACTGCGCGTCAGGGACCGTATCCTCCCGGAGGTTGTCCTGCAGGTCAAGCCAGATATTCTGCGTGTAGCCTGTCCAGGTGACTTCCCGTGCGCCTTCCTGCTTGATCGGCAGGAAGTAGGCCTGCAGCATGGACCCTACGCCGCGGGATGAGGTCGTGAGCACCGAGACCGCGGTGCCCGAAGCCGCGCGCCGAAGGATGCTGGCAATGGCATTGATGATGCTTTCTTCGAGATCGTATCCGTCGTCGCCCTCGAAATAGGTGAGCGGCAGGTCATTCGTCGTATCCAGCACACCGTCGTAGGGATAAACGTCACGCATATACTCCCGCAGGTCCGGGCCCGGCAAATTATCACCGTTCAGATCCTCGAAGCCGCCGTTGATGGCCGTATCCTTCAGGAGCTGGGACGCCCGGCCGAACATGAACACGCTGTAGGTTACGATGCTCTGGTTGCCGGGAAGGCACGGAAACGTCCAGGTCGCTTTGTCGGAGGTGCAGGTACCCGGCCGGGCGTCTACTGTCCGGGCCCACAATGCCACGTCGTCAAGATAGTCCGATCCATCGCTCGGATAAGTGACGCCGTCCCTGCCGTCAACGTCGTAATCCTGCAGACTCTTGCCGCTCGGAACGCCTGTTGCTGTCGTAGGAATGTTTCTGTCCTTCGTCGACTCTCCGTCCGTCAGCAGCAAGATAAACGATTTTGCGCAGGGCACATACTGGTCGGGCATGACCGACCCGCTGGGGTAATCGAAATAATAAGGGTCATCGGAGGTACTCGGCCCTACTCGATAGTCGGCCGGAGAATTGCCTGAGTAATAAGGCGCGTCATGCCTGAAGTACCGGACCATTTCGAACAACGTTTCACCCAACGGCGTCCAGGTGTTCGGCGTCATGTTATGGATCGTGGTGATCATGTTCACCGGCTGGCTGAAGTTCACGATGTTCGCCACGTACCCGGCGTCATAGCGGCCGTTCGTGTAACCCGATTCCTGGCCCGAACCCTGATTGTAATAAGCGAGCCCGAACCTGGCCTCATCTCCCAGGTTGGCGATGATGCCCTGCTCGTATGCCCAATCCTCGCCCTTCCAGTTGATCACGGTGCTGTATGGCCCTCCCGAGGGCGCCGTCAGGGAAACGGACATCTCCACCCAGGTCACTTTCGGGTACTGCGAAGAGCTTGCGGTCGTAACATTATACACGCCGAAGCTGTTCACATAGTAGGCGCTGGCACTGTCGGTGAGGTCCGTTGCCTGCCATGCCGAACAGGTGGGGAGATCCGCGCTTGCCGCCGCGATGCACTCGGCAAGACGCTTCGGATTGGCCGTCCAGGTGAACTGGTAAGTATTCCATGACGTCGAAAGATTGTCGTAATTCGTCGGATCGTAATAATCCGTGCCCCCTACCCTCAGCACTCCGGTGATACGGTTCGTGCCGTTCGATGTCTTCTGGGCCCGGAACCGGACGATCACGGACTGAATGGTTGTGGTGATCTCC
>MHDZ01000018.1:32686-32828 GCA_001805055.1 Nitrospirae bacterium GWC2_57_13
GTTGAACATCTGGACGGCATTTCCGCTCGTCAGATAGATATAATCAGTAGAGTCATTTATCGTCTTGTCATCGATCGTTCGATAGAGAGCTGATGTGGACGGATAGGGCAGCCATGTCGCACTCGCGTTTGCTCTCGGGACC
>MHDZ01000018.1:32862-40779 GCA_001805055.1 Nitrospirae bacterium GWC2_57_13
GCACGTACAGCCTGTCGCCCCGCATTTCGAAACTATAGCTCGAAGCCGGAAAGGGAGACATTTTCCCGATGCTGTCGGTCTTGGAAAAATCCCAGCTCGGAGACGGCGACGTCTCGCCGTAAAGAGCCACGGTAGCGCCGGGATTCGGGGACCGGGGCGTTGCCTTGCCGCCGATCAGGAGCTTCCTGCCCACGTCGATCCTGCGCATCGTCGCCCAGTTCAGAAAGTCGCCGCTGGCAACGGGATTTGCTATGGTGCCGATCGTGGCGGTCGTTGCCTCCCATTTTCCCGTATACACATAATTCTTGGCAGGGTCGAAGTATCCGTAGTACCCTCGCTTGACCGGGTCGCCGGCAACGTACCGTGTCGGGTCATAGGACGCCGAATACGCGCCGTCGTTCATGCTTCCCGAGTTGTCCAGCACGATCAGCACATTCGGGGGCACCGTATTGCTGACGAAGGGCGGTTTCGAGCAGTATTCGGTGGGGACGGCCCCGTACATCGGGGAGACCGTGAGCATGATCGCGCTGAACAGCATCGCCAGCAGGATCACATATTTTATGGATTTATACTTCATCATAACATCACTCCTCTCGGCCCTGCCAAAACAGCTACTGAGGTATTTCCCTGATCAGGTGAATTACGTTGTGCCCGCCCGTTCGCTCATACTCAAAGTACACGCGCGTCGGCAGCGTAAACGACTGAAGAGAAACGTACTGTTCTTTCCAATTCTGCACCCTCGCTGAATAAGGAACTTCATACATCCGCTCGTCGATCTTGACGATGCCGCCGGATTCAACAGAGGTCATTGTTCCGCCCGCTTTCACCAAGGCTTCCTGGGCGGAACCGACCCCGGCCAGACCAAGAAGCGTCACTACCGACGCAGCCACGAAGCCATGCCGCATGATACGCCCCAGACTCCCAATCGCCCTGGCAAATCTACCATGATCATTCTGCAGCGAATCACTGCCTGATCGTAAGTTGTTGGCGTCTTTTTCCATCTTTCATTACCTCCAGAACAACATGCATCTCTTATCCCGTAAACCGGTAAAGGACCGAATTTTCCGCAGTGGTATTGTTCGGGCCCGTAACGATCGTAATGATCCGGTAGTAGAGACCGACGCCCGACATGCCCGCAACATAGCGGGGCGGGAACTCGATCCTGCTTCCTGCCTGGCCCACCGCATACAAATACTCGATGGTAACCGTTGCAGTGTAACTCGTGCCGATCCCGGGCAGCGTCAATGTTTGCGTGCATTTAGTGTTCAGAGTCGCAACGGCGTATGCAACATCGTATGTTTCTCCATCGCAGGGTTCCGTAGGGAAGGCCGGGGGCCGATCATCGTCACGCCAGATAACGGTTATGAGTTCTTTTGTCAATTCGACCACGCCATCCCCGGCATCTGCGGCAGTCGCATAACGTTTTCCCGCCCCGGACATGCTGGTCGACGTGGTTATGACATAGAGCGTGCTCATAATCAGCAAAAAGACGACGAGAGTAACGATCAAGGCGGTCACGAGGGCCACGCCCCGCTCGGTCCGGACTCCCGTACGTTTTTGCTGCTGGAACGCTGTTGATTTTATTTCCATCGTACTCTCCCTCTGGCCTATCGTACATTCCGCGGCGTGATCGCAAAAGAAACGACGCGCCATCGGTACATTCGTTGTTCAGCAGAAAGCGGCGGGTAATCCCTGCCTACGGCGCCGCCGGCAAGGTACAGATCTCCGACCCGTATTTTATCCGGTGTTGATGCGTAATCAGGGTCGGGATTCTTATAAAGATAATTGGTGTCTCTGTTACCCACCTGCACGAGCACATATGCCCGAATCTGCTTCAGCCGCTTGTTCAGGTCCTTTGCAGCATATCCGGCGGCAGTGGCCCCGCCATTGTCCCACAAATCTATCGATCCGTTCTCATCTGTATCGAGGCCCAGAGCTACCTGGAAGTCCAGTACGCAATTTATCATGGGATCGCCGCCTGTGGGCGACGCGTTTGTCCTGCTTTCCGCACGGAGAAGGTTCCGGGTGCCCGGCGCACAGGTGCGCGGCGGCACCGATGACGCGGCATCGGCAAGATAATATCTGACGGCATTGTACGGTTGGGTTGCATCGGTCTCACCCGCGCGATTCATGCCGTACACCACCATACCGGTGAACGGGTCAGAGTAGGGAGTAGTAGACGACTCCGGCATCAGCGTCACATTGGCCGACGCGCCATTGTACTTGAATAGCCAAACAGACCCGTCCGCACGCAATGCTCTGGTATTGGGATCCATCAGGATGACACGGTCGTTTAGACCAACGTCTTCCCGCGCATCGCCAAATGTCATGAAAACGGGCACGCCCGACACAACGGAATCAGCATAGGTCCAACCCTGTGACGCGCGCGATGCAATGCCGAGGGCCGTTCCCATCAGTATAAGCTGGTCGGGATCAGTCCCGCCCTCCTGGGCTGAAACCGCCCGCGGCAAGGTAAAACCTGACACAGCGCCATAGTCGTCCATCAGTCCATAACCGGCCATGCTCAGGTCGCGATCGATAATACCTCTCGATATACCGAGCTCCATCTCCGATTCCGCGATCCGGTATTCCTTGACCCCGGCTCGAAGCTGCACACTGTAAGCAGAGTACAATCCCGCCATAACCACCGAAAAAATGGCCACAACCGCCAGGAGTTCTATCAAGGAAAAACCGCGTTTGGTCATCATCGTCATATCGCCTTATGCTTGTAGATTACCGCCGTATTCGTACGGGGCTGGGTCTTGAACGTATAGTCCACGGTGATCGCTACTTCTTTCACATTTTCCGTTTGCGAGACCACCGTCCATCGTATCGTATACGACTGCTGATACCCTCGCACAGTTACCGTGGTCGATGGAAATCCTTTTGCGTTCTGTAATGCATTTCCTGGGATCCGCACATGATCGCTGCCATCGGTAAATTCGTTATCCTCGATGGGAAGAGCAAGCAGCGCTTCAGCCGTCTGGTTCGTAACCCTGATGGCGGTATTCCTCACGTCGTTCTCGAGATTGGTACTTATCGACATGAGGGTAGACGTCAACATCGCGAGCATGGAAACCATGATCAGAACAACCGCGATCATCAGTTCGATCAGAGAGAAGCCCCTAATTTGCCGTGCAGGTGTTTGAAGTGCCATTCCAGGAACCCTCCCGAATGCTGTTGGAATCTAATCGTATACACTTGCCGTGCAAGCCGCTCACATGTTGAATGACAAGAATCAGCGGTGTGCCTTCTGCAGCCATCGCCCACTCACTGGTCCGGGCCTGGCCAAAACGATCAAACATGATGATGTCGTCCAGGGCGTTCGCAGGACTGACGAGACTGCCACCGGACAGCCGTTTCAGTTGTAACGATGCGGGCAGGGTCACCGTACGTGTGTCTGCTTCTTCCCGGGTCGATCCAGTGCACCCGTCCACCTCGTACCGATAGTCGCCACTGCAGTCGTTGAACGTGAACAAGTCATAACCCGAGACAGAGGTAAACCGGATCCCCATGCCCCTCGTGTTCGGCGCTGCGGTCGTCGGGCCGGCAGTCATGGCGTCCATGCGCACTTTCTTCAGGTCCGAGGCTACCTCCTTGATCGAGCTGGTCACGCGTTCCTTATGTATGAAATCCATACTGAGCGTGGAAATGACAGCGAGAATGGCAATTATCGCGATGACTACCATTAGTTCAATGAGGGTCATCCCGCTGTCGTACTTATTTTTCCTATGAGCCATGTAATCTGTCCTCATATTATGCTGTGCGCACGTTTCATACCCAACCCGAAATCTTCATCTCTTCGACCACTAGCCATGCAACTGGCATACCATTATAATCATGACACTTATCAATATGTTATAAGAATCATGGTTCTAGCGCTAAGGCAAATAAGAAGTAGAGTAGGTAATCTCTTACATACCTTCAGAGAATGAACAACAGGCAAATACTAATATATTTCAATCCTTAAAGCAATCATACCTGCCACTCCGGTCGTTCCACTTCCAGATCCCGGAACGAATCCTGTACATACTCACAGCAATACATTTGCTGACGCCCATACCTGATGCATGATTGACAATTATTGTCATGTTCCCGAACCCCCACGTATTTCTCCGAGGTGTCCCGCGCCGGTCAAAGATCAGGACATCGTTTCTGAAATCTGATCCGTCACTCTTTTTCAGAAGTATCGTCCCCGGCAGTACGGTTTTGACAGCCTCGCCCTCTTCTTCTCTGCCCTCGCAACCGTCGGCATCGTAGGTATAGTCATCGTTGCAGTCATCAAATCGAAATCGCACATAGGTGCCGGAGGCTTCAAATCGGATCCCAAATCCTTTGCCTGAATTTCCTGTCATTGCATCAAGCCGCTGTCGCTGGATATCAGCGACTAATTCCTTCGCCACCCCAGCCACCTGCTCATTTCTTACGAGATCCATTCCCGGGCCCGCTAATCCAGCAAGTATCGCCAGAATGCTTAGCGTAACAAGCATCTCAATAAGTGTCACCCCTCGAACGTTATCGCGATTCATGTCCCCTCCCTGTTTATAGTAGTATCAAGCGATGGACGCATGATACGCGAGGGGCATTTCCAGCAGGTCGCGAGACCGCCTCAACATACTGAAAAAAAAAGTTGGTCGAAACTTTTTTTGACTGGATACCGAGCAGAGAAAAGAACGGGGGAAAAGGCTAAAACAAAATTTACGATATCCAACAGGAAGACCGATAGTCAAACAGATTGGGCACGGTTGAAGATAACGTAATACTCAAAGGAAATCATGTACATGAGCGTTTATACTGAGAAGTTGATAGCTGCGAAGAGGTTCGCGAGCTTTTAGCACACCACCACCCCTGCATATCCCACGACCTGGGCATAATCTCCGCTGACCTCGCCGGAGTGGGCGTACTTCACGAGTTTGGCCTTAGACGCGCCAAGGGCTTTGCAGGCAGACAGCATTGCCACTGCAGGGCCGTAGCCGCACATGGTGATGGACGAGTCACGGACAACGCGGTAAAGCCCTTCGGGGTCCAGGTCCAGTATCCGGCCAATGGCCCGCTGGTCCTTTTCCCGAGCCCTTTCAACAGATTCGTAATGGCTCATGTCGGAGCTTGCGATGATGAGCGGAGGCAGTTCGGTGTCCGAAGTTTGGCGTTCTTTGTTGTTGGTTTTCCCTCTGCCCTCTGCTCTCTGCTCTCTGCGCTCCTTGACCGCCTCTGCGATCGCCCTTCCCACTTCAAGGCAAGTCTGGAGCCGCGTGTCGAGCATCTGGATGGGAACGATGGTGAACTTCTCTTTTAAGTATTGAATAAAGGGGAGTTGGACTTCCAGGGAGTGTTCCCGCATATGGGCGAGGGAGTCTTCCTCGATCCGGGAGGAATGGGACATGATGGCAGCAGCAAGGCCGCTGTTGATCTCCACCGTGCCGAGAGGGGTCTCCCAGGAGCCTTTGGCCATGATGGAGACGGGAGCGCCCAGGCCCGTGTGGTTCGGCCCGATCAGAACGAACGTGTCGGGCAGCTCGATCGAGGAGTAGACCGCTCCGGCCACGGACCCGGAATAGATGAGACCTGCGTGGGGCGACAGGATGCCGAGGGCCTTCACCTTCTTTGCGCCGGGAATGATGAAGCCTTCGACCTGCTTCCTGAGCGCCCCTGCCGAACCGGGATAGAAAAGACCTGCCACTGCCGGATGACGGGACATGGCGACCTCCAGGCGGGGACCACACAGGGACAGTCCCCTTTGGTTCCAGGGGGACTGTCCCTTTTCAATAAGGCCGCTTCTCGGCGTTCTCGAAGCGGGTGTATTTATTGATAAAGGAAAGGTCCACCTTGCCTATCGGGCCGTTGCGCTGCTTGCCGATGATCACCTCGGCCACGCCGCGCCTGCCGCAGAGGCATTCGCCTTCGTGGGGGCACTCGCACTTGTTGTAGACCTCGTCGCGGTAGATGAAAAAGATCACGTCTGCGTCCTGCTCGATGGCGCCTGATTCGCGCAAATCGGCCAGCATGGGACGCTTGTCCTTGCCCCGCGTTTCCACGGCCCGGTTGAGCTGCGACAGGGCGATGACCGGCACCTGAAGCTCCTTGGCCAGTGCTTTCAAGGAGCGAGAGATGTTCGAGATCTCCTGTTCCCTGCTGTCCGAATCCCCCCTGCCGCGCATGAGCTGGAGATAGTCCACGATGATGAGCTCCAGCCCGTGCTCCGCCTTCAGCCGCCGCGCCTTGGCACGCATTTCCAGGACCGAGATGGCCGCCGTGTCGTCGATGAAGATCGACGCCTCGGAAAGCCTGCCTGCCGCCATGGTGAGCTTGGGCCAGTCCGCGTCGGAGAGGAAGCCAGTCCGCAGCCGGTGTGCATCCACGCGCGCCTCGGAGCAGAGCATTCTGATGACGAGCTGCTCTTTGGCCATTTCGAGGCTGAAGATCGCCACGGGCTTTTCCTTCTCCATGGCCGCATAGGCTGCGATGTTCAGGCAGAAAGCGGTCTTTCCCATGGAGGGCCTGCCCGCTATGATGATGAGGTCGTTCGGTTGGAGTCCCGACGTCATTTTGTCAAGGTCAATGAATCCCGTGGGCAGGCCGGTGATCATCTCCTTGCGCTCATACAGCCGCTCGATGGTCTCGAAGCTGCTCTTTACGATGTCCTTGAGGGCGACAAAGGACTCCCTGATCTTGTTCTGGGTGATCTCGAAGATGGAGCGTTCCGCCGCATCGAGCAGTTCTTCAACGCTCGTTGCCTGCCGCGAATCGTCGTAGCTCTGGGTGACGATCTCCGTGGCTGAGCGGATAAGCTTGCGCAGCACGGACTTTTCCCGGATGATCCGGGCGTGGTTCTTGACGTTCGCCGCCGTGGGCACCAGGCTCACAAGCGTGGACAGGTACGAGGCGCCTCCCACGGAATCAAGGCCCTTGCGCGATCGCATGGCGTCGGCCAGGGTGACCAGGTCGATGGCCTCGCCGGCCTCGGACATGTCGAGCATCACCGCAAAGATCCGCCGGTGCGCTTCTTTGTAGAAGTCATCTGGCAGGAGCGTCTCGATAATTTTGTTGATGGAATCGTTTTCGATCAGGACGGCGCCGAGCACCATCTGCTCGGCTTCGATGTTCTGGGGAGGGAGTTTCTGGAGCGAAACTTCTGCTTGCGTTGACATGGAGAGACCTCAGACAAAGAGAGTACAGAGAACGGATGACAGGCGAGCAACACGATACGGCGCCCCGATCACGGAGCGCCGCTGTTTTAGTCTGTCCTCGGTGTTCTGTCCGCTGCCTTCTGAAGTGTTCGGACTACTCTTCAGCGACCACCGAGACCTTGATCTCAGCGGTTATATCGGTGTGCAGTTTGACGGGAACGGTGAATTCGCCGAGACGCTTGAGGGGCTCGTCAAGGACGATCTTGCGGCGGTCGATATCGACGCCCTGGGCCTTCACGGCCTCGGCAATGTCCATGGAGGTTACGGACCCGAAGAGCTTGCCTTCTTCGCCGGTCTTGGCCTTGATCGTCACCGAGAGGCCTTTGAACTTGTCTGCAGCTGCGGCGGCTTCTTTCTTCACGAGACGCAGCCGGTCGGAGATCATCTTCTTTGCGTGATCCAGCGCCCGCATGTTCTTGGTCGTGGCCTCGAGGGCCTTTTTCATGGGGATCAGGAAGTTCCGGGCATATCCGTCGCGCACCTTCACGGTGTCGCCGATTTTTCCAAGCTTATCAACATCTTCTCTCAAGATCACCTGCATCGCGGCTGTAACTCCTTTCGAGAAACATATCATGAAAAACGTGCCGGATAATAGCAGAAACCGGTGTCCGGTGTCAACAGGGAATGTTTCGAGGATACATCTCACAGGGTATAGCGCAAAGGGCATGGCGCATGGGGTTTGAATCTCTCTGCTCTCTGCTCTCTGCTCTCTGCTCTCTGCTCTCTGCTC
>MHDZ01000018.1:40792-41088 GCA_001805055.1 Nitrospirae bacterium GWC2_57_13
CTCTGCCCTCTGCCCTCTGCCCTCTGCCCTCTGCCCTCTGCCCTCTGCCCTCTGCCCTCTGCCCTCTGCCCTATGCTCTATGCTTCTCCGCCTTCTTTTTGAGCTCCGCCAGCCTGTTCATCGCCTCCAGGGGGGTCATGGCCTCGAGGTCGAGGGCCGCAAGCTCCCTGGCCAGAGCAGCCTCCTGAGACGCGAACAGTCCGAGCTGAGGCTCCCCCCGTCCCTCCGTCTCCGCGTCTCCCCGTCTCCCCGTCCCCTGGTCTCCCTTTCTCTCTTTCGACGCTGCCACCGGCTCG
>MHDZ01000018.1:41105-44770 GCA_001805055.1 Nitrospirae bacterium GWC2_57_13
ACCTCCTGGGGCAGCCCGGCAAGCCGCGCCACCTGGATGCCGTAGGAGCGGTCAGCGCCGCCTTCCACAACGCGGCGCAGGAAGATAATCTGGTCATTCCATTCCTTCACGGACACGGAATAGTTCTTCACACGGTCCATGGTGAGCGCCAGCTCCGTCAGCTCGTGATAGTGCGTGGCAAAGAGGGTCCGTGCCCGCACCTTGTCATGGATATGCTCTGCCACGGCCCAGGCAATGCTCACGCCGTCAAAGGTGCTGGTGCCCCTGCCGATCTCGTCAAGTATGATGAGGCTGTGGTCCGTGGCATTGTTCAGGATGTTCGCCGTCTCGTTCATCTCGACCATGAAGGTGCTCTGGCCGCGGGTGATGAAATCCGATGCGCCCACACGCGTGAAGACCCGGTCCACGAGCCCCACCTCTGCCTCCCGGGCCGGCACGAAACTTCCCATCTGGGCCAGGACCACTATCAGCGCTACCTGGCGCATATAAGTGGACTTACCCGCCATGTTCGGCCCGGTGATGATGGCGAGCTGGTTCTCCCGGCAGTCCAGCAGCGTGTCGTTCGGCACAAAGCGCTCCTCGAGCGAAAGCCCTTCGATCACCGGGTGCCTGCCGTCGAAGATCCGGAGGGAATCGCCGCTGTTCACCACAGGCCGGTTGTAATTTTTTCTAGCCGCAGCCTCGGCAAGGGACGCCAGACAGTCCAGGACCGCAAGCTTCCCGGCCATGTCCTGAATCCGCACGGTGCCTGCTGCGACCTGCTCCCGCACCTGCTGGAAAAGGCGATACTCCAGGTCGAGGATCTTCTCTTCAGCGCCGAGCACCTTTTCTTCGTATTCCTTCAGCTCCGGCGTGATGAAGCGCTCGGCGTTCGCCAGCGTCTGCTTCCGGATAAAATCATCGGGAACGTTCGCGAGGTTCGCCTTGGTCACTTCGATGTAGTAACCGAAGACCCTATTGTAGCTCACCTTGAGGGAGGATATCCCCGTGCGTTCCCGCTCCCTCCTCTCGATCCCGGCGATAAAGCCCTTGCCTTCAGAGCTGATGGAACGCAGCTCATCAAGCTCGGCATGGAACCCCGTCTTGATCAACCTGCCTTCCCGTAAATTATAGGGAGGATCGTCGTGTATGGCCCTGGTGATAAGCGCTGCCATGTCGTCCAGCCCGTCCCAACCGTCGGCCATGGACCGGATCAAGGATGAACCGCAGGGAGTGATCACTTTCAGGATCTCGGGCAAAAGCCCACAGGACTGGCCAAGGCCGAGCAGATCGCGGGCATTGGCAACACCGAGGGAGACACGGCTGATCAGCCGTTCGAGGTCATAGACCTTTTCAAGGGAGGTGGTCAACCCTGCGCGGAGCTGATGATCATCCTTCAGCTCTGCAACGGCATCGAGGCGGGCTGTGATAGCACCGAGGTCTAGCAGCGGGTTCAGAAGCCATTCCCGCAGCTTCCTGCCGCCCATGGCCGTCGAGGTAAAATCCAGTACGGATAGGAGCGTGCTTTTCACGGAGCCGTCATAGAGGTTCTTCACCAGTTCCAGGTTCCGCTGGCATACGGCGTCGAGCAACAGATGCTCCTGGGGCAGGAAGGCCCTGATCCGGCTGATGTTCGTGAGAGCTGTCTTCTGCGTCTCTTCGATATAGCGAAGAGACGCGCCTGCCGCAGAAACCCCCAGCGGCATGTCCGAGCAGCCGAATCCGTCGAGGGAAGAGACCTTAAAATGATCGAGCAGCGTCCGCTTCGCCGTCTCGCTGTCAAAGGTCCAATCCTCGAAGCGGTTCAGGACCTGCGTGTACTGACGCAGCACGGTCATGAGCGCGTTGTCGGGCTCCTGCGCTTTGGGCAGCACGATCTCGCGGGGATTGAACCGTGACAGGATAGCGTCGAGTTCGGCCAGGCTGTCGCCGCCTGCCGCCTCGGCCATGAAAAACTCGCCTGTTGATATGTCGAGGAAGGCCAGGCCGTATCCGGTGGCCGCAGGAGCTACGGAGGCAAGATAATTGTTGTCCTTGGCATCCAGAAGGTTCGCGTCGAGCACCGTGCCGGGTGTCACGACCCTGATCACCTCGCGCTTCACGATTCCCTTTGCCAGCTTCGGGTCTTCCACCTGCTCGCACACGGCAACCTTGAAGCCCCGCCTGATGAGCTTCGCGATATAGCCATCCGCGGCATGGTACGGGAACCCGCAGAGCGGCGTCTCGATGCCCTTGGACTTGTTCCGAGCCGTGAGCGTGATCTCGAGCACCTTCGAGGCTGTTACCGCGTCCTGGTCGAACATCTCGTAGAAGTCGCCCATGCGGAACAGCAGGATCGCATCAAGATGCTGCCGCTTGATATCGCGGTATTGTTTCATGAGGGGGGTCAGGTCAGTCATAAAAACTGTCGGCGGAAAACGGAAACGGTCACGAGGCCCGCATCGGCGAACGTCGTGCGATAACGTCATTAAGACGAATGACGGTGCCGAACAACGAAACGGGCCTCGTCACCGATTCACGCCTCACGTTTGCCGGTTTTCTCAAGTTCAGCCATCACCTTCTGAACATCCTCCCATACCTGCTTCTTGGCAGACGGAACGCGCAGCAGATAGGCGGGATGAAAGGTCGGCATGACCGGGATGCCTTCATACACGTGCCAGCCGCCGCGCAGCTTCGTGACGCCCTCGGTGGTATTCAGCAGCGCATGCGTTGCTGTATTGCCCAGGGTCACGATCACCCGGGGCTTGATCGCTGCGATCTGCTTTTTGAGATAGGCAATGCAGGTCATGATCTCCTCGGGCTCCGGATGCCGGTTCTCCGGCGGCCGGCACTTGACAATAGTGCAAATATAGACCTCGGAACGTTTGATCTTCATGCCGTTCTCGATGATCTTCGTCAGCAGTCCTCCTGCTTCGCCTCTCAAGGGCCTGCCCTGCTCGTCATCGTCAACACCTGGCCCCTCACCTATGAACAGGAGGCGGGCATCAGCTGCGCCTTCGCCGAATACAATGTTCTTTCTGCTTGCATGGAGGCTGCAGCGCGTGCAGTCGCCCAGTTCCTTCCGGACGGCGCCTAACGAGGAAGATTCGGACAAGGCCGGCGTTTCAACGCTCCGCGCAGCCTGTTCCCTCTTCGGAGCGGCTGACGAGGCCGGAGAGTCAGAAATATTCCGGACGTGCTCCGAAGCGCCTGTTTCGACCACCTTGACGCCGAGGGCTTTCTGAAGCTCCAGGTGCGCCCGAAGGTCCGCTACGATCTCAATGAATTCCTTATGCAGATTATCCATGATAAGTAGTGGTCAATATAATAACGCTTTCTGTACTGTCGTTTTTTATAAATTTGCACTTTCCAATTTTCAATTCCGCTTTATGAGGGTCAGCATCACTCTCCCCACTTCAGCTTGGTCCGCAGAATCTCGTAATAATCCTTTGAGGGATGCTTGATGAGCTTCACCCGGTAGTGGGACTTCCTGATCTCGATGATGTCGTTCTGCTTCAGCGCGTATCCGATCTGGCCGTCAAGGGTCAGGGCCACGTCCTCACTCTGGGTGACCAACTTCACCGCCACGACCGAGGTGTCCGGCAGGGCAATGGGCCTGTTCGAGAGCGTGTGCGGGCAGATGGGCGTCAGCACAAAACAGTGGATCATCGGGTGGATGATCGGCCCTCCCGCGGACAGGGAGTAGG
>MHDZ01000018.1:44786-88859 GCA_001805055.1 Nitrospirae bacterium GWC2_57_13
AGTTGCCACGATCAGGCCGTCGGCGCGGATCGTGGTCAGGCGGCCGCCGTCCACCAGCACATCGAGACCAACCATCCGGGCAAGGGCGCCCTTGTTGATCACGGCGTCGTTCAGCACTGTATACCGGGCAATGCGCTTCCCTTCGCGCACAACGCTCACTGTCAGCATCATCCGTTCCTCGGCGGCGAGCTTGCCGGCAATGGCCTGTTCGAGATGGTCATGGAGCTCGTTCTGGGAAAGCTCCGCCAGGAAGCCGAGGCTGCCGAGATTCACGCCAAGGATCCTGACACCCCGCTTGGCAGCGCAGACCAGCCGGGCAACGGACAGGAGCGTGCCGTCGCCGCCCAGCACAACGATCATGTCGGCGCGGGACGCGATCGTCTCGCGATCATGGCCCTGCGCCTTGATCGCCCGGGCTGTCACTTCGTCGATCAGGACAAGGCGGCCCTTCTTCGTCAGCCCGCTGCTCAGCTTCTGCGCAGCCTTGTGCGCCGCAGGGATGTTCTTGGCTATGATGCCGATCTTCTTCATTTTTCAGGATATTCCTCTGAGGCGCTTACGCCTATAACTTCGACAATAGATCGTCGATGTCTGTGTCTCATTCGAAAGCCATATAAAAGGCAGGATGTTTTCTCGCCAAGGCGCAAAGAGCGCAAAGAAATGCATAGCCTTTTGGCTTTTAACCCTCGACTTAACGGTTTCCTTTGCGTCCTTTGCGAGCTTTGCGAGAGACGCTTTTAGTTCTGTCCTGGATTTTGCTTCCCCGCAAGAGCCATGTATTTCGGGTGAAATTCCGGACGGTGCGTAATGAGTTACGAGATACACGCGACACAAAATAGAAACAAATCTTCGTGCCTGCAGGGTAGATCTGGTTCCTGTTTGTCCTGATTAGGCCAGTTCGTTTTTCAACTCATCCAGGAGCGATTCGTACCGGGCTCCCTCGGCCAGAAACCCTATCTCGCGGCTGTTCTCGGAAAGATGGGAGAGATAGACGCTCAACCGTCCCGCGGGAAGCTCCTCGTCGGCACGCTCGGCCCATTCTATCACTGTCACGCCGTCGGAATCAATGTACTCCTCAAATCCGATGCCTTCCAGTTCCGAGGGCTCCTTCAGACGGTAAAGATCGATATGGTAGAAGGGCACCCTTCCCTCATATTCGTTCACGAAGGTGAAGGTGGGGCTGGTGATGTACTTCTCACGCACATCGAGACCCATGGCAATGCCGTAGGAAAAGGACGTTTTCCCGGCGCCGAGATCGCCGTAAAGACAGACGACGTCGCCGGGGCCGAGACAGCGGCCCAGCAGCTCTCCGATACGTTCGGTCCGTTCCGGAGCAGGCGAGACGACACTGAACATCAATCGGCCCGGCGCGCAGAGGCCTTCACCACGTCGCGTTTGCCCACAATGCCGATGACCTTGCCGTCCTTCACTACGGGAAGCAGGTGTTTCTTCTTATCGGACATGAGCGTGGCGATGTCCGCAAGCGTGGCGTCTTCCGCGATCGTGATCACCTTGCGCACACAAATATCGCCCACCTTCGTTGCGACGATCTTCCTGACCTCTTCCTCGAACTTCTTCGAGCTTTCGAGATAGATGGCGGCATCCAGAAAACTCACCACCGTCGGAATATGGAGCCGCTTGTTCCGGCTGATGAGGTCGTTCTCGGTCACGATCCCATAGAGGGCACCGGATTCATTCACCACGGGGACGCCGCTGATCTTGTGCTGAACCAGCAGCGATGCCAGGTCCTCCACCGATGTATCGGGTGCTACGGTGATAACGTCTTTCGTCATGATGTCTTTCGCGGTAAGCATAATTTCACCTCTAGAAAAAGTCTGGTACGCTGATGTTCGTCCAGCATGGCTGCTGCTGATCTCGACAAAAACTATTGGACGCGGATCAAATCTGATAACTTCTGATAAGGGTACATGGGACAGTCCCCTTTGGTTCCAGGGGGACTGTCCCGGTCATGCTCTTAAGGAAAAAAGCCATTGCCCGACCAGGGTTATCCGCTTTTTCCGTGTTCAGACTGCCGTTTTCAAGTCTATACGTACGGACCTGAATTCATCAGCGTCCCGAGATATTCGACCCCTTATGCTGCGGCTGATTCTGTTAGCTTAATCGCTTCCGGTATCTTATCGATCACATCCCCTGCGATCATTGCTGTCTCACCCTTCTCTTTAGCCGCCAGGTCTCCGGCCAGCCCATGGAGATATACCCCAAGGCAGGCGGCCTGCGCTGCCGCATATCCCCGGGCCAGGAGCCCGCCGATCATACCGGTCAGCACATCGCCGGTGCCGCCTGTTGCCATGCCGGGATTTCCGGTCGAATTGACAAAGAGAGAACCGTCCGATGTGGCTACGACCGTGCCCGCGCCTTTCAGGACCAGCGTGACCTTGTGCTCTGCAGCGAATTCGGCTGCAAGGTCGATCCGGTTCTTCTGGACCTCTGATGACGAAACGCCCAGCAGCCTCGCCATCTCTCCGGGATGAGGCGTCAGCACGAGGGGGGCCCGTGCTTTCTTGAGGATGTCCAGGGAGCCGGCAAGGGCGTTCAAGCCGTCAGCATCGATCACTGCGGGTATCGCGAGCTTCTCTACCAGATGCCGGACGGTCTGCACTGTCTCCGGATCCGTTGAAAGGCCTGGTCCGATCGCGCAGGCTGTCATTGTCGCAGAAGCTCTGAGCAGCGTTTTTACAGCTGCTGAACCGAGCGCTCCGGCAACGCTCTCATCAGCAGGGATGCACATAGCCTCAGCTACCTGCTGGATAATCGGCACGATCCCCTTTGGCGCAGCCACGGTCACAAGACCGGGACCGACCCGCAGAGCGCCCCGCGCCGCCATCATAGCTGCGCCGGCCTTTCCCGGGGACCCGGCAATGATCATGAGATGGCCGAAGTCCCCCTTGTGGGCATCAGGCTTCCGGCGGCCCAAAAGCCCCCAGGCAAAACCGCTGTCCAGGAGCGACAGGTCCACGTTCTCCTGCTCCACCGCTTCAATGGGAATGGAGATATCAACAACGCGGACCACACCGGCATGGGTTGCACCGGGATGAAGCACGATGCCACGCTTCGGGAGAGCCATGGTGATTGTCAGGTCCGCCATGACCGCCTCGCCCATAACTTCGCCCGTATCAGCGTTCACTCCCGTGGGGATGTCAACAGCCACAACAGGCCTGCCCGAGGCATTGATCATCCGCACGGCCTGAAGGTAGTCGCCCGTCAGGGCCGAAGTGATGCCGACGCCAAGCACCGCATCTACCAGGATATCGGACCATGCAAGAATGTCGGCCAGTGACGCAGGCGTTGCATCGGGAAGGACCTCCACGTCCACTTTGCGCAGGATCCCGAGGTTCAGCTGTGCATCGCCTGCCAGGGCAGCAAAGGGGGCGAGCAGCACAACCCGTACTGCCACGCCGCGGTTCCGGAGCCGGCGGGCAAGGGCGAGACCGTCGCCGCCGTTGTTCCCCTTGCCGCAGATGACGCCGATCTTCAGGCCCGCAAGGCCGTCGAAGAACCGCTCCATCTCAACGAGAATTGCCGACGCAGCGTTCTCCATCAGCACCGCACCGGGGATCCCGAAATTGGCGATGGCCCTGCCGTCGATGCTCTTCATCTGTGCAGCAGTAACGATCTTCATACGTTTCAGCCGCCGTGAGTTGATGCGATGCACAGTATTGACTTCCGCAAAAGTAATGCAATAAGAGGTCTTTTTGCCCCATGATCAAAATAAGTTTCCTCCCCTTCAAGGGGAGGATTAAGGTGGGGATGGGTATTAAAAGGCCGCGGTACAAGCCCATCCTCACCCCGGCCCTCTCCTTGAAGGAGAGGGAGGTCGGCTGCCGGATGCTGATTGGCGGCATTTGATCTCGTTGCTTTATTTATGCGGAACTCTATAATAAGAGAACCGCTTCTCACCAAAGCTACACAGGGCACAGAGCAAAAAACGGCTCATCCCGACGCTTCGAGATCGAGACGCATCCCCTTCGCTCAAGGGACGCCGTCTCTCATTGCATCTTTTCGGGAAAATCTTACCCCACCAGGATCGCCTGAGCCACGGCATACCCCTCGTCATGGGAATAACTGAGCATGATCTGCTTCACGCCCTTCAGGTCGGCTAGGTCCTTTACCCGGCCCGCAATGTTCACAATGGGACCGCCGCCCTCACCGTGAAGCACTTCGATGTCCGTCCATTTCATGCCGGCGCTCAATCCCGTTCCGAAGGCCTTCAGCAGGGCCTCCTTCGCAGCAAAACGCGCCGCGTAATGCTGGGCAGGATATTTCTGGCGCGCGCAGTATGCCCGCTCACGCTCGGTGAAAATACGCTCAAGAAAAGATGCATTATTCGATCCTGCTTTGTCAATGCGGCTGATCTTCACAAGGTCGATGCCGATTCCGATGATCATGTGACCCCCCGAATACTGCGCATAGAGCAGAGTGCATAGAGTATCTTACGTCCCATGCTCTGCGCCTCAGGCCCTATGCTCTATGCCCCATGCCCTATGCTATCTTCAAATATGAATCAATGCAGCCATTTCCCGCACCGCCCGCTCCATGCCCACGAGGGACGCGCGGGAAATGATGCTGTGACCGATATTCAACTCTTCGATCTCAGGGAGATCAGCGATCAAGGCGACATTCCGGTAGTTCAAGCCGTGTCCGGCGCCGACGCGCAACCCCAGGCTCGCCGCCAGTTGGGCTGCCTCGGCGATCTTCACGTACTCCCGCTCCCGATCTGCTTCATTCTTTGTGTTCGCATAGGTCCCTGTGTGGATCTCGACCCACTGGGCGCCGGCCTTCTTTGACGCCGCGATCTGGTTCTCATCAGGATCGATAAAAAAACTGACAAAGATCCCCGCCTTCACGATAGGAGCGATATACTCCCGCAGGACATCCATCCGGCCGGCCACGTCCAGTCCGCCCTCGGTCGTCAGCTCTTCCCGCTTCTCGGGAACGAGCGTTACAAATTCCGGCTTCACATCAAGGGCGATGCGCCGCATCTCTTCCGTCGCGGCCATCTCGAGGTTCAGTTTGGTCTGGACCACCTCCCGCAGCACGCGCAGGTCACGGTCCTGGATGTGACGCCGGTCTTCCCGGAGATGCACAATGATGCCGTCAGCTCCGGCCAGTTCCGCCAGCACTGCAGCGGCAACCGGGTCCGGCTCAACACCCCGCCGAGCCTGGCGAAGCGTGGCAATATGATCGATATTCACCGATAACCGTGGCAACAAACCCTCCCGAAATATTCCAGATGATCGCGTACATACAAAATCGGCCGTCAGATACTTAATGCTTAATTGAAATCGATTGTAGCATCTCTCCCCAAAAATATCCAGAAAATTCATCCCGTCAACGGGCCGCGCGACATCCATGACGCGATATTGACTGCTCAGAACGATAAAGCGTTGTCGAAAAACGCAGCTGAGCTGCGCCAGCGACTGCCGCATCCGAAGTTGCATCCACTACCGGCAAATAAGATCGATGGTACTTTTCACGAGGTGAAAAGTACCCAAAATCAATCACTTGTTTTCTTGACCGGTCCCTGCGCCTCTGGTATAGTTCCTGTATCATGAAGTCATTCAGGAGGTGCATCATGCAGGCCATCATCAGATTACTGTTCCTTGCACTACTCTTCACCATTCCTGGAGCGCAAAACGCGGCGGCGCAGGAATCACGCACCGTGACCGCCGAAGGCGTCGCCATGATCCAGCAGGGCGCTGTTGACATCGCCCGTGACGCTGCGCTCGAAGACGCGCAGAAGCGCGCCGTGGAGCAGGCCATCGGCATCCTTATCGAATCCCAGACACAGGTCGAAAACTATCAGCTCATCAGCGACAAGATCCTCGCCCAGACCAAGGGGTATATCAAACGGTATAACGTGATGAACGAAACGACCCAGGGGGAGCTCCTTCGCGTTGTCATCACCGCCGAGGTGGCACTGGGCAAGCTCGAAGACGATCTCTCGGGCATCGGCATTCTGCTCGTCCAGATGGCAAAACCCCGGACCATGATCCTGATCGCCGAGCAGAACATCGGCGGCCCGGTGAACGCCTGGTGGTGGACTTCGTCAGGCCAGGTAGACATCAGCGCTGCGGAGAACAGCTTCATAGACGTCTTTACAAAAAAAGGTTTTGAGTTCGTGGACCATGAGGCGGCGGCGCAGGACATCAAGGTGTCCCGGGCCTATCAGACCCAGGACCTTTCCGCCGGCCAGGCGCGCACGCTCGGGAACCAGGCAAAAGCCGAAGTGGTGATCGTGGGCAAGGCAGTATCGAAGATCGCGGGACGCGTCGGAGGCGTGATGCTCTCGGCCCAGGCCGACATTTCGGTGCGGGCTGTGCGCACCGACACGGGGCAGGTGATCGCCTCTGCCACGTCGCACGCTGCGGCAGTGCACATCAATGACCAGACCGCGGGCATCGAGGCGCTCCGGAAGGCGGGCACCCAGGCGGCCGAGGAACTGCTTACGAAGATCCTTGCCGTCTTCGCAAAAGAAGTGGGCGGCACGCGTTCGATCCTGATCACCATCAACGGCCTGACCAAGGACCAGTTCGTGAAGTTCAAGGACGTGCTTCGCAGCCAGGTGCGCGCCATCAAGGACCTTCACGAAAAAAGCTTCAGCGGGACCAGCGCCGTGATCCAGGTCGATTCGAAGAGCAGCACCCAGGCTCTTTCCGACGAACTGCTGCTCCGGAACTTCGGATCCTTCAGCGTGCAGGTCACGCGCTCTACGGCGAATACGATGGAACTGCAGGTCGCGCCCCAGTCCAAACCCTGATCGCAATTTCACAGAGGAACAAAAAACTCCCTGTCCATTCTTCAGGACAGGGAGTTTTTTATTTGCTGGCGCGACTGCACGGAGTTCAGGACCGGGCGCTGGCGTGACTGAACTCTTTTTTTCTACTCTTCGAACATGATGCGTATTTTTTGCTTCGGAAAGATCAAGTCAGGATTTGCGATCTTGTTGTCCTTGGCAACGCGGGGATAATTGAAGGGATTGCCCGTAAAGCGCTTGCTGATGTGCCAGAGCGTGTCCCCCTTCCTGACCTCATAGACCTCTGTATCCATGACTGTCCCTTTCGGCACCTTCAGAACGAGCGGCTCCTCGATCTCGGCCTTCGGCGCGGGAACTTTCCTGCCAGCCGCAGCAGCAGGCTCTTCCCTTACAGCATGCTCCACAGGGGCCTTCCGAAAATCACCGAGCAGATAGAACAGCACGATCAGTGCCACAGCGATCAGCACAGCAATAAGCCTGCTCTTTTTCGGACGAGGCTCATCTGCTGCCGGTGTTATGGCTGACCGTGGCGCAGATACGGCCGCAGGTAGTTCATGTTCCCGCCGAACTTCCCGGATGGCTGTTTCAGCGGCGACTGACCCGCGTACACGTTCCTCAGCGTCTGCCTCCTCCCCTGCCTCACTGACGCCTGCTCCTCGTACTTCCGTATCTCCAGCCCGGGCGATAGTCTCTGCTTCCCGCACCACCTCTTCTGCTTCCCGACGGGCAAGTTCTATTCGCTCTGCTTCTGCACGGGCCTCTGCCTCCAGCCGTTCGCGTTCTTCCGTTTCCAGCCTGAGGCGCTCTTCTTCCGCTGCCTGCAGACGCGCTGCTTCTTCAGCACGTTCCCGCTCCTCTGCCTCCTGCCCGGCCTGCGCCTCCGCTGCGTGTTCTTCGGCTTCATTCTTGGAACGCTCCTCTGCTTCCTGACGCAGCCTATCCGCTTCCTCTGCTGCTGAGCGTGCTTCCGCTTCCCGGCGGGCAAGTTCTATTCGCTCTGCTTCTGCACGGGCCTCTGCCTCCAGCCGTTCGCGTTCTTCCGTTTCCAGCCTGAGGCGTTCCTCTTCCGCTGCCTGCTGGCGCGCTGCTTCTTCAGCACGCTCCCGCTCATCTGCTTCCTGCAGAGCCTGCGCCTCTGCTGCAATGCGCGCCTGTTCTTCTGCTGCTTCTTTTCGGGAACGCGCCTCTGCCTCCTGGCGCAGACGCTCTGCATCATCTGCCCCTGCCTGGTCCTCAACTTCCCGGCGGGCCAGCTCAGCCTGCTCAGTCTCAGCACGGGCTTCTTCTGTGACACGAATCTCAGCGTCCTGCCGCGCCGGTGCGGCCTCTTCGGCTTTCAGACGTTCAGTATCTGCACCGATTGCCACGGCCCCCTTCGGAACCGTTGCAGATACGACCGGCTCTCCGACCATATATTCCTCGGGCAGAAGAGCAGGCACGATCTCCGCAGGCGCCTCCTGCATCTCTTTTGAAAGTGCGCCAAGGAAACTCTTGACCAGGGACAGATCGAAGTGAACGGCCAGTGCCTCGACGTTCAGGATCAATCGCACCACATCCTTGTCCGGATAGCATCCATAGACAACGGAGTGGGGCAGCACGATCGGCACAACCCGTTGCTGATCAACGGGCAGCCGACGTTCTCCATAATATGACTCGGTTATGACCAGGGCGCGGAAATCACCGTTGCGCACCACGATCATCTTCCATTCCGGCTGAGCGAGCGAGCGCCTGCCGAAGACCGTGGCCAGGTCGAGCACCGGCAGAAGTTCTCCCTTGTGCTCGGCTACGCCGGCAACGATGGGCTGCACGTTCGGCACTGACCGGTAGGGCTTGAAAGGCACCGTGTCCTCTACTTCAGCCCTCGGCAGCGCGTGGCGGGCGCCGAGCAGCGAGAATTCGGCCACCACGACCTCTTCCTTCCGGAACTGGTCGGGAAATTGGGAATCAGGATGATAGCGATCGGGCAGAGGCACCCCGATGTCGCTATGCCGGGGGGACATGAGCATGCCGAGGTCGATCAGCGGCAAAAGCGCGCCGTGGTGGCGCGCGGCAGTGGGCACCCAAAGTGACTGCGCCAGAGGCGGCAGCGGTTCTATCGTGAAATCCCTGCTGAACTGTGTGCCGCCGTCTTCGTCCACGAGAAACCCGAAGGGAGCCCCGGAAAGGTCTGCCGGGATCATGGCGCTTTCCATGCCCGCTTTCGGAAGTTTCATGAGCTGGGCAAGCCGTATGAGCGGAAATACCTTCCGGTCGTGAGGGGCAACACCCTTCACATAGGGGGGAATGAGAGACAGCTTCGTGATCCGGCCCGGCGGGAACGACTCTTCCTCCAGTCCCGCTGCCGGAGCGGCAAAGACCTGCTGCCCGGCGCTGAAGACCCGAACGCTCTTGACAGACTCAATATCCGTTGGTGCTGCCGAAGGTACAACGAATTCGGCCATCGCGGGTTCACGGTCGGCCTTCTGGATCCTGCCGAAGAGCGCGTTGATATTGATCACCGGCATGAGTTCAGACGCGTGAAGAACGCAGGAACCGACAACAGCGGTCTTCAGGTACTCAGGCATGGGCAGCACGTTCTCAGGGGACGCCTCGATGCGGCTGATCCTGTCCTCGACCACGAAGCCGGCAACCTTTTCCTGGTCCGACATCAAAAGAAGCCGTGCAGGCATGTCCCGCCCCAGGGGTGGGAGACCGAGGCAGACCGCCAAGTCAGCAAGCGTGACCGTACGGTCATCGAGAATGGACATGCCGGCGATGCAGGCAGGGCTGAGAGGAATACGGTGGATGCCCGGAACATCCCGGACAGCGACAATCTCATCTTCCCACAAACCGTATCGCGTGCCGGCTATTGACAGGATCAGTAGGTGTCTCATATAGACTTACATTTTGATTCCAAAGTCGTAATTTGTCAAGAGCATCAGTGCGGTAATTTGATCGGGTAGTACTAAGATTTTTGGGTCGGACATGACCACGCTGATAGCGTGCTGCAAGCATGTAGTCCAAAAATGCGGTATCGCCGCAGGCGCACTGGAGCTACCCCACCCCCACCATACGCTTTGCCGAGATGACCGTGTTCTTCATCAGGATGGCGATGGTCACCGGCCCCACGCCGCTCGGAACGGGAGTGATGAACGACGCCTTCTTTGCTACGGGCTCGAAATCCACGTCACCGACGGTCTCGCCGTTGTCGAGGACGTTGATCCCGATGTCCACCACCACTGCCCCATTCTTGACCATGCCGGCCGTGATCAGGCCGGGACGCCCCGTGGCGCTGCAGAGGATGTCCGCCTGGCGTGTTTCCGCGCCGAGGTCCGCGGTCTCGCGGTGGCAGACCGTGACCGTCGCCTCACGCGCGAGCAGCATCATTGCGAGCGGCTTGCCCACGGCAAGGCTCTTGCCCACGACCACGGCCTTTTTGCCCTTGGGTTCGATGCCGTAGTGTTCGAGCATGCGCATCACTCCGTAGGGCGTACAGGGAAGAAATGTCGATTTTATCGCGACCGCGAAGCCGGGCTCAAACAGCTGAGACGTTGACTCATCCGTTGCGAGCCTTCCCACGGAGATGGATCCCTGGCCGTCAACGTCCTTCTCGGAGGCAATGGAATTCATCACTTTCCGCGTGTCGATGTGGCGCGGCAGAGGCAGGAATACGAGGATGCCGCTGGCACGCTCATCATTGTTCAGGGTCTTGATCAGGTTCAGGATATCGTTCAGCGTTGACGACTCGGGGAGCGTGTGGTTGAAGATGTCGATGCCCGCACGCACGGCAGCGCTCTGAATGGCCTGATAATACATGTACGATGACCTGTCCTGGCCCACGAGCACCAGCGCGAGGCCGGCACGGATGCCGATCTTTCCCAGCCGGTCGGTCTCATCCTTTACGACCCTGATGATCCTGGAAGATAGTTCGTGCCCTTTCATGAACTGCGCCATACACCCTCCTGAACCGGATGAGCCCCGATACTCGGGACAGGCCGGAATAGTAAATTGCAAATTGGAAAGTTCAAATTGAAAACGCGCCTGCGGGGAAAATACGGCATGCTTGCCCTATAACCCGGCTGCATCAACGCCTTTGCCTGCTAATATCCCCGGTCTTTTTTCAGCTCCCCTTCAAAATCCGCAACCTGTGCTGCTGTCTCGTCGCTGCTCCACTTCAGCTGCGCGCCGGCAACATCAGCGATCTTCCCGGCCTGCGGCAGTCCGCGAAACGCGGAAATCCCGATCTGCATCCGCCGGAGAACGATGTCCTGCAGGGTCCGTGCGCCTTCTTCCTGTACGCTGTAGGCGACCTGGGCATAGATGTCCCGGCTGTCATGAGAAATCTGGGCGCGCAGGCGCGAATCGTCCCTGGCTATGGCGAGGACGCGCTCAGCCCGGGACCCATAGTGGGAAACAAGATGTTCCACCGTCCCGGCATCAATGGCATATTTCGCCGATAGCTCGGGCACTCCGTCCCTCAGGTATTCCTCATAGACCGCCGGCAGGCTTCCGGGCAGCGGCGTTGTATGTGTTGCGCTCCCGGTGCGAAGGCCGAGGACCCGGCAGACCGCATCCACTGCGTCCTTTGCCATATTCCGGTAGGTGGTATATTTTCCTCCTGCGATGGTGATGATCCTCCCCTCACGACCCTCGGCGAGCACCCGGTGCTTGCGTGATATTCTGGACTCGCTCTTGCCGGCAAAGGCAAGAGGTCTGATGCCCGCATAAGTGTACAGGATTGACTCGCGGGTCATGCGGAGACCGGGAAGTATCCGCGCGCTCTCAGTGAGCAGATAGTCCACGTCATCGGCCCCGGCGTGCACCTCGTCAAGATCGCCGCCGTACTTCGTGTCCGTGGTCCCTATCAGGGACAGGTTGCCGAAGGGCACGATAAAGAACATGCGCCCGTCCCGGGAATTGACAAAGAGCGCCTGGTCCGTCAGCTTCGGGAGCACCAGATGAATGCCCTTGGTGGGATGGATGATTTTCTTACCTTCAACGCCGCCGGCGCGCCGTACGGCATCGATCCAGGGTCCGGCGGCGTTCACCAGCGTCTTTGCGCGGAACTCGCCCCATTCTCCGGTGATGCTGTCCCTGACCGAGACAAGCACTCCTCCGTCAAGGCTGACGATCTTTTCCACGGTACGGTAATTCAACAGGCGTGCGCCTGCCTCTCGCGCCGAGATGATGTTCTCGATCACAAGCCGCTCAGGCATGAGGATCTGGTGGTCGTAGAACAGTGCACTGCCGGTGAGGCCGTCGCGATTCAGCCGCGGCTCGAACTGGAGCGTCTTTTCCGCGTTCGAGGTAAAATAATGGGGAACGTCCTTTTCATGGGACAGAAGATCATAGAGATGGATGCCCACGGAGATCACGAATCGGCCGTGGGCGTCCTGTTTATAGATGGGTATGACGATCGGGAGGGGCCGGACGAGATAGGGCGCAAGCCGCCGTATGATCGCCCGCTCCCGAAGCGACTCTGCAACGAGGTCCATTTCGAAGTTCGCCAGATACCGCAGGCCGCCGTGGATCAGCCGGGTGGTCTTGGAACTCACGCCTGACGAAAAGTCGTTTTTTTCGAGCAGAATAGTCGAAAGACCCCGCAGCGCAGCATCGCGCGCCACGCCGGCGCCGGTTATACCACCGCCGACAACAATGAGATCGAAAATCCGGGATGATGTCTGTGGATCGGGAACTGACATGCAGTCCTCCTTGGGCTAGCTCAGGCTATAGGGGTATGCAGAAAATAACTCGCTTTTTTTGCAGCAACGGGAGGCGCAGCAGTCATGCTGAGTTCCGCATGCGGCAGGTCTTACCGCTGTTGTTCCCTCTCATCACAACGACCCTCCCGGGCCCCTGCTCTATCTTTTCATTTCCATGATAACGGCCTTCAGCACCGCGGGTTTGTTGGTGTAAATGCCGTCTACACCCCAGGATATGAATTTCTTCATCTCTGCTTCATCATCCAGGGTCCAGACATAGACTTTGATTTTTTGCTCATGGCAGGCAGTGACCAACGCTTCGGAGACCGTTTTTCTTTTCAGGCTGATGATACCGTAGCCTTTGGCCCGGTAGGATTTGACCTCCCGAACTGAAAAGGAGTCAAATATACCGGCCGTAGCGAGGTTCGGCAGCACCCTCCGTGCGTCGATCACCTCACGCTCCTGAAAGGACGAGCACAGGAGCGGCCCCCGGTAGCCTGACCCCGCCAGATGGGCGGCGCAGAGGGCTCCTGCGCCGTCGCTCTTGATCTCGAGGTTGAGGCTCGCTCCACCGGCCACGAGCGTCAGGACATCGGACAGCAGCGGGACCGGCTCGCCGTTCTTCAGCCGCAGTTCTGCGATCACGCCGGACTCGGCCTGCTCTATGTCGATGTTACCCTCTGCGGTCCTGCCTGTTTCCCTGTCGTGCATAAGATAAAGACGATTGTCCCTGCTTTTCCGGACATCGACCTCGATCATGTCTACGCCGAGGGAAAGGGCGAGGCGGACCGCCTCGAGGGAATTTTCGAGTGCATGGGAGGAATCTCCCCGGTGGGCGATCACAAGAGGAAGCGGCATGCCTCAATTATACTGAAATTTTATGATTTCGCAACGTCGATCCGAAAACAAAAGTAGTGGCATTCTGCGCGCTCTTCCGGTAAGATTGCGCCAGGAGGACTGCTGTGAAACGCATCCTGTTCTGGAAGGTCTTATTCGTCCAGGTCGTGGTTATTGCCTTTGCACTGGTGCTCTTCGGCGCTTACCAGGCAGGCGCGATCAGGAGCTTCTGCTTTGTCGTGCTCCTGCCACTGCTCGTTTCCGCAATCCTGTCAGGAATTGTCTACTGGTCCATGCGAAAAAGGCTCGAAGCCCTTTCCGGCTTTACCCGCGCCATCGCCGGCGGCGAGTTCCAGCGCCGGCTCATCGTCCACCGCCGCGATGTCACCTCACGCCTGAAGGAAGATCTGAACACCATGGCTGAATCCCTGGCGGACCAAATCCGGGATCTGCAGGGCCGCATGACCACCCTGGAACTGGCACTGACAGGCATGGCAGACGGTGTGCTGATCCTCGACCCTTCCGGCAGGGTCGCCTTTTCTAATAATGCCTTGCGCACCCTCTTCGGTGTTCCCGGAGACAGTGGCGGAAAACCCTTTTTGGAGGCTGTGCGCCACCACGGTCTCGCCATCCTGATCAACCGGGCCATGCAGGAACGCAGCCCCCTGACCGGGGAACTGGAGCTCCTCTTCCCCATAAAGGCATTCGTTGCGGCAAGCATCCTGCCCATCATCAAAGAATCCATGCGCGAGGATGTTCATCTCGGAACCGCCGTGATCATCCGGGACATCACGAAGATCCGGGACGTGGAGCGGGTCAGGAAGGACTTCGTGGCGAACGTCTCGCACGAACTCAAAACGCCCATCGCCGCCATCCGGGGCTTCGCCGAAACGCTGCTCGACGGCGCCATGAACGATAAGGAAGAGGCGTCCGGATTCCTCGGTGTCATCCAGAGCCACGCTGCGAGGTTGCAGCGCCTCGTGGATGATCTGCTGACGCTCTCCCGGATCGAACTGGGTGCCGTGTCATTCTCGATGGCATCCCACGACGTTGGTCCGCTGATCGAGGACGCCGTTCAGCTCATAAAGCCCCAGGCTGATGCGAAGCAGGTGGCGATAACCATCAAGACCGACCCCGGACTGCAGCCGGTCCATGCAGACCGCGACCGGATCGCCCAGGTACTCTTGAATCTTTTGGATAACGCAGTGAAATTCGCCCCTCCGGGAGGGGCGGTGTGGGTGCTGGCGAGAAACGCAGAAGATAAGAAGGTAAAAAGTTACGAAGATGAGAAAGAGCTCGCGCCCTCTCAACATCCCATTTTCAATGCTTCAGGAGATTTCATCGAAATCTCCATTGAAGATACAGGCCCCGGAATTCCCCCGCAGCTCATCCCCCGGCTGGGGGAGCGCTTCTACCGGGTGGATCCCGCCCGGTCACGGGAACTCGGCGGAACCGGCCTGGGGCTCGCCATTGTGAAGCACCTGCTGCAGGCCCACGGCTCTTCCCTGGTCATCGAGAATGCGCGCCGCGGCGGAACGATCGTCAGTCTTCGTCTTTCGGTTTCCCCGTCACTTTCTCGAGGATCTTGTCCTTGATGGTCTTGATGTGCCCGGCAATGCTCTTATCCGTCTTTTCCGGCGCAGCGACCTTGTAGATCTTGAGCTTTATCTCCGCAAGATGTTCCAGCGCCGCAACTTCTCCATGTTTGAACAGTTCCCGGGGCTGGCTGAAATCAGCCCAGTGAATGTGGCCAACCTCAGCCCTCACGATGATATCCGCCTCCTGGAGAATGAGATTATTGAGGTAGATGCGCGTCACCGCGTCGGCGCGCAGAATGATGTCGAGGCCTGAACGATCCTCAAAAGGCGCAAGATCGCTCGAAACGTTCACTGCAATGACGATGTCGGCGCCCATCTCCCGGGCGCAGCGCACGGGCACCCGCTCCACCCATCCCCCGTCGACGAGCAGCATATCGCCGTCCTTTACGGGCGGGAAGATGCCGGGCAGCGAGCAGCTGGCGCTGACCGCTATGCGAAGCGGACCGCTCGTGTAGATGACCCGCTGCCCGTGCTGGATATCCGTGGCAACGCAGCCAAAAGGGATCGAGGTGTCCTCGATGGCCATGTCCGGGATCAGAGGATAAATGAATTCCCGGTATTCCTCCTCGGAGATGAAGGCGGGCTTCGTTGCTGTTACGCCCCAGAAGAACCCTTTGCGCACAAGGTTCGCCATGTCGGCGAAAAAACCCTGGCGATTGTTCGCAGGCTGCTCGAGACGGCGGATGAACTCCAGCCTAGTCTTTCGGGAGCGGAAGCTTCGCAGGAACTGCTCCACCCGGTCCATCCAGTACACTGCGTCGGGCCGCGTTGCATAGAGGCCGCCCACAAGGGCCCCCAGGCTGGTCCCGCAGATCATGTGGATACGGATGCCCGCGTCCTCCAGGACTTTGAGCACACCCAGATGGGCAAGCCCGCGCGCAGCGCCTCCTCCCAGTGCCAGACAAACCTTCGGTTCCATCAATGCTCCCTCGCATCGTACTTCATACAAGCATATCGAATCAACTATAGCATCCGCACCTTTTTCTGTAAAGGAATTTTCGACTTCAGGGCACCGGAGGAGAAGAATGAACAACGCCTGACGAGCAGGACCCGCGATCAGGCTGACCGGTCCGGCTCCGTACGCCGGTAGCGGACCACGAGCCAATAGAACCCGAAATAGGAAAGGATGCCGCCCACAGCGCCGACAACGAGGGTCCCGGCCACAAAAGGCCAGAGATAGGGCTTTACCACAGTAAAGAGGTCCATAAGGCCAAGCTCGTTCCAGGCAATCTGCGGTGGTTCGATATCGGCGCCGGTGATCAACAGGCCGAACCAGAGGCAGAAACCGTAGAGCGGGATCATTGTCCAGGGATTCATCACGAGCGAAGCTGTAATGATTACGAGCTTGCTGAGGCGAAATATCACGGCAATGAGCAGGCAGGTCAGGAAATGAAGACCGATCGTGGGCGAGAAGGCGATGAACACGCCGAGCCCGAAGGCCAGGGCGAGCCTCTGCGGAGGATCGTCGAGCTGCATGATGGACCGAAGGCGGTCGCGAAAATACGTAAACTTCACAGGTTTTCTCTTTCGTTTCTCAATGCCCGGCCCTGTCGGAGATCTTCGGGACCGCCGCCATCAGCGCCTGCGGAAATGGTCATACCCTTTGGGCGGCAGTTCGGTCCGCCTTCCATCAGTCAGAACGAGCACTGCACCCTTTTTCCGCCTGATGACCCCGATCTCCGAGGCTTCAAGACCAAGTGACCTGAAAGCCTTGAGCTTTCGCTCCGGAACAGTAAAGAGCAGCTCATAGTCCTCGCCCCCCGACAGGGCATGATCGCGAGGGGTTGTCGCGATCTGCCTGCTGTTCTGCAGAAGGTCCGCTGAGAGTGGTATAGCGTCTGCATATATCTCGGCGCCCACGCCGCTCTCTTCACAAATGTGGAGCAGGTCCGACGAGAGACCATCGCTCACGTCGATCAGGGACGATGCGCAGCGAGCGCGGGCAAGAGAACGCCCCTCAGCCACACGCGGCTCCGGCCGCAGGTGTTTCCTGATCAGCCTGCCTTCTCCTGCGCCGTAGCGGCCTGATCCGGCATTCCCGCTGCAACGACCAGAGCGTGATCCCTTCCGGGAACGCTTCCGGAGCAGCGCCAGGCCCGCAGCGGAATCTCCGAGCGTTCCGGTCACGAAAATCCGGTCTCCCGGCCGCGCCCCTGAGCGCGGCAGCAGCGCGTTCTTTTCCGACTCCCCGAGCACCGTGATGCTGACGACCAGGTCCTTCCGTGATGCGCACGTGTCGCCGCCGGCGATCAGACAGCCGTGGATGCGGGCCAGGGTGTCAAAGCCGCGATAAAATTCAGTCATGTCGTCAACGGAAAACGCCGCGGGAATGCCGAGCGAAATGAGGCAGAAACGGGGAATGCCGCCCATGGCCGCGATATCACTGATGTTCACTGCAGCGGATTTCCATCCCAGGGAATAGGGGTCGGTAAGTGCCAGGTCAAAGTGCACGCCTTCCAGAAGCATGTCCGTCGTTGCCAGAAGCGTCCTGGACGGTGCAATGCGGAGCGCCGCGGCGTCGTCTCCGATACCGAGAAGCATGCGCGGAGAAGGGCGGGAGAAGGATTTCCGTATCTTGCTGATCAGGCCGAATTCGCCGAGTTCCGACAGTTTCATGTAGCGTCGTCTTTCGCGGGTCACTAACGACACCCGTCTCATCAGAGGATAACGGAGCCGTGGCAGTATAGAATGCCATTGCCGAACCACGGAACGGGCATCATAACCTCTTCCTTTTTTTACCGCTCCTATGGAGCCCCTTCGGCATCCCGCCTGTCCCGCTTGCGGGGACATGTCGGGACTTGAACAACGCGACATCCCGCCGTCCCGCGCGAAGCACGGGACGGCCGCGGGGTCAGTGCGTTGCCCGCGAACTTCCGGCGAGCTTCCTGGAGGGCTTGCTGGCCGGCTTGCTCTTCCTGAGCGCCGCGGCAATCACGTCGTCCATCGTCTCGACAAAAACGAACTTCATCTCCTTGCGGATGTTCTTCGGTATGTCTTCCAGGTCCTTCTCGTTCTGTTTCGGAATGATGACGGTCTTGATGCCTGCCCGCCTCGCTGCCAGGGTCTTTTCCTTCAGCCCGCCGATGGGCAGGACCCGTCCCCGGAGGGTCACTTCGCCTGTCATGGCCAGGTCCTTGCGCACCGGCGTGTTCGTAAAGACCGACGCTAGCGCCGTGGCCATGGTTACGCCCGCCGAGGGACCGTCCTTGGGGATAGCGCCGGCCGGAACGTGTATGTGCACGTCCGTCTTCCCCAGAAGGTCGTCATGGATGCCGAGCACCTTGGCGCGCGAACGGACATAAGTAAGCGCCGCATGGGCGGACTCTTTCATCACGTCGCCCAGATGGCCGGTAAGGGTCAGGGTGCCCTTCCCGCGCATGGTGGTGGCCTCGATATAAAGAATATCGCCGCCCGACTCGGTCCAGGCAAGCCCGGTCACGACGCCGATCTCGTCCTTCTCCCGTTCCGCCTCGGGCAGGTACTTGACCACGCCCAGGAATTTGTGGAGATTCGGCGGAGTGATCGATATCCGCTCGGTCTCACCTTCGGCCACCTTCCGCGCCACCTTGCGGCAGAGGTGGGCGAGCTCGCGCTCAAGGTTCCGGACGCCGGCTTCGCGCGTGTACTGTGCGATGACCTGAAGCACTGTCTTGTCCGGAATCTCGATGTTTTTTTCCGTGATGCCGTGTTCCTTCAGCTGCCGGGGAATGAGATAGCTCGTAGCGATGCCGAGCTTCTCCTGCTCCGTGTACCCCGACAGGTAGATGACCTCCATGCGGTCCCGGAGCGGCGATGGTATGGGATCGGTCATGTTGGCCGTGGTGATGAACATCACGCTCGAGAGATCAAAGGGCAGCCCGATATAGTGGTCGCTGAACGCGTTGTTCTGCTCCGGATCGAGCACTTCGAGCAGTGCCGCCGAGGGGTCGCCGCGGAAATCAGCGCCGATCTTGTCCACCTCGTCGAGCATGAAGACGGGATTGTTGTACCCCGCTGTCTTGATGCCCTGTATGATCCTGCCGGGCAATGCGCCCACATAGGTCCTGCGATGACCGCGTATCTCCGCTTCGTCGCGCACACCGCCCAGGGAAATACGCACGAACTCGCGGCCCAGGGAGCGCGCAATGGACTTGCCGAGCGAGGTCTTTCCCACGCCCGGGGGCCCCACGAAGCAGAGGATCGGCCCCTTCATCTTATCTTTCAGTTTTCTCACCGAAAGATACTCGATGATCCGTTCCTTTACTTTTTCCAGGTCGTAATGATCTTCATCGAGGATCCTGGCTGCCGCCTTGAGGTCAAGATTGTCCTTTGTGGATTTGCTCCAGGGGAGCTCCGAGAGCCATTCGATATAGGTCCTGGTCATGGAGGCCTCGGCAGCGTCGGGATGCATCCGTTCAAGCCGCCGGAGCTGCTTATCCGCCTCCTTCTCGGCCTTATCGGGCATCTTCGCCGCCTTGATCTTGTCGCGCAGCTCCCGCATGTCCTCGGAGCGGTCATCGGTCTCGCCCAGTTCCCGCTGGATGGCCTTGAGCTGTTCACGCAGGAAGTATTCGCGCTGTGTCTTGTCGATCTCGCCGCGCACGTCGGCCTGGATCTTCTGCTGCATCGACAGCAGCTCGATCTCCTTGCCCAGCGCTTCGTTGATGCGCTTGATCCGCTGCACCGGGTCGGTTATCTCAAGGGTCTCCTGGGCCTGCTCCACCTTGAGTCCCATGTTCGCCACGGCAAGATCGGCCAGCTTGCCGGGGTCATCGACATTCTCGATGACCACCATGATATCGGGGAGGATCACCTTGCCGAAGGAGACGAGCTTCTCAAGCTGCTCCTTCACGTTCCGCATGAGGGCTTCGGTCTCGATGGAGACCGAGGCAGGCGACTCGGGAAAATGCTTGATCTCTACCTGATAGAAGGGCTCCTTCTGAAGAAATTTTACGGTCCGGGCCCGGGCGACCCCCTGGACGAGGATCTTGATGCGTCCGTCAGGCAGCTTGAGCATGCGCATGATCACGCCCACCGTTCCCATCGTATAGAGATCCGAAGGCGAAGGATTCTCGACGTTCACGTCCTTCTGGGAGGTGAGAAAGATCATCCTGTTGCCCTCAAGGGCCACCTCGATGGCCTTGATGGACATCTCGCGGCCCACGAAGAGGGGCAGCACCATGTAGGGGAACACCACGATGTCCCTGATAGGGAGCAGCGGCAGTTTCTTCGGGATCTCTATGGACTGTTGAAGGTCCGTCTGTTTCATCTCTGTTTTAGCCAAACCGTCCTCCTCGCTGCCGTTGCGAAATAAACAGATTATACCGTTTTTCCGGCGAACAAGCAACTGCCCCTGTTTATCGTCAAAGGAGCAGAAGTTACTCTACCGTTGCATAAAAAGAGCCGCTCATGAGGAGGCGGGTGTGCTGGAAGCCCTTTTAGAGCGATACCATAGTGAAGCGCATCTTTTCCAGAAGAACGCCTGCGGGAAGGCACATCCCGTGCACTCCTGCCGATGCCGCTTTTCCCAATATTCATCGCATTCTAAAAAGGCTGGAAGCATGCCTGCCTCCGGAAATCTGCAACTATACCGGCTATATATATATGTAGTGCCCGGGACCAGCCCGTTGTCAGATTTTCAACGACTGGAGATACTCCTTGAATGCAGCGCCGAACTCCTCGTTTCGCAGCCCGAACTGGACCGTGGCTTTCAAAAAACCGAGCTTGTCTCCGGCATCGTGCCGGTCTCCCTTGAAAAGATAGGCGTAGACCGGCTGTTTCTCCATCAGCAGCCTGATCCCGTCGGTAAGCTGTATCTCCCCTCCCTTGCCCGGCTTGGTGTTTTCAAGGGCGGTGAATATCTCCGGCGTCAGGATATACCTGCCGATGATAGCAAGGTTCGAGGGCGCGTCCTCAGGGGCCGGCTTCTCCACAACGCCGCGCACCTCATACACCCGGTCGTCGACCTTCCTGCCGTCGATCACGCCGTACTGGCTGACTTCGGAACGGGAAACCTCCTGGATCGCCAGGATCGAAAAGGGGTATTTCTGGTACACTTCCATCATCTGTTTGAGCGCCGGCACCTCGGAATCAATAATATCGTCGCCCAGCAGCACGGCAAAAGGATCGTCACCAACGACCCGCCGTGCCGTCAACACGGCATGGCCGAGGCCGAGAGCTTTTTTCTGGCGTACATAGCAAAAGGTCACCATCTCGGCGATACGCTGCACCTCGGTCAGGAGCGCATGCTTGCCCTTGGCCTTCAGGTCTTCCTCGAGTTCAAAGGCCACATCAAAGTGGTCTTCAATGGCCCGCTTTCCCCTGCCCGTCACGAGCACCACCTCTTCGATGCCCGAAGCGACTGCCTCTTCCACCACGTACTGGATGAGCGGCTTGTCCACCAGGTTGAGCATCTCCTTGGGCGAGGCCTTGGTGGCAGGCAGGAACCGCGTCCCGAAACCCGCAGCGGGAAACACGGCCTTGGTGATCATCTTCGGCATTCAAGGACTCCTTTACACGGGACAGTCCCCCTCGAACCAAAGGGGACTGTCCCTATTCTTATCCCGCTAAACGCCTGCTATTTCCCCGGGATCGGCATGCTCCCGAGCAGATACTTAAGGTCATCATCATCGAAGCGGATCCCCAGCCCGGCAAAGCCGCTGGCCCGTCCGGAATTCAGGAAGTTGTCATACCCTGCGTTCAGGAAGACCACACTGCTGAACTGATAGGCGAGCGAAGCCTTCATGTGGGTATTCTCGTTGCCCGGTTCCGTACTGTTGAAATTCCATGCGTCGAGGCTGAATTTTATCTTGTCGCTGAAGAGAAAGTAATCGGCCCCGACGCCGCCCCGCGATTCGATCAGGCCCACGCGGGCAGCAAGGTTGCCCCAGCGCTTCGCGAACATGACGCTGAAGCGGAGGCGGTCCTCGTAGGTCTCACTCACCGTGGTTGTGCCCGGCGGCGTGGCCACGGCCTCCGAGCGAGTATATTTCGCGTAGGGATCTGAGATAATTTCAAGAACATAATACTTGTCCATCCGGGGCTTCAGCTCCAGAGTGAAATAGCTCTTGGCATCGGGAAACATATACTCGCTCCGGAACCCGATGATGGTCTTCGTACGCTCAAGCCGCGCAGTCATATCTCCGATCCCGCGTGCCGCAGTCTCGATGCTGTTGTACATGCCGTCGTCGTTCACCAGCTTGCCGAGCGTGCCCTCGCCGCGCTCCACCTTCTTCGTCACGTTCTCGATCGAGGCCAGGGCCAACTCGGCGCTCCGCGAGGCTTCCCGCGCGTTCTCCAGGGATACCCTGAGATTGTCGCGGTTTTCGTTCACCACGGCGTTCAGGCTCGCCACCAGCTCGTTCATGCGCATGACAAGCTCGCCCCCGTCGCTGCGAAGGGTATGGGAAAAATCCCGGATGTTCGACATGGACCCCCGCAGATCGGCGAGAATGTCTTCCATGGAGCGCGCTCCCCGCTCGCTGCCGAAGACCTGGCTGAGCGAACCCGTCACCTGCTTGATGTCGTCGGAGATGGCGGAGAGCTGGTTGATGAGCTTGTCCACGTCGCTCGGCGACACGGTGACCGCGATCTCCTCCTTGTTCTGGTAATACTCGAAGCTGGCGCCATGGGGATTCGATCCCGGGCCACGATCAGGAATGATCTCCACATATTTCTCGCCGAGCAGACCCAGGGTCTTGATCATGGCACGGGAGCCGCGGATGATGCGCACCTCGGGCTTGATCCGCAGGGTCAACCGCGCCCTGCTGTCAACCAGCTCCACCAGCTCCACCGTCCCGATCTGAACCCCTGCCATGCGTACGGCCGCTTTGGCGTCGAGGCCTGCCACAGAATCGAATACGGCGATGATCGTATACCCTTTTTTCTCGCCGAACTCGTATTTACCCACGGCAAAGGTCATCCAGAGCAGCGTGATCGATCCGACGAAGACCAGAAGCCCCACCTTCGCCTCTGCGCTCAGCTTGTACATTCTCGCTCCTTGCCCGAAAAAACGCTCATCCTGAATTCCGCAGGTGGACGCAGATACCTGCGGATAAAATCAAAGCATTTGCCTGTTGTTGATCCTCACCGGCAAGATGATTTCCAAGTGCTTTTCCCGTTTTTAAAATTCGCATCAATTCGCGTTCCTTCGCGGCTACGTGCCGTATTTCGGCTCATTCGTTCACCCGCCGCGGGAGCGACTACTCCGCCGTGATCGGGCCCACGGCGCTCCCGGTGATGAACTGACGCACGATGGGATTTTCCGTGTTCCTGATCTCGTCAGGCGTGCCGGTCTCGAGTATCTCGCCCTTATACAGCATGGCAATGCGGTCCGAGATCTTATAGGCGCTCTGCATATCGTGCGTGATGGCGACTGACGTGACGCCCAGCTTCTTTCTGAGATCGATGATCAGGTCGTTGATCGCGTCCGCCATGATCGGATCAAGGCCCGTTGTCGGCTCGTCGTACAGGATGATCCCCGGCTCCATGGCGATGGCCCGCGCGAGGCCGACCCGTTTTTTCATACCGCCTGAAAGGTCCGCCGGCATCTTGTCCTCCACGCCCTTGAGGCCCACCAGCTCCAGTTTCTCCGTGGCAATGACCCGGACCTCTTCATCGGACATCTTTGTATGCTGCTTCAGGGCGAAGCCCACGTTCTCCCAGACCGTGAGCGAGTCGAAAAGCGCTGCAAGCTGGAAAAGCATGCCGAACTTCTTTCGCATCTCGTTCAGCCCTTCCCCTTTGAGAGAGCTGATCTCCTGGCCGTCTATGACCACCTTCCCCTTATCGGGAAACAGCAGGCCGATGATATGCTTCAAGAGCACGCTCTTGCCGCTGCCGCTGCCGCCGATGACGGTCATGCTCTCGCCCTTCTCCACCGTCAGGTTCGCGCCGCGCAGGACATGATGGCTTCCGAAGCTCTTATGCACATTCTGTATCTCGATCATGCCCATGGCGTCACCACAGCAGCGCGGACAGAAAATAGTCAAGGATCAGAATGAGCATGCACGAGACCACCACAGCCCCTGTCGTGGCCTTGCCCACGCCCTCGGCGCCCCCTTCGGTGTTGAACCCCTTGTAGCAGCCGATGAGGCCGATAACAGCGCCGAAGACAAGGGCCTTGATCAGCCCATACCAGATATCGCTCACTTGCGTGTTGTTGATGCTCTGGTTGATATACGTTACGGGGTTCGTGCCCAGGACCTTGACGCCCACGAAGTAGCCGCCGGTGATGCCGATCATCATGCCGAGGGCGGTGAGAAAGAACATCATGATCGTGCTCGCGATGAACCGGGGCACGACCAGATATTTCATGGGGTTCGTGGCGAGCGTGGCCATCGCGTCGATCTGCTCCGTCACTTTCATTGTGCCCAGCTCCGCCGCCATGGAAGCCCCGGCCCGGCCCGCAACCATGAGACCCGTGAGCACGGGACCCAGTTCCCGGGTCATGGAGAGCGATACCACGGCGCCGATGAGCGATTCGGCGCCGAACCGTTTGAACCCCGTGTAGCTCTGGAGCGCAAGCACCATGCCCGTGGAGATCGCCGTGGTGAGCACGACGGGGATGGAGTTCACGCCGATCTGTTCCATTTGTTTCAGCACGTTCTTCAGGTAAAAAGGCCTGCTCACGCTCAAACGGAGCGTCTCGCTGAAAAAGATCAGGACTTTCCCGATCTCCGCCAGGGAGAGCAGCGCCCACTTGCCGAAACGTTCCAGCCAGCTATTCATCGAGACTCCGTCTCAGATCGCATTGGGCAAAGCGCATGGATAATACACGCATAGAGCATGGCGCATAGGGCGTGAACCTCTCTGTTCTCTGTTCTCTGTTCTCTGCTATTCATACACCCGCGGCACACGGCTGCTGATCCCGCACAGGACCTCGTAGGGAATCGTACCGGTCTTCACTGCGATATCCTCTGCGGTGATCCGCTCGCCGCCCATGGTCCCGATCAGCACAACTTCGTCGCCTTCGCTTACGCCGGGAACGTCAGTCACGTCGAGCATCGTCATATCCATACATACCCTGCCTGTCACGGAAGCGCGTCGGCCGCGCACCAAAGCCTCCCCCTTGTTCGAAAGACCGCGGCTGAATCCGTCAGCGTACCCGATGGGCATTGTGGCAATAAGGCTCTCCCGGCTGGTAATGAAGGTTCTGCCATAGCTGATGGGAGTTCCTGCAGGCGTTCGTTTCAGATAGGCGATGCGCGTCACGAGGGACAGAACAGGCCGAAGGTCGGCTGCAAGGTCGCCGGCCTCGAGGGGATTATACCCATAGAGCATCAGTCCCGGCCTGACCATAGAAAAATGGGCGCTGCCGAAATCAAGTACTGCAGCGCTGTTGGCTGCATGGCACAAGGGGACAGCGATCTTCCTTGCATCGAGCTCACTCATGAGGCCAGTGAAGCGGTCCATCTGGACCGCCGCAAACTGCTTGTCCCTCAGGTCGGCGTCGGCAAAATGAGTCATCAAGCCCTGGATCCGCAGTTTTTCATGCTTTCGAAGCTGCGCAATGAATTCCGCGGCTTCCTCGGGAGCCACTCCGATCCGGCCCATGCCCGTATCGATCTTGACGTGCACGTCGAGAACGCAGCCCCGTTCCCGTGCGGCGCGGGCAAGGGCTCCTGCCATTCCCGTCGTAAAGACCGCGGGAATAAGGTTCCACTCAACGATCGCTTCGGCCTGATCGGGAAAGAGGGCGCCCATCAGCAGGATCGGCGCCCTGATGCCCGCCTCCCGCAACTCGCGCCCTTCTTCCACCAGCGCCACACCGAGCATATCAGCGCCCAGGGCGAGTAGATGGCGTGCAACAGGAACGGCTCCGTGGCCGTAGGCACGGGCCTTGACAACGGCCAGGACCTTCTTGCCCGCGGTCCTGCGGACCACTTCCTGAAAATTATGCGAAAGAGCGCCCAGATCGATCCTGGCTTCCGTGGGACGCTGCGACGCCGGCGGGTACAAGGCATGCGGCTCGCTGCCCTGAGAAGCACGTTCAGTGCGTGATGCTCTCATTGATCCCCTCGAAGTCCCCCTGCTCGTGGACCACCTCGATCTTGTCAAAGGACTGCCCGCACTCCATGCACTCCCAGTGATGCACGGTCCAGTATTCCGCATCCAGCTCGACGCTGTAATCATTTTCCTGAAAGAGATCCGTTCCGCCGCAAAAGGGGCACAAAATAGGTTCCATGAACGACCTCCGCTCCCGACCCGCCGCCGCACCGGACTGCGTATACAAGCGATCATCGGGCGCAGCACTTCAATGCATGATTGCATCGTACTCTATCATAGCATGACTCGTTTTGCAAAAGTTTTTTGTCTTTTTGCGGAAGGAGGAATGAGACCGAGGCCTGCCGATGGCGAGAGAAACAAAAAGGGACAGTCCCCGTAAATTCCAGGGGGACTCAGAAACAAAACAGGGACAGTCCCCTTAGATGCCAGGGGGACTGGAACCAAAACAGGGACAGTCCCCTTAGATGCCAGGGGGACTGGAACCAAAACAGGGACAGTCCCCTTAGATGCCAGGGGGACTGTCCCTTTCTTCTACTTTATCACCCTGATGATGTCCACCCCGTCAAAGGTCGTTGTTCCCACCGTGCCGGAAACATGGACCGGCACCTTCTCGCCCTGGAGCAGCAGGGCGATCACGTCGCTGCGCTTGAACTTGACCATCAGGTCGGGGATGCCGTCCTTGTCGTAGTCTCCCACGGAGCAGGGCTTCTGCACTGCAGGGATGACCCCTTCCAGCCGGACCGATGAAACGTCGATGTCCTTCACGGCATAACCGGCAGGGAGTTCGATGTACACGACGACCCAGGTGCCGTTGCTGCCCTGATTCAGCGTATTCGGGTCGAAATCGATCGTGGCGTTGATCGACGTTACGGGCAGATGGACCGAGAAGGTGGCCATGTCCATCCATTCCCCATAGCGTTCGCCGTCATGGGCCTGGGCCCGCCACCGGTACTTGGTCTTGTTCAGCAGGGCTTCAGGCACCTGAAGGGACGTGATGCCCGAGTCGCTTTCAGGAACTCCCGTGATCTTCTGCACCAGAACGCTTTCGATATAGATCTCGAAATCATAGGTCAACTGGTCGCTGTCCGGGTCTTCAGCGTTATGGATCGACAGCGCAGGCCTGAGGGTGTCAACGCTGCCGCCCTCAACAGGGGCATTGAGCCGCGGCGCTTCAGGCGCGTCATTTGCCGCGTTCACCATGAAGGAGGCGGGCGTCATCCAGCCGCTCTGCGCTTCTCCGTCAAAGGCCCGTGCTTGCCAGTAGTAGGTCTGATTTTCGTTCAGCGTCACGGGTACTGTCCACGAAGTCACTCCGTTGCCTCCCTCATCCCTCATCCCACTTCCCACAATGAGATTCTCGAGACCAGCGTCTGCGTAGACCTGGAACTCGTAGGTAAGAACGTCTCTGTCCGGATCGATCGAATTATGCACGGACAGGGTTGGTGTGGATACGTTCACCCCTGATCCAGGTGACGGATTAGCAAGGATCGGCGCTGCAGGAGCGTCGTTTGCGGTGTTCACGAAGAAACTGATGTCTTGCGACAAGTCGCTCTCGGCAAAACCGTCGTACGCTTTGGCGCGAACGTAATAGACGGTGTTGTCCGCCAGATCAGCAACGCGCCAAAGGGTGGTGCCCAGGCCTTCGGCGATCGGGCCTGAGCTGCGGAGATCAGGCGAATCAAAGGTCCTGACCCGGTCGACCTCGAAGATATACGTAAGACCGGTGGAGTCGGGGTCTGTGCTGTTCGTTACGATGATGTCCGCGGACTGCGAAGCGATCTCCTCGTTGTTCAGGGGCGCGATGATCGCCGGCGCAGATGGTGCGTCGTTCGTTGTGTTGACGAAGAAGGAGGCCGTGGTCATCCAGTCGCCTTCAACGAGCCAGTCATCGGCCTGAACGCGCCAGTAGTAGGTGGTGTTTTCCAGAAGCTGGACAGACACCTGCCAGGACGTTGTTCCCGGGCCTTCGGCTACGCCCGTGATAGAATCAACGATTTGGGTGAATTCCGGGTCAAGGGCAATGTCGAAGTTATAGGTCAGGCCAGTGCTGTCCGGGTCGCTTGCATTGTTCACCGTCAGGACCGGCTGCAGGGTGTCCACATCCGAGCGGTCCGCGGGGCTTGCGAGCGTGGGCGCCGTGGGTGGATCGTTCTCCACGTTCACCCGGAAGGATGCGGTCGGGGTCATCCATTCTCCGTAGAGCCAGCCATCGAAAGCCCTGCTGCGCCAGTAGTAGGTCTGGTTCTCGATCAGCGCCACAGGCACTGTCCACGCAGTCAAGCCGTTGCCTCCCTCATCCCTCATCCCACTTCCCACAATAAGATTCACGAGGCCCGTGTCTGCATAAACCTCGAACTCGTAGGTCAGGGTGTCTTGGTTCGGGTCAGAGGCGTTGTTCACCACAAGGACCGGCGTGAGGGTCCCGACGTCGCTGCCCATCGGGGGAGATGACAGGGACGGGGCCGTGGGCGCGCCCTGCACACGGAAGTAGGTCCCTGCAAGGGTCTCCGTGATAGGGCCATTCGGTCCGGGAAGGGACGCCTGCAGGACCACGAGATAATCCTTGGCGCTGTAGCCTGTGGTGTCTACCAGAGCCTCTGCTGTGGCGCCGGCGCCCATGGGCAGCGATGCCTGGCCGGGTATCGTGGCGTAGACGGCCGATTCCGCGGCATCGACGATCAGGACGGATATGCCGATTTCGGCAAGGTCTGTGTTCCCCTTGTTCAAGATGCTGTAAGTCGCGTTCACCGAATCGCCGGACAGCACGTTCTGATTCTGAACGGAAATGGCGCCTGACAGCGCAGCCGAGGGCTTGATGTCGCTGCTGATCACGATCGATGCGCTGCCTGTGGAAAGGATTGTGCCGGAAGCGTCTTTGACTTCGAGTGTCACCGGATAGGTCCCAGGAGCAAACGTGCCGGTGTTCCAGTAGGTCGTGAAGGTGAATGACGCCCCAGGCATGAGGGTGGAAACGGTCTTCGTATCTACGAAGACCGGACCGTTTAAACCGTTTGAACTGTTTAATCCGATTGTCAGCTTCGCTGACAGGTTCTCAAAGATGTAATTCCCACTCAAACTCGCGATCGTGGAAGTTATCGCAACGGCCTCGTTCGGACTGTAGGAGATCTTGTCGGTGACCGGGACGGCGCTTGTACCCGTGTCAGGCAGGATGTCAAAAGATGCCGTGCTCTCTGCGGCCACAGTGCCGCCATCCGAAAGCTGAACGTGTACTTTGTAGCCGCCGGCATAGGTTGTTCCCGTATTCCAGGTGAAGTTGAACATCCGGCGCGGAAGCGCCTCAGGCGCTCCTAACACCGGATGGACCTCAGGAGAAGCAAGTGATACGCTTATGCCGAGGTTTCCGAGACCATTTTCGTAGAGACCCGTTGCGATCACGGATTTCGTACCGAAGGTCCCGTCTCCGTTGCCCGAGTATACTTCTACGTAACCCGAAAAAACCGCGGCAATGACATCCAGATGGCCGTCACCATTCACGTCGGCTGTGTCGGTGGTCGAATAATTGCCGATGTCCAGCGACGGGATAAGTACTGGCGCGCCAAAGGTGCCGTCTCCCTTCCCTTTGAAGAAATACGCGTCGCCCGTATGGGTTTTATTCGCTATGATGTCTACCTTCCCGTCTTCATCAAAATCCCCGGCAGTGACGCTGTCCGTCGCTGTAGTGCCGCCGCCCGGTATACCCAGATTTTCAGGCATCAGAAACGTCCCGTTGCCGTTCCCGCGGTACACATAGACCGGCCCGCTAGCGCCGGTGACAATGAGATCCGGCAATCCGTCATGGTCCACATCAGCCGCGGTCTTTCCGATGAAAACGGCATCAATGGGCCAGGCTGCCGGCGCAGGAATGGTCGTCTGGGTAAAGGTCCCGTCTCCGTTGCCGGTGTACAGATACAGAGTGTTCTTGGAGCCGCCGACGACAAAATCCTTCTTCCCGTCTCCGTTGAAATCCGCTGATGCCATATCGTAGAGGTAGGTGATGGTCCCAATCTGCCCGATGCTTTTCCTGGGCAAGAAAGTGTTGGTGCCGTCCGCCCTGTTCTGGTAATAGTAGAGTTCCTTGGCGAACCCGGAGCCGGTGACGATATCCGCGAACCCGTCGCTGTTGAAATCGTCGAGCACGATGCCCCGTGTAATATCGTTATTCGGGGAAACGTCATCTATAAACCTCGGGGCCGAGAACGTTCCGCTTCCCAGGTCTTCCTGCACGTAAATCCTGCCCTTGTCGTCGCTGAGCGCAATGAGACGGCCCGAGAGGGGGATTTTCGTATTAGTTGAAGGCTGCTTCGCGCCGTAGTCCGTCGTGTCAAAGAACAGGTAAAAGTGGCGCGGGACATCGGCAGTCGTGAGGCCGTCCATGAGCCAGGTCACTTTTGACGGCATGGCCTGTACAAAGGCCGCCTTTGCCTGTTTTTCGCCGATGGCATTCCCCATACCGTCATATTCCAGTACCCGGATTGAATCAGTATCAATGGTCCTGCCTGCTACGCCGAGCGATGCCAGCAGGCCGTCGAAGTCCGCAAAGACGAGCGCCACCGCATCGTTCACGTTCCTGGTTTCGGTTACCGTCACCGGCACGCGGTAGCCCCAGCCTTCCATACCCCAGGGTTCGAGGTCGCTGACGGTGAAGGCTGCAACGTGGGCGATCTGCCGGCCATTGACGGTCTCTACGAAAATGTTCCCTGAGCCTGACCACGCCGCGCCGCCTTCGTTCTTGACGGCGAGATTGATGCCCACGACGGACTGGGCCTGATACTCGCCTCTGTCCGTCATCACCCCCACGGAAAGCTTTTTCCGGTTCACTGCAAGACGTTTCATCGCGGTGTTGTTCGTCTCCGCGAGTTCGTCGATGATGTTAGCCGGATCGATGACAACGTGGAAATCGTTCGTATCCGGGAGCCCGAGCGTCTGGATCGTGAAATCGAGCATGGCCTCGCCGCCCAGTTCGAGCATCTGGCTGATCAGCCTGGTCCCCAGGAGCGCGCCGTTGCTTTGGGGATCACCCCGATACAGGCGCACCGGAACAGCGCCGACAGCGGCCCCCCTGTTCCTGATCCGGGCCGTGAGCACGACGGTCTCCCCTTCGGTTGCCGTCTCTTTCGTCAGGGTGATATCGGAGGCCAATATGGCCAGGTCCGGCTTCATGGGCGCGGTAATGTTTGCCGTGAGCATCACGGTATTGTCCGATTCGTTGGATTCTTCGACCGTATTGAGCGGGTCTGCAACGAGGTACAGCTTGTTCGGACCCGCATGGCCGAGGGTGTCCCAGGCAAAGGCCACGGTCGACGTCTGCTTCGGAGCCACCACGGCATGGTATACGCCTTGTCCGATCTGCGTTCCGTTGTTCGCAGGATCGCCGAGGTATGCCCGCACGAGCACGTCCCGAATGGCCTTGTTGCTTTCGTTGGTCAATGTCGCGCTGAGTTCCACGAGCTGTCCTTCCGTGGGCGCGGCCGGCGTGAGTACCGGTGCGGACAGGGCCAGGTTGTTCAGAGGCGTTGCCAGGCCGGCGGGATAGCCGTAGGACGTGGTCATCCCGTAGCCGTGTACATAGACGCCGACGGGCTTGTCCGCAACGATCACGTGTTCGCCTTCGTTGACGGACAGCAGCGCATAGGACGCCGCATCCGTCAGCGGGAGCCAGCCGTCCGTGACTGTGACGCCGTCGAGCGTTACCGCCGTTTCCGGTTCCGGCGCGATGATCGTGACAAAGTTCCCCTGTTTGCTGTACTCGGGAAAGAGAGAATTGTACCCGCCGTAGCCGGGGAAACTGTAGAAGCGGTACGCTGTCCGGAGCTTGTCCGTGGGGATGAGGGTCATCTGGAACGGGTCGCCCACTTTGGCCGACATGATTCCCTTGGCATACTGGGCCACGGAGATCGGCTGACTGCCCGTGATGCGCAGGGCCTCTTCCTGCTCGAACTCGGTCCACTGGCCTGCTTGCAGGGTGAATGTTCGCGCCGTGTGGTACTGATTTTTCACGACAACCTGGGTATTGTCCCGGACAGCCATGATTCTGAACACGTCGCCGCTTCCCGGTGAGTAAAGGGGCGCGCTGTAGTAGTCCGTGCCGAGCAGCGATACAGGCAGCATTTGTTCAAGCAAAACGTCGCCATAACTTATTTGGATTGACGTTTCGCGGCTCGAGGTGACGAAAGCGCGGTAGGCACTTCCGAAAACGCCGATAGGACGGTTGCTCGTGATCCGGGTTCCCGTCAGATCCACACCCGTATTGCCCGTATTGTAGACATAGGTCTGGCCCTGCTCCAGCCGGATGGAGCTGCCGCCGATGTTCACCTCAGTGTTGTTTTCAGCAGCGACGATCGTATAGGCCCCGCCGGGAAACCAGAATTGAGACACGCCGGGGTAATAGGTCATGACATAGTATTCCGTGCCGAGCATATGCACGGGCAGGGCGCGGTAGCTGTCGTCGCCGTCTTTCACGCTGTCCGGCGCGTGAAAGACGACCGAAACCTTCCGGTCGCTCTGGATGCGGATCCCCTTGTTCTCGACGACGTTCTTTGTATCGTTGACCTCGCTCGAGGCCATGAGCGGAATGACCGCGGGCGCGCCGGGCGCCACGTCGACGGTCCAGGTGTGATAGGACGTCTGGTACAGGGGAACGGCCGTGGTGACCGTCACCCGGGCCGCTTCGTCCGACTGGATCACGATCTTGGCGGTGTCGTAGTAAGTGGGGGGCCAGGCAAGCCAGAAGTCCGTGCCCTCGTGAGTCGCGCCGCCGGCGATATGCTCGCCGAACACGGCGCTCACCCGGTTGTTGGAGGGATCAGCGTCCTGGGGGGCTACGTTCTCGATGACCGCCGTCAGCGTGACGCCGTCGCCCGGATAGACGTAGCCCGGGAAGACGGCCGAGGTGCGCCCGCCGGCGTAGAAGGTGAGGGCCTGCTGCCCGATCAGGCGGCCCTGCTCCGGTGTGCCCTCGTACAGAGAAAGCGTTCCGGACACGGTCACCGCGCCGGTGCCGTAAATGGTGACGTTCACCGAGACACTGTCGCCCGCAGACGGCGCGGCCGGCGAGAGCAGAAGATCGCCGTCGCCCACGGACAGGTCGACCTTGTACGTAGGTATGGTCTTTCGCGCACTGTTGTTGTTCTCGTCGGTTTCCTGGTGCTTCTTCCCCGGATCCACCACGACGTAGATTTCCGGAACGCCCAGAGTCATGGTGAACGGCACGGTCACCGTGCCGACGCTGACCTGGTTGATATATAGTCCGCTTGCCCTGATCAGCGCGCCGCCCGAAGCCGGGTTGCCGTTGTAAAAGGACACGTCGGCATACAGTAGCTCGCTGCCGGAATTGTGCACCGTAGCCGAGATGTTCACCGAGCTGCCGGCAAGGGGAAGGGCCGGCGAAAGAGTGATGTCCGCGTCCGAGATCGAGAGGTCCAGGGGGCACGAGGACCTGACGGTAACGGGAAACACCGCGCGGTTGTTGGCTTCGTTGAATTCCTGCACGATGTTGCTTGGGTCGGCGATAACGTGCAGCATGTGCTCGCCCACAGTGAGATAGCCCAGCGACGCATACCCGGTGCGCGTCCCCATGGCGGTGATCGTCGTGCTGCCATCGGGAAACAGGTAGAACGTGCCGACGCGCGCGCCGCTGGACTCAGGCGCCCCGTTCCACAGTTCGAAGGGCAGATCCGTGTATCCATTCTTTGCATTGCCGCCGTAGTTGGCAACGCTCGCCGTGATGAACAGTTTTGACCGTGGCGTGACGCAAGCCGGAAAGGAGCTTATATCCGCTGCCGTAATGCTGAGGTCAGGCAACATGGCCACCGGGTCATATCCCCGGTATGCTTTGTTGTTCGTCTCATCGGTTTCTACGATGAGGCCGCCCGGATCGACGACAGCGTAGATCAGCGGATTGTCCGTGGGAATCGTCCAGGTGAAGGCCGCACTCTGGCCGGTCAGAGCCGGTACGGTGATCGGGGTCGTACCGATGAGCGAACCGCCTGCCGCGGGATCGCCGCGATAGAACGATACGGACGTGTCCACATGCCTGCTGCCGCTGTTCGTTACAACGGCCGTGATAGTGAAAGCCTTCCCCGGCTCCGCGCCCGAGGGGAAGAGAAAGCCGATGTTCGAAGCCGTGATTGCAAGGTCCGTGGGCTTCGATCCTTCCACGGTGATCGTGATCATGCCCTGGTTGTTCGTTTCGTCCAGTTCCGGGATGCTGTCCTCGGGATCGATTACGAGATAGAATGCCTGCGTCCCCGCAGGGCCCCCCGTGATCGTGGCCGTGAGCGGGTAGGAAGCGCGGCCCTGCAAAGATGTGATGGTGAAGTCGTTCACGACCGTGCCGCCGGACCCGGGCAGACCGCGATAGACCCGCACCGGGACATTCGTCGCTTCCTTCTCTCCGAGGTTTCTGATGTTGATGGTGATGTTCAAGGGCTCATCCACCGTGGGCGTGACCGGAGCGTAGGTCGTTTCCGTGTTGTCGATGAAAAGATCGGATGGAGAGAAGATGGTATAGTAATTCACCGCTGTGTTGTCGGTCTCGACAAGCTCGTCAATCGTGTTGAGCGGGTCGATAATGGCATGGACCGCGTGGCGGTCCGTATCCGTGGTCATGGTATGGACCACCTGGGCCGTGCCGGTACCCCCCGGCGCAATAGAAGGAAGCGTTATGAGCGAACCGATCTGAAGCCCTCCTGCGGCCGGATCTCCGTCAAAAAGCTGAAGAACGACGCTGTCTGCGGCGGCAAGGCCGGTGTTATGGATCATCACGCTGATCGTGACAGCTTCACCGGGGACAGGCGTGGTTTGGGAAAAAGAAATGTCCGCTGATGTGATCGTAAGATTCGGCTTCACCTTTGCCATCGCCTGGAGGGCCAGGGCCGTGGAATAGGGATCGTCGTTCCAGGAGCCGTTGGAGGATTGCGAAGCCGCGAGGTAGGCAATTGCATTCTGTAGGGGCAAGGCACCGCCTTGCCCGCTCTCGATCAATGAAATAATGGATAAGGCCGTTTCGTATATAGTGGACGGACTCGACCCGAATCCGCCATCGGTGTTCTGTTTGGTCAGAAGATAGGCCTTTGCTGTGTCTATGGAACCTTGAACTATGAACTGTGAACTGAAGTTTGACAACGTCCGCAGCACTATGGAAGTGACATACGCATTACTCGGATCGCCTGCTTCCGCCGTTGTCGTCGGCCGGTACCCCCACCCCCCGTCTGCATTCTGACTGCTCGTGAGAAAAGCCAGGCCTGCATTGACGACAGAAAGATCGGAATAGTTCGCGGCCTTCAAAGCCTGGAGCGCGAGGGAGGTGTCGAGGGGGTTGCTTGAATCACCTTCTTTTAAGCCCCACCCGCCGTCGGAATATCTGCTGTTTATCAGAGTCGATATTAACGTGCTTGCATCCTGCCCTGCATTTGTCAGAGAAAATATTTTCCGCGACAATTCATCCATAGTTGTCGCGTCCTGCGAGCTTAACCAGCTTATACCGTTGCCATAATTTATCCCAGCAGGATCAAGATATTTCAGCGTACCAAGAACGTCGGTGCTGTAGACAAAGGCCAAATCTGACTGGACGCCCCAACTGCCGTCGGCGTTTTGGCTGGCGGAAAGCCATGCTGTGCCATCAGATGTTGCGGCGCTCTGAGCAGAGCAAGGAATCGACCATAATGAGCATGCGATGAGAACGGCCAGGATAAAAATCTTTTTCATAGAGGCTCCACCGTCTATTGAGTTGTATTTTAAATCAGAAAACATCTGTATTCTGCGAAAGGCTGCTCTCATCAATTACTGAACATAACATTATCATTGACTACTCTTGCAACATCCTCGCCATCATCACATCCAACGTGTTATGTTCAAAAAAATAAACATTCCCTTTTTTATCTATATATGTCCTAGTCGTCGGCTCGATATTTATACTGCACCTAGAAAGCTCTTTTCCGCCTGCATTATTCAGAACAGCTATTGCGTTATCCTTCTTCATTCCGCCTACCTCAGACAAAATGTCTAAGGAGTAACCGGTAAATCTTATAAATCGTCTCAGAAAATCCAGCTTTGTTCCCCCAAAATCGTCGAACTTAATACCCCTCGTTAATAATTTCCCATCCCGGGAGTAGATGCCACCTAAAGCCATTTTCTGACTGTAATCACTATAAACATATATTTTTCCATCCTTGTCTAAATCGAGATACTCAGCCTCATATCCGCGACCCGCCGCTTCCCAAAAGTCCTTGCCGAGACCCAACTTGTCACTCAAATAATTTATCGTCTTAACCAGTTTGCCGCTAGGATTATACATTTCTATTCTATACTCGTATAAATTAATCACATATAGATTATCGTGCACATCAACAGCCATATCCTTAATGACATCGCCAAAAGGCTGCTTATTGCCCCGCAAGGGTTTTTGCAACGCAAACTTCATTAAAAATCTGCCGTCCTTATCGAATTTCAAAATTCGATAATTAACTGAATCACCGATGTAAATATTCCCCTTGCTATCTAAAATGAGTGAACGCGGTTGATTTATGTCTTCCGGAGATAAGACCTCACCATTCTCCTCCGGAACATACTGTCCATAATGGATTGCAGTGCCCGCTTTCCATTCGACAAGCTTCACCGTGCTACATTTAGACGTAGTCTCTGCGGCCAAGGCGATCGACAATAGCATAAAAGTACAATACAAAAGCAGCAAAATGGTTTTAAATGTTTTCATTTAAAGTACGATCATTCGTAAACGTCTAAGCGATTATTTAGCAAACATTGGGCTTCTTCCATCTTCAATAACTCTACTTTTCTTGCCGGACACAAGATCAAGATGACTGATGTCTAAGTCCGGATTTTCAGTCATATCTTCGTAATACAAATTGTTGTCACCCGCAAAAGCAAATTTAGCTGGAGAGAATCCGGGCTGCATTTTTATTTCCCGAAATTGTTTCAGAGACCGAACATCGTAAATCTTAATGCTATGGCTATTCCCTATGGCTAAGGTCTTATTATCCAACCATGATGAAAATATGCCACTTTCGATCTCTTTGACACTTTGTTTTTTGTCGATCATATTCATCAAATATACACGCCATCCATTACCCCTAGATGATGCGAAGGACACCCAACGTCCATCAGGTGACCACTGCACAGCAGTATGATGATATGGACTGTCTTTAGTTAAATCGACCTTTGCCTTTGTATTAAGATCAACAATCCATATATGCCTTACTTTTCTTGTAGCGGCTTGGGTTTTATTAAACTCTTTTTCAGATTCACTAATATAAATAACCTTATCATTTGTCGGAGAAATAGTAGGATTGCTCATATCTGTTTCTACTTCCATTAAAAATACTTCTTCGTTAGTTTTCGCATTGATGATATAAAGCTTGTTATTTTTGATAGCAGCAATTTTATTATAATCAGACGATACGCTAAAATTAACAACGTCGTTTGCTTGAATAAATTGAATATTTTGCTTCGTTGCTGGATCAAACAACCATATATTACCAGTCTTTATATACAATAACTTATTTTTTAAAAATGTCTCTTTCTTTGAAACAGTGCTTATCGTGGAGCCGGCGCTCAGGCCTGCATGACAAACGGGCAACGTAGAAAATACAAAATAAATTATTACAAAAACACCTAATCTAAACTTCGCCAGTTCTGCCATCATTCTCTCCTTATTTTGGATTCCTTATTGTTCCAAAGCCGATAAATAATTGGCCCGAAGATTTTGGCACACTATCCCATTGCTCTTCAGTACAGGTATACGGCTTTTTGCCCTCCTTGCAGCCAGATGTACCCGAACATTTTTCTACACCCCTACAGGTACAACAGGATGGTTTGTCTAATGTCCGCAAGGGTGTATTATAAGGACTCTTGCTCGATTTATAATCGTTCGTAACATTCATCGGGTTGTCTGACACAACACCTTTACCTCCAGCATGGATAAAGTTTAATGTTCCCTTTCCGTCAATGTTGACTTTTACTACAATACCAACATGTGTCAAGTCATCATCTTTCTCACAATTGCAATTATAATCAAGAGTATTGTCCCAGAAAACCATATCGCCTATTATCAGTTTATCATCGGTAGTTCGTATGCTTTCATTAATTTTTAGTTTTTTGGCTATTTCATAAAAATAATAGACACCATTTTTTCCGTCTGCGTATGGAATGCCGTTCTTCTTCATAAGATTCTCGCCACAACCCGCCCACTCGTCCAAACAAATTCCTGCAGCTTTATATGCCTTTCTCACCAAACCAACACATTGGCCTATAGTCTCGTATTTATAACCCTTAAAATCCTCCGCTTCCTTTACAATCAATTCACCAATTTCAAGTTCTGCAGCTGTAATAATAGTCCTCCGTGTCTGCGGATCAATACTATCTTTTACCCAACCCAGAGGTTCCTTATGAAGTTGCACAATCTGCATCCCATCATTCTGACTCGTACTATCGCTTCCCGCGAGCCCGCCGGAAATCATATACGCCCCTGAACCGGTCACGTCTTTTATGAAATATCCGACGCCGTTCCAGTCGTTTATCTGGACGTTCGCCTGTGGTATCGTTACCTCTTTGCCCGCATTAACTGCATTCTGAATTTCAGTCTTTATTTCAGAAGCTACCTGAAGCAATGGGAGTGTCTGACCGATGTTTGATGAATTAATATAGTGAATGGGTGTCCCGTTCGCCATAGCGACCTGTATTGCCCGCACAGCCGAGACCGACGAGAAACCGTCGATTCTCTCAAAGATGTCGTGCTCATGATAAGAACTGACGAGCCCGGCAATGTCCATATAAGCCTTCTCTTTGGCCACATTGCCGTCCTTCGCAACCGCAATTACCCTGTCCATTGCAACATCCATATTGATTCCCGATGGCGTCGCTGTTCTGGGTATCAAAAAAAGATGCGAAACCGACAGCGTGAACGAAGTAATGCCCTCTGAAAGCGTCCTTGTTACGACGGTGTTGAACAATTTCGCTCCTGATCTGTATATCTTGTCGTTTGCAAGGAAATAGGTTACGGCGCGAAGATAGAGCAGTTCCCCGATCAGGTCGTCGTTCCCGAGCGTTCCGGCAGTTTCTGAGAGCACATTCGTCGTGAGTGTGTAGTTTCTTTTGCCGAGGACATTTTCGTTGATGCCCTGCAAGTCAAGCCCTATCGCATAGTAGGCGCCGGCAATGAGCTTCTTCTGAACGGTTTCGGACAGTCCCTTGGGCTGCGAGAGCTGCAACATTAATGCCTGTTCTGCGCCCATCATCGCTGCGTCGCCTGACAATTTGATGATGCCGTCAATCTTCAGGACCGGTTTCAGATTCAATAAATACGCGGGTACTCCGTAAATATAGCCTCCGTAGTTGCTGATCAGGGCTTCATCTGAAGACGTCGCCGGTATATATGACAGAGTGATTCTTTTTCCGGCTATTTCAGGCATTGTGAATGCAAGTGACGCTCCCGGCAGAGAGAATACGGCTTTCGCTTGAGTGTTGGCAGGAACGCTCGCAAATACACCACCTCGGACGATAGTTTTGTACGGCAGCGTCGAGGAAAGAAATGGATATCTTTCTTGCTTTATTTCCCGGTAGCCTTTCACGTCTATGATCGACGTCTCCGGCATATTTGCATCAAGATATTCTTGTATCTGGCTCTGGTAATAGTGTACGGGGTTCTGGCTTTGGACCTGACTCAGATAATCGTTCTGGCTGAATGACACCGTCGGAGTAATGTCAAACCCCGCTGCGTACACATATTCCTTGAAGCTTCCGTCCATGGGGATCCAGGTCTTGATGCTTTGGTCCATGATGGCCCCGCGGTAGTTGCCGTAGGGAATGTACGTCTCGACCCAGGTGTGCTCCATCTGCACCTTGGCGATCTTTGAGCCAACAATATATGGCTTAACCGGGATACCGCCGCTTGCCATAAGCGATGCTGCAGCCATTGGATCTGTGAAGCCACCCGCCCAGTTCAGAACTTTCTCAATGGGAACCTCGATGGTTCCATAAACGTACCGCGCGGGAATGTTAGAGGCGCGCAGCAGGGCAATAAGCAAACTTGCCGTATCGAATGCATTGCACTGCTGAGCCTGAAGGCACATATCCGCGCCCTGAATTGAGCCGTAGGTGGGCACAAATTCGATGTTGTTCCTGACCCATTCGTAGATCTTGACGGGATTGTTGCCGAGTTCCAGGGCCTTTGCCTGGATCTCCGGCGTGAACTGGACTTCGGGGGTCTGGGATAGGTCGGCTGCGGTGGGCAAGTCTGCTGCCGTGGCAGCAGCCAAGTTCAGAGTGCTGAGTTCGAAGTTCGGAGTTAGGTCATGCGCCACAGAACTCTCAGAGAGCACAGAGAAAGCGGTGACAGGGAGAATAGGCGACGGGGCGAGTGATGAACCACCCCTCACCTCAGCCCTCTCCTCTGATGGGCGAGGAAGCTGGAACGGAACGTCGCTGGCGATGTCGTTGTAAGCGAGTAGAATCCGTGAAGGGTCAGGCGTCAGGGGTGAGGCGGCAGAAAGAAGTTCGGAGTTATGAGTGCGGAGTGCGGAATTGAATTCACTTGTTGCCAAAATCCGGGCATATCCGTGTGGATCCGTGTCCGACAGTTTCGCCGTCCTCGGTGAACTCTGTGGTCTCTGTGGCGGAAAGTCCTTCTCGAATTCCTCCTTCTTCAACCTCGGCTCCCGCTCCTTGCCCTTCACGCTCCGGAACGGCAGGTTGTTCGGGTCCAGCGGCACGTGCTTTGACGGGGCCTTGGTCTTGTCGAGATGAGCTTTGGCTCGTTTCAGGGCATCTTTCCCCTGCTTGCTGTATACTCTTTGCTGTTTACTTATCCCCTGTTTACTGTCTGCTGTATACTGTTCTACTTCACTGAGGTTCTTCTTCAGTTCAGCAAGATTATCCTCATAGTGCTTCACGAACTTGTAGTGCCGGTCCAGTATCTCCTGCGGCAGTTTGGTGTCCTTCAGCTTCTTCTCCGTCTCGGAAAATTCCTTCCGCAGTTCACTATCTAATGTCTCAATCTCTAATCTCTGCTTCGTGACCGCCTCTATCTCTCCAGCCGCATCCTCTCCCCGTCCTGCCTTCTCCTCGGCCTTCCCGACCTTCTCGCGGATCGTTTCGATGGCCTTCTCGAACCTGTCGCCTGCTGTCTCAGCCACCCCCCTGCCTCCCCCCTTGCCAAGGGGGGACCGAGAGGGGTCCGCATTCCGCACTTGCTTCTTCTCTGCCGCATACGCGGCAATCGAATACAGCGGCATGTACGTCCAGCAGAAGAAGAACAAGGTGATGGCAGAGACAAATCTGGCGATTCTCAAAAAAGCGCGCATAATTCCTTCTCCATTATTAATCAAGAAAGTGATAGAACCGGGTCAGGCAGGTGCGACCTTTGTAGCACGAAACAACGGAGCCGGTCAACGAATTATTTTTGGCTTTTTTTTGGCGGGATGATGCTACCAGAGGGCTGTCGCGGGATGTGCTCGGGATTCCGCATAATAAAGTTCGGACATACTAATAATGTTACGCTGAAACCGCCCGTTCATCATTGATATCAGCCCGGCCTCCTGAAGACAGCACCAAAACAGTCAAAAACGCATTGACGTGCCGAAGTTCATGCCTTATAAATTATCCATGCGCATGACAGCGGAAGCAAAAACATCGCTCAGGAGGGAGTACGCGCTCTACACGAACGCCGTCGCCTTCTATAAAAAGGCGCTTCGCGAGCTTGAGAAAAAACACCGCCTGAGCACTCAGTCCTTTCTGAAGCGCTTTGAGTCCGGCAAGCTCGGCGATGACGCCGACTACTTCGATGGGAATGGGAAATTTCAACAGGGGGGCTGATGCAAAAAATCAAAAAGGCGCACCCTTGGGGTGCGCCTTGCCTGCTCGTGAGCGCACCCACATCAGCGTGCGCATATCACTACTTCGTCAGTTCGTATAGGCCGATGAATCGATGCCCAGCTTCTTGAGCCGGTACCTCAGCGTGTCCCTGCTGATGTCGAGCAGCCGCGCGGCCTTCCGCTGATTTCCATGGGCCATCTCGAGGGCCTTCCTGATATATTCCACTTCCACGCTCTTGAGAGAAAGGGTGTTGAGCGGCCGTCCTGTTGCCTGTTCCGGGCTGCCGCCGTCCCCTCCTGCCGGTAGGGCCATGGGCGGGGCATGCTGTTCCTGCTTTCTCGAAGCACACAGGACCGCGGGCAGATCATCGACATCGATCATTTCACACTTTGAGAGGATGACAAGCTTCTCGGCGAGGTTCTTGAGCTCCCTGATGTTGCCCGGCCATGAATACGCCTGGAGGGCGCTGACGGCCCGCTCCGAGATCCCCTTGCATTGGCAGTCGTGTTTCTCGGCGAAACGCCGCAGATAGTGGTTCGCGAGGAGGGGAATGTCCTCCCGCCGATCTCTGAGCGGGGGCATCTCGATGGTTACGACGTTCAGCCGATAGAAGAGGTCGAGCCTGAACTTCTTGGACTGCACAAGCTCATAGAGGTTCCTGTTCGTTGCTGCGAATATCCGGACATCGGTCTGGATGTTCTGAAGGCCGCCGACCCTCCGGAACTTTTTCTCCTCGATCAGCGAGAGGATCTTGGACTGCATCCGATAGGGCATGTCCCCGATCTCATCGAACAGGACCGATCCGCTGTCCGCTATCTCGACGAGCCCCTTCTTCGCCGCCTTGGCGTCCGTGAAGGCGCCCTTTTCATGCCCGAAGAGCTCACTTTCGATAAGGTGTTCAGGGATGTTGGAGCAGCCGATCTCCACGAAGGGCTTTGATGAACGATGACCCATTTCGTGCATGATCTTGCAAAGATAGCTCTTGCCGGTGCCGCTCTCACCCAGAACGAGCACTGTCACGTCGTCCTTGGTGGCGAGCCGCTCCGTGATCCTCACGACCTCTTTCATGGAACTGCTTGAAAAAATGAAATCGTCCTGGAAAAAAGCCTGCCCCTCTGCTGACCCGTCCGGCTTCATCGCCTTGAGCATGCCCGTCAATTTCTCGAAATCGATCGGCTTTTCCAGGTAGTCCAGTGCCCCTTTTTTCATCGCCTCAACGGTGCTCTGGATATCGGCCAGGCCCGTGATCATGATCACGGTCACGTTGGGATCTGCTTCTTTGATGGTCTTCAGAAGAGTAAGGCCGTTTGCGTCAGGCAGGTGTATGTCGAGTATCACGATGTCCGGCCTGTCCTCTTCCAGGCTCTTGAGCGCGTGAATGCCGGAATCCGCTGTAAAGACCGTGAAGCCCTCGTCTGCAACAAAATGCTGGAGAGAATACCTGATCAGCGCCTCGTCATCGACGATCAATACTTTTTTTGCCGCTTTTTTCGGTGCATGGCAATGCGTTCTCTGTCTGGTATGGCTCTGGCATGATACTGGCGAAACAGTTCTCATAACGGCCCCCCGGCGACTCTTTCCCGCAAAAGGGAAAGTCTACCCCCCCAAGAGAACAACCTGACATGCAAACAGCCATCTGAAACAGTACGTTCACTTTTTTTGTCTGGATACAGCGGAGTGAGAGACTCATTACCGGAACTTCATGACATCGGGTGAGCACAGCCTCTCATCCCGGCATCATCAGCAAAAAAAAAACCTTCATCCAGCGGGCAATTACTTACCCGCCGAAGGAAGGCGTCATGACCGTCCCTAGGCAAAGAATGCCGCCCGTCACGAGGCGGCTACTTTTCTATAACACGATTTTATTATGATTGAATATGCAATGTCAAGCGCAATTTTGGATATCTCTGCACTGTTCTGGAAAACCACAAATCTATATTCATTTTATATACAAGCTGTTGCGGGTTGATCCGCCCAAAAATCAAATAAAATTTGCTGAAGGGGGGCACTACACCCCGCTGCGGCCAGAGTGAAAACAGGCTTTCACTGATCCTCTCAGATAACGCCATAGGACCCTTCTTGATCGACCATTCCGGAAGAACCGCTCCCCGTTATCGGTGAGCTCACGCGACAACCAGCAGTCTCTCCTTAGCCCGACATCTTCAGGATCACTCTATCATTACCATGCGGCTGTAAGTGTTGTTCTCCTCGTTCAGTTCGGCGACAACATGGTCCGCGTCAACGCGGGCTATCAGGTAGTACGAGCCTGTGGGCGTGTTAGCGGGGATGGCAGCCGTGATGCTGCCGCTTGCGGACTGGTTGACGCCAAGGGCGGCAACAGGGATGTCGCCCAGGGCGATATCACCGCTGT
>MHDZ01000019.1 GCA_001805055.1 Nitrospirae bacterium GWC2_57_13
TACCAGGAGCTCTTTCATCACATACTGATCGATGAGTATCAGGACACGAACCACGCCCAGTACCGTCTGGTGCGGCTGCTCACGGGGCAGCGGCATAATCTGTGCGTCGTCGGAGACGATGACCAGAGCATCTACAAGTTCCGGGGCGCCGATATTTCAAACATCCTGAACTTTGAGCGGGATTATCCCGAGACGAAGATCATCAAATTGGAGCAGAACTACCGATCGACGGAGAACATCCTCGGAGCGGCCGGAGCTGTGGTCTCGCGAAATATCGGCAGGAAGGGCAAGACGCTCTGGACGAGCAAGAGCGGTGGAAAGAAGATTCATCGCTATACCGCTGTGGACGAGAAGGACGAAGCGCGCTATATTTGCCGCACCGTCGAGCAGCTCATTGATGACGGCCGGCAAGCCGGCGATATCGCGGTGCTCTATCGTACGAACGCCCAGTCCCGCGCACTGGAGGACTCGCTCCGCAACAGGGGGATAGCCTACCGGATCTTCGGCGGGCTCCGGTTCTACGACCGCAAGGAGATCAAGGACATCATCGCCTATCTGCGCGTTTTGCACAATCCTGCCGACAGCGTTGGTCTCCGCAGGATCATCAATGTGCCAAGCCGCGGCATCGGAGATACCACCATCGAGAAGCTTGAACGTCTCGCTGACCAGGGAGGCGTGAACCTGTATCACGCCGTTGTCAATGCGCAGACAGCGGACATCGCGGCGGGGACGAAGAAGAAACTGGCCGCATTCTCCGGTTTCATGGAGCGGCTGCGGACAGCGGCCGGGTCCCTCGCCCTAACGGACCTGGTTCAGCAGGTGATCGACGAATCAGGATACCTCAAAGCCCTGGATGAAGAGCGGAGCATTGAATCTCGGATCAGGATGGAGAACCTGAAGGAGCTGCTGACCGCCACCGAGGACTTTCAGGAGCAGAACAGGGACGCCTCGCTCACCGCGTTCCTTGACCAGGTTGCGCTCATCACCGACATGGAACAGCAGTCCGCAGCTGATGGCCGGAAGCAGGACGCACATCGCAGCGTGACGCTCATGACCCTCCATAACGCCAAGGGCCTTGAGTTTCCCGTTGTCTTTATCACGGGCATGGAAGAAGGTCTCTTCCCCCATTCCCGCTCGGCGGAGAGCGAAGAAGAGCTCGAGGAAGAACGCAGGCTGTGCTATGTGGGCATGACGCGGGCCAAGGAGCAGCTCTTCCTGACCCACGCCTCGGAGCGTCGCCTTTACGGCTATCCGCAGTCGAATCTCGTATCGCGCTTCGTCGACGAGATACCTGCGGAACTGATCGAGCACACGAGCGGGAGCGGCGCCTTGGCCGGATTTTCAGGAGGATATTCGCGGCAGGACGCGAAGGCCTATGAAACTCTTCGTAGTGATCGCAGAACGTCCGTGCACGTGCGCGCTGCTAAGGATGATGCAGCAGGCAGTCCTGCGCCGCAGCCTCGGGGAAAGCATCCCTATTACAAGGGAGCGGTGGTGCGCCACACGAAGTTCGGCATCGGCACGGTGCAGCGGTCCGAAGGGGCAGGGGATGACCTGAAGATCAGCGTCAGCTTTCCCGGCCATGGCGTGAAGACGCTGTCGGTGAAGTATGCGAACCTGGAAATGATTTGAAGTAGTGAGAATATTCTGGACACGGATAAAATCTGAAAAATCGGATCAGTCCTTTGCAACGCGGTTTAAATCGTTATCCGACCTTTCCGTGTATATCCGTGCTATTGCCCGTTGAGGTGTTATCATGAAGATCACGAAGCAGGAAGTGGAGCACGTGGCGCGGCTTGCGCGGCTGGAGTTCCCCGAGCAGGAACAGGAGCGTCTGACCGATCAGCTCTCGAAGATCCTGACCTTTATGGAGACGTTGAATGGTCTGGATACAACAGGCGTGGCCCCCACATCCCATGTACTCGATATCAGGAACGTCATGCGTGACGACGAACCTGTCGCGTGCCTGACCCAGGAGGCGGCGCTGGCAAATGCGCCTGACAAGGCTGCCGGCCATTACCGGGTGCCGAAGATCATAGAATAGGTATGGAGCAAGCCGACCGTGTCGGCGTGAATTCTGACAGTTTGAATTTGGGAGTATGGGTCGTCCAAAAAAATGAACGGCGACGCGGTCGCCTCGGTCCAAAAATGAGGACAGCGACATGGTCGCTTCGTTCCAGGGAGAAGGGTAATAATCATGTACCGATTAATGCTGCGATCAAAGATCCACCGTGCGACCGTAACGGATGCAGACCTTGAATACGAGGGAAGCCTCACCATCGATCCGCTTCTTCTCGAGGCGGCTGATATGCTCCCCTACGAGCAGGTGCGCGTATCGAACCTGAACAACGGCGAGCGCTTCGAGACCTATCTCATCCCCGGCAAGCGCGGTTCCGGGGACATGTGCCTGAACGGCCCCACAGCGCGCAAAGGAGCCAAGGGCGACAAGATCATTGTTTTCTGCTACGAGTACTACAACGAGCAGGAGCTGAAAATCTTCAAACCCAATATAGTTCTGGTTGACGACCATAACAAGATCGTTTCCGTTGGTCACACTATAAAGGAGTAGGGATGGAGTTCTTTGATCAGACGCTGCACGAACTTCACGAGAAGCTGAAGAAGAAGGAGATCACCTCCCGGTCCATCACTGAATCGGTGCTTGGCAGGATCCGGTCCGTGGACGGGAAGATCAAGGCCTATATTACCGTTGCGGATCAGGAGGCCCTTGGCTCGGCAGAGGCTGCTGACAAGGCAATGGCGCAGCAGGGGCCCCGGACGCCGCTGCAGGGCATCCCGGTGGCACTGAAGGACAACCTCTGCACCACGGGCGTGCTGACCACCTGTGCGTCAAAGATCCTCGGGAATTTCGTTCCGCCTTATGATGCAACGGTGGTGGCGAAGCTCAGGGCCGAAGGTGCCGTTTTCTGCGGCAAGGCCAATATGGACGAATTCGCCATGGGTTCGTCGACGGAGAATTCCGGCTACTTCACGACCCGTAATCCCTGGGACCTGGACCGCATCCCCGGCGGTTCGAGCGGAGGTTCCGCCGCGGCCGTAGCGGCCGGTGAATGCATCGCGGCCCTGGGGTCTGACACGGGCGGGTCGATCCGTCAGCCAGCAGCCTGCTGCGGTGTCGTGGGACTCAAACCGACCTATGGACGGGTGTCGCGGTACGGACTTGTGGCCTTTGCGTCCTCTCTCGACCAGATCGGTCCGATCACGAAGGATGTTCGTGACGCGGCCATCGTCCTGAATGCCATCGCCGGGCGCGACGGCCGTGATTCAACATCAGCCGACATTCCCGTGCCTGATTTCACCAAAGCGCTTCAGCGCGACGTGAAAGGGCTGAAGATCGGCATCCCGAAGGAATATTTCATCGAAGGCATGGACCCGGAGGTGGAGCGTTCCGTCCGGGAGGCAGTCAAGACCTTGGAACGTCTCGGTGCCACGACCGTCGAGGTCTCTTTGCCGCACACGGGATACGCCGTGGCGACCTACTACATCCTCGCAACGTCCGAGGCAAGCTCCAATCTCGCGCGGTACGACGGGGTGAAATACGGCGTCCGTGCTGACGGAGCAAAGGACCTGCTCGATCTGTATCTGAAGTCACGGAGCCGGGGATTCGGAGCCGAGGTGCAGCGCAGGATCATGCTCGGCACCTACGCCCTGTCGGCCGGTTACTACGACGCTTATTACAAGAAGGGCCAGCAGGTCAGAACGCTGATCAAGCGCGACTTTGATGAAGCCTTCAAGACCGTTGATATCATCGCAACACCCACTGCCCCCACGGCGGCCTTCAAGATAGGCGAAAAATCCGCTGATCCGCTCCAGATGTACCTTTCGGACATCTTCACCATCAGTGTGAACCTGGCGGGCATCCCGGGGATATCGATCCCCTGCGGCTTCACGAAAGGGGGCCTTCCGATCGGACTGCAGATCCTGGGAAGGCACTTCGATGAAGAAACGGTCCTTCGCGCCGCTTTCGCCTATGAGCAGGCCACGGAGTGGCATAAGATGAGGCCGAAGATTTGAAGGTGGGAAGGTAAGAAGGTTGGAAAAGAAGATGTGAGTTCGCGTCAATCGGTAACGAAGCCCGTATCGTCCAGCGTCAGCCGGTAACGTAAAGACACGAACAACGTAATCGAAAACCGAAACGGGCATCGTAACCGTTTTACGTCGAACGTGAGGTAAATATCATGAAATACGAACCGGTTATCGGGCTTGAGGTGCATGCCCAGCTCCAGACAAAGACCAAGATCTTTTGCGGCTGCGAGACGAAGTTCGGCGATGAGGCGAACACGCGGACTTGCCCGGTCTGCATCGGCATGCCGGGCGTGCTGCCCGTGCTGAACCGCACGGCTGTCGAATATACGATCAAGACGGGGCTGGCCACCCATGGTTCGATCAATCCGTCGAGCCGTTTCGCTCGAAAGAACTATTTTTATCCCGATCTTCCCAAAGGGTACCAGATCTCTCAGTTCGAGCTGCCACTCTGCGAAAAAGGCTACGTGGAGATAGTCGTGGACGGGGAAGTGAAGCGCATCAAGCTGACGCGCATTCATCTTGAGGAGGACGCAGGCAAGAACCTGCACCAGTCCGGAGGAGGCGCCAGTCTCGTAGACCTGAACCGGGCCGGCACACCGCTCATGGAGATCGTGTCTGAGCCGGACATACGGTCCTCCGAGGAGGCTTCGGAATATCTCAAGAAGCTCCGGTCCATTCTGCGCTACATCGGCGTGTCAGACGCCGACATGGAAAAGGGGAACTTTCGCTGTGATGCGAACGTCTCACTCAGGCCGGCAGGATCGAAGGAGTACGGCACGCGGGCGGAGATCAAGAACGTCAATTCCTTTAAGTTCGTCCAGAGGGCCATTGACTACGAGATCAAGCGTCAGGCACAGATCCTTGAGGGCGGCGGCAGGGTAGTGCAGGAAACGCGCCTCTTCGATTCGGAAAAGGGGGTCACCTTCTCGATGCGCAGCAAGGAAGAGGCCCACGACTACCGGTATTTTCCCGAGCCTGACCTCGTTCCCGTGGCAATCCCGCTGGAGCGGGTCGAGGAGATCAGGAAAACCATCCCTGAGCTTCCCGACGCAAAGCGCGAACGGTTCGCACGTCAGTACGGACTGCCGGAACACGATGCCGACATGCTGACGCAGACGCGGGCTCTGGCCGACTACTTCGAGGAAGCAGCCAAGTTGTCGGGCCAGCCCAAGGCGGCTTCGAACTGGATGATGGGCGAACTGGCCCGTCTCCTGAACGCCGACGGCAAGGACATCGAAGTTTGCGCCATCACACCGGCAATGATAGCCGGTATGCTGAAATTGATTGACGGCGGCGTGATCAGCACCAAGATCGCCAAGACCGTCTTTGAAGAGATGTACCGGTCCGGCAAGGACGCCGGGGCCGTCGTAAAGGAACAGGGGCTGGTGCAGGTGTCGGACAGCGGTGTGATCGAACAGATCATCGGTGATGTGATGAAAGCTAATCCTGGGCAGGTAGCAGACTACCGGGCGGGGAAGGACAAATTGCTCGGGTTTTTTGTCGGCCAGGTGATGAAGGCCAGCAAGGGAAAAGCCAATCCTGATATGGTGAATGAACTTCTCAAAAAGATGCTGAGCGAGTGATGGCAATCTTGAAATAATTGCCCATAAGATAAGCAGCTGTCAATAGTGGAATGGTTTTGGAATTGCTATGTGAATAGTATTTGGGATTTATAGCGAACAGCATAAGTAATGCAATAAACCGTCATGTCAAAGAGGTTAATTGACGGCCATTCCATGATGCTTTCATATTGCAATACTTTTGCGGCGATCTATAGATATTTGGATTTAAGATTTTTTACAAGGGGGTTAGAAAATGCTGGAATCAATGCATAAACACATGAAGTGGATCATGTGGATCATCATCGGACTGATCACCGTGGCTTTTCTCTTTTTCGGTATCATGCCGTCGGACAGCGGCGGAAGGACGGTTGCGACGGTGGATGGTGAGACCATTACGATCGACGACTGGAACCGGGCTTATCGGAATGTCTATGAATCGTATCGGGATATTCTGAAGGACCAGATGAACGACCAGATAGCAAAAGGCCTGAAAGCCCAGGCGCTGGAAGGGCTTATCGCCGACCGTCTGCTCGTGAAGGGCGCGGAACGGATGGGGCTCCGGGTCACGGACAAGGAGCTCCAGGATTCGATAGTAAATATTCCCGTTTTCAGCAGGCAGGGAAAGTTCGACAATAAACAGTACGAATTTTATCTGTCCAGGATGAACCTGTCCACGTCTGCCTTCGAAATGACCCAGAGGGAGTTCCTTCTCCGAAGGAAGCTCGAACGGATCATTGCTGAATCGGTTGGCGTGACCGATGCCGAGCTCGCGCGGATCTATATCGAAAGGAATCCGAAGGGTAGGGCAGGTGAGTTCGAAAAGACCAGGAGCAGTTTCCGTCAGACCATCATGTCAGAACGGAAGGACGAGGCGCTGGGCGCTTATGTCCAGGGTTTGCGGGCGAAATCGAAGGTCGTGGTGAAGCAGGACATGCTTGAGCAGTGAGCAGCCCCGCTCAGAGCGGGGTTACTGCTTCTTGAGCAACCTGAAATCTTCGGCTGTTGGCTCCCATTCCAGGTCGCCGATCAGCTCCCACTGCACATAGTTCTTGATCTGCTGACGGGTCGTTTCCGGCAGATCAATGAACTGAATGCCCATGCCCGGCTCGGTATGCATTCGGGCTTCGAGCAGGGCCGTGCGGACAACCTCGCCTGCTGTTTCGATCATCTCCGTGCCGAGAGGAAGGGAGAACTTCAGGTGCAGGATCGTCTGTTCCTTCAGGGGCGAGTGTGTGCGAAGGTACAAACCGCCTTCGGAAATGTTCACACAGGTCAGTACCGGCTCCGGGGTGCCTTCCGCGATCTCGACGCGGAATTTCGCGGCTGCCCGCGGGTAGGTTCGCGGCTGTCCGCTCAGACGGGAGAGGACGCCGTACACAAGGGTAAGATCAAGCGGCTTGGTCATGACCGCCGAGCATCCTTGCGCGAGAAGTGCTTCATGGCTTACGGCCCCGCCGCTGCTAAGGAATAGGGCGAGCGGTAGTTTTCTGACGGACTCATCGGATCGCAGGATCGAGAGTGAGGAAAGCAGTTCCTGTTCAGGCAGGTCTGCGTCGAAGGCAATGAGACTAAAGGGGATAGTCCGGGAGAGATCAACGCCTTCCCGCGCTGTTTTGGCCAGGACCGGCGCATACCATATCCTGTTCAGCACCACGCCGAGATACATCTGGCTTGCCGCGCTGTGGCATATCACGAGCACCTGTTTTTTTTCCGGCATGAGATCCCAGCTCCTTCTTACCCCGCATCTTCCACTAATCGTTGATTAAAGCACGTATTTTCTCTCATGTCAACCGCAGGGCCAGCTCATCGAAAAGGTATATGACGCTCCGGCAGGCCTTTTCCCAGTCAGAGACGAGCAGGCTTTCGTTCTCCGAGTGGGCCGAGGAGTAGGGGTCCCCCACGCCAAGGAGCAGCGCAGGCGCGCCACCGAACGCATCGGTGATCGTCCTGACAAAGGGGATTGATCCTCCTCCTCCGACGATTGCAGGCGCCTTGCCGTACCCTTTTTCGAGGGCTGCCGCTGCAGCTTCAAAGGCGGGCGAGGTTTGTTCCGCGTGCCACCAGGGTGAGGGCGTTTCCGGTTCGATCTGCACGTCAACTCCCCAGGGTATCCGCTGCCGCAAGTGTTCCGTCAGGAGGCGCAGCGTCTCGTCAGGGTCCATGTCCGGAACAATGCGGATGCCCACACGGGCCCAGGCCGTCGCATTGATGATGTTGGCAGCCTGCTTTCGGCTGCTCGCCTCGATGGCGTTCACGGAGATGGATGGCCGGAACCACATCTTTTCATACACAGAACCGGGCCCACCGATGATCTGGGCTCCACTACCCAGCTTCGCCTGGCTCCGATAGACGGACTCGTTATAGGGAAGTCCTTCAAGCGCCGTCTGCTCCTCGCGGGTGAGCGGACGGACCCCATCCATCAGTCCGGGTATGGCAGGCTGACCCTTGTCATCAACGAGCGTGGCGAGCATTTTGGCCAGGGCCTGCACAGGGTCCGGCAGGGGCCCGCCCCAGGTGCCTGAATGGACGCTTGAGCTCAAAGACCTTACTTCAACGGTGACTGTTACGATACCTCGCAGAGAGACCGTCAATGAAGGAAATCCGCTGTCGAAATTCTCGCTGTCAGCGATAACCACCACATCTGCCTGGAGCAGGTCCCGGTAGCGCGTCAGCAGAGACGGCAGGTTCGACGACCCAACTTCTTCCTCTCCCTCTATCAGAACCTTCACGTTCACAGGCAGGGCGCCTGGCCCGTCAAGATAGGATCGTATGGCAGCAGTGTACATCACGATGCCGCCCTTATCATCGGTCACGCCGCGGCCGTACAGGCGGCCGTCCCGCAGCGAGGGTTCGAACGGCGGAGATTTCCACAGGTCTTCGCTCCCAGTTGGCTGAACGTCATGGTGGGCATACAGGAGGACCGTGGGCCTGCCCGGAGCGCCGACCCACTGTCCGAAGACCGAGGGGTGGCCTCCTTCGGGTTCTAAAAATTGTACATCCGTCAATCCTGATCGCTTTAGAAGCTTCGACACAGATCCGGCGCTGGCGCGCACAGGAGCAGGGTCAAACCCCGGGAAGCTAATGCTTGGGATGCGGACCAGGCTTAGTAGATCGTCGCGGTGCTTATTCACATGAGTGTTGTAATGGTTCAACGCTTGTCGGGTCGTGTATTCATTGTTCAAGAGAGGCTCCGCGTTGTATGGCAGCGGTCACATACAAAACAATGGCTGGTAGTGTCGGCCAGGCTGCTGATCATCGTGCAGGATTCTACACCATCTGTTTCATCTCTGCAAGATTTCCCCGATTTGCTGCTTCCCCGGTTTGAGATTGTCCTTGACTTTTAATGCCGATGTAGTGTAAATTTTTTTTGTTTCTATTTGATTTTACGTATTTTTTAATAATCCGGTATTTGAAAAATGAACGTAACAGGTCATTCACTGAGAGACATCTTCTGTCAATGTATCAAAACGCATTCTTCCAGGCGTTCGATCTCGAAAGTCACTCCCTCCAAGCATATCTTCCGGGCTGTCATCGCCGTACGCAGGCATTCGTGGATGCGAATATCGTATCCTGGATTTTCCTCACCCCGAGAGCACGGAACCCGTTCCAGACAGGTTGGGAGGGTGTAGCGTGAACTTCTCTCCCGGCAGTATCCTTTCGGCCTCATTTCTGCTGCTCCTGTTTCTTGTGCTGTCTGCACCGTTTCTCAGGGCAAAACAGCGACTTCTCATTGCCATTGGTTTTTCAATCACAGCTGTGGCGTCGTTGTTGGCCGCATTCGCGGGTTTCTGGACCCTCGCAGGCGGCGTCACCTATCAGCTCGTTCTCCCCCTGGGACTTCCTGACCTTCCCTTCCATATCCGCCTCGACAGTTTGGCGGGGTTCTTCCTCGTCGTGATAGGACTGCTTGCGTTCTTTGTCTCCATCTATTCCATCGGTTACGTCAAAGGTTTCCTCGGGCAGCGCCCGGTTACCAGCCTTGTCGTTTTCTATGCGCTCTTCATCGCCGGGATGCTGCTGGTCGTCCTGTCGGATGACGCTTTTCTCTTCCTCGTTTCCTGGGAAATCATGGCTGCTTCGACCTATTTTCTGGTCCTCTTCGAGGATGAGCGCCCTGAGAACCGTCGCGCCGCGTTTCTTTACCTCGTTGTGGCCCACGTGGGGGCCATAGCCATCCTGCTGTCCTTTGGGATCATGGCGGGTCTTGCAACGGGATTCAGCGGGTTCGAGGGATATACTTTTGATGCCATGCGTAAGACCGTGCTCCCGTCCGGATGGGCCGCGGCCGCGTTCCTGCTAGCCTTCTTCGGCTTCTCGGCCAAGGCGGGTGTGATCCCCCTTCATGCGTGGCTGCCTGAAGCTCACCCCGTTGCTCCGTCGAACGTATCGGCGCTCATGAGCGGTGTGATGCTCAAGACGGCGATCTACGGGATCGTTCGGGTGGTGTTCGACATCATCGGGAGCTTTCCCTGGTGGTGGGGTTCGCTGGTGCTGGTGTTCGGACTGCTTTCGGCGGTCATCGGGATCCTTTTCGCGGTGATGCAGCAGGACCTGAAGAAACTTCTCGCCTACAGCTCGGTGAAGAACATCGGCATCATCCTGATCAGTATAGGGCTGGCCATGATCTTCAGTTCCTATCAGCTGAAGCCCCTGGCAGCGCTTGCGCTGTTAGCGGGGCTTTACCATGCCCTCAACCATGCCATGTACAAAGGGCTGCTGTTCATGGGGGCAGGCGCCGTGATCCATGCCACGCATGAGCGAAACATGGAGAACCTCGGTGGGTTGATCCGCTTCCTGCCGTGGACCTCGGTGCTGTTCCTCATCGGCTGCATTTCCATTTCATCGCTTCCGCCGTTTAATGGTTTCGTATCGGAGTGGCTGACCTTTCAGGCCTTCCTCCTCTCCCCGTCGCTCAATACGCCCATATTAAAATTGCTCATACCCTTGGGGGCCGCGCTCCTCGCTCTCAGCAGCGCGCTGGCTGCCGCGGCGTTCGTAAAGGCCTTCGGCATCACGTTCCTGGGCCACCGTCGTGGACCCGATCAGGGCCGCGTTCATGAGGTTAATTGGCCCATGAGGATAGGCATGACAATGGCCGCGATCTCCTGCCTGATGCTCGGCGTGCTTCCTACCTACGTGATCAAATGGATGGATCCCATCGCGGAAAAGCTGACGGGCGCCACAATCGCTCATTCGGCCTCGGGTTTCGGCTGGATGTGGCTCACGCCGATCGCCCATGAACGGGCATCCTATTCTGCGCCTGTGGCCTTCGCGGGCATTCTGGTCGTGGTGATCGTTACCTATGTGCTGCTCCACACGCGGCCCGGCGCGATCCGCCGGGCGCCGCTCTGGGACTGCGGTTTTGAAAAGATCACCGACCGGATGCAGTACACCGCCGCATCGTTCTCCATGCCACTGCGCAGGATTTTCGGATTCCTGTTCGCCGTGCATGAAGAAGTGAAGCAGGCGCCCCCAGGGCGGCATCCGGCATTTCCCGAAAGCTTCACCTATCAACTGCGTGTGCGGGACCGGTTCTGGGGCTGGCTGTATAAACCGGTGATCGACGCGAGCTTCTGGGTGTCGCGCATGGTCGGCCGGCTGCAGCAGGGACGTATCCAGGTGTATCTCATCTATTCCTTTGTGACCATCATCGTCCTGCTGTTGTTTGTATGACGAGAGCGGTTGTTTTAGCCGAGGATTAATGATCCTCCGGGATGAACTGATCCTTTTATCGTAAGGGAGTGTTTCGTTGAAGATCCATCCGTTCCTCATAGAAATGGTTCAAATCGCCGTTCTTCTATTCGCGGCGCCGCTTTTTGCCGGCTGGGTGAAGATGGTGAAGTGCTGGTCCCAGGGTCGTACGGCACCGAGCCTGTTTCAGCCCGTCCGGGACATCAGGAAGCTGCTGTCGAAGGACGTCGTGCTGGCCGAGAACGCTTCATGGATCTTCCGGTTCACACCGTATCTCGTGTTCGGGGTCACGGTGCTCGCGGGCGGCATCATTCCCATCATCTCGACGGACCTGCCGCTTGCCGCCACAGCGGACGTTATCGCCCTCGTGGCCCTCTTTGCTATCGCCCGCTTCTTCACGGCGCTTGCTGGAATGGACATTGGGACAGCCTTTGGCGGCATGGGATCGAGCCGGGAAATGACCATCGCCTCGCTTGCAGAGCCTGCAATGCTCATGGCGATTTTCGCCGTGTCCCTGGCAAGCAAGTCCACATCCCTATCCCAGATGGTGCTGGTCGTGTCCCAGGGTTATTCCATTTTGCAGCCGTCCCTCGCCTTCGCACTTCTGGCGTTCATCCTCATCGCGCTTGCGGAGACCGGGAGGGTGCCCGTGGACAATCCAGCCACCCATCTTGAGCTTACGATGATCCACGAGGCCATGGTGCTGGAGTATTCGGGCAGGCATCTTGCGCTCATCGAGTGGGCGAAGATGATGAAGCTTTTTCTCTTCGTGGTCCTCGGGATTTCCGCGTTCTTTCCCTGGGGCATCGCAGTCAATGACGACCTGGCGGGCATCCTTGCTGCGCCGGCATACCTGGTGATGAAGCTCGGGCTTGCCGCCGTGGGTCTTGTCCTGATCGAGACGGGACTGGCGAAGATGCGCATATTCCGGGTCACGGAATTTCTGGGCAGCGCATTCCTGTTCGCAACGCTCGGGATGCTGTCCTTTTTCATTCTGGAGTAATACAAGCTCCAAAGAGAAAGCATCAAATTTCAAATAACTTCCAAATGGTAAATTCGAATGACCGAAGCATTTGAGTTTTGATGGTTGAAATGTATTTGCCATGAGGGATTCGTTGTTTGGAACGTCGTTCGCGTAAAGAGGAATGATATGAGCACTCAGCTCGCCGCACAGATCAACAGCCTCCTGGCCGCATTCATCCTGCTCACGGCCTTTGCCATGTTGGCGCAGAGGAAGAAGCTGGCGATCCTTCACCTCTTCGCCTGGCAGGGTCTGTTCCTGTCGGTGAGCACGGCCATCGTCGGGTTCGTGGCAAAGTCTCACCATCTCTATATATCGTCGCTCCTGACCTTGACGCTGAAGGTTGTGGTGCTGCCCTATATCCTGCACGTTTTGATCAGGAAGCTCAAAATCCGCAAGGAGATCGAGGCGGTCGTGAACGTACCGACGACCATGCTGATCGGCATCGCGCTCGTGATATTCTCATACCACCTGACCGCGCCGATCCGCGAGCTTTCAACGCTCGTGACCCGTTCGACCCTTGCGGTCGCGCTGGCCACGGTGATGCTCGGGCTGCTCATGATGATCACCCGGCGGCATGCGGTGACGCAGATCATCGGGTTCCTTGCCATGGAGAACGGCCTCTTTTTCGCGGCCACGAGCGCGACCTACGGCATGCCTCTCGTGGTCGAGCTGGGCGTGGCCCTGGACATCCTGATAGCTGCCTTCATATTCGGCATCTTCTTTTTTCACATCAACACGACCTTCGACAGTCTGGACGTGGACCAGATGGCGCGATTGAAGGAAGAAGACTGACACGTATACTTGCGTATGCGATTGTAAATTGAAAATTAGAAATTGCAAAAGGGATGCGGTTCATCTTGAAATTTACAATTTGAGATTTTCAATTTCCACTGTAATGAGGTTTTAATGTCTCTTCTCGTACTTTTAATAGTTCCCCTCGTCGCGTCTCTGGCGCTCGCATTCATCGGCGACCGGAAGCTTGCGCCCGAGGTGAACATCCTGGGGTCCGCAGCGACCTTAGCAGCGGGCGTGGTGCTCGCTCTTGGTGTCTACCGGAACGGGCCGATGCTGGCCGGAGGGAACTTCTTCTTTGTCGACGCCTTCAACGTCTATCTGGCGGTGCTTACTTCGTTCGTTTCTGTGACCACGGCGGTCTTCAGCAGGCGGTACATGCGGCGCGAGCGGGAGCACGGGACTTTAGGGCACCGACGAATCCGCTTTTATCATGCCATGTTCCAGCTGTTCATCTTCGCCATGCTGCTTTGTTTGCTCACGAACAACGTGGGAGTTCTCTGGATCGCCATGGAACTGGCAACGCTGTCCACGGTCCTGCTGGTATCGCTGTACCGCACGCCTTCGGCAATCGAAGCAGCGTGGAAATACTTCATTCTCTGCGGCGTGGGCATTGCCCTGGCGCTGTTCGGCACGGTGCTGCTCTACTTCGCGGCGGAAAAGGTGCTCGGAGCGGGAGGAGAGGCGCTTCTCTGGACGAACCTCAGCACGGTCAGCGGCCAGCTCGAACCGACCATCCTGTCCCTGGCCTTCGTGTTCCTGATGGTAGGATACGGTACGAAGGTCGGGCTGGTGCCGATGCATAATTGGCTGCCCGACGCCCACAGCGAGGGCCCCACGCCCATATCGGCTGTGCTGTCCGGACTCCTGCTGAACATCGCCCTCTACGCGCTGGTGCGGTGCAAGGTCCTCGTGGATGGGTCTACCGGTACGCACCACTCGGGAAACATCATGATGGGCTTCGGCATCGTCTCGATCCTTGTAGCTTCCTTCTCCCTGCTGCGCCAGAAGGACATCAAGCGGATGTTCGCCTATTCGTCCATAGAACACATGGGTATCGCGACCTTTGCCTTCGGCCTGGGCGGCCCCGTTGCCACCTTTGGCGCGTTGCTGCACATGCTGGTCCACAGCCTGACGAAATCCGCCATTTTCTTCACCGTGGGCCATGCTTCCCAGATGCACCGGAGCCAGGACATGGACCGGATCAAGGGGCTCATTCGCGGCAATCCGCTCGTCGGCTGGGGCATGACGCTGGGGGTCATGGCGATCGTGGGCATGCCGCCCTTTGGCGTGTTTACGAGCGAGTTTTTGATCCTGACGGCCACCATCAAGGATGCGCCGCTCATGGCGCCCTTCCTGCTGCTGGGACTGGGGGTGACCTTCGCGGCCCTCTTCCGGAAGGTCCAGCCCATGGTCTTTGGCGAGGCGCCGGAGTATCAGAAGCGGCTGAAGGCGGCCCATATTCCGGTGCTGCTGCACATGGTCCTGGTGCTCGTTCTCGGCTTGTACATGCCGAGATTTTTGTCCGACTGGTTCCAGACAGCGGTGGGTATTTTGAAATGAGCAGACTGAAAGATATCGTTGTAGCGGCGCTGGGCAAAGATGTGAAGCCCGATGACACCCTGTCTCCCGCTTCCGTGATATCGCTCTTCATACCGCGGGAACAGTTCGCGGAAGCAACAAAGGCGCTCAAAAATGAGTATGCCCTGCTTGCAGCCGAGTGGGCGACAGACGAGACGTCCTTTAGCAGGGGATTCGGGATCTACGCCTGTTTCCGGAAGGAAATGGAATACCTCATCGTGAGAACGTCCGCGCCTGTTGATGATCCGACATTTCCCAGCCTTACGAAGAAATTCGCAGCCGCATTCCGGTTCGAACGCCAGATCCAAAGCCTGATGGGCGTGACGGCGATCGGCAATCCGGACAGCCGTCCGTGGATCAAGCACGAAGACTGGCCCGCGGATGCCTGGCCGCTCAGGAAATCATTCGATGCGTCGAAACCGCTGCCCCGCGTTCCCGGTGAATACCAGTGGATCCGCGTGAAAGGAGAGGGGATCTATGAAATCCCGGTGGGGCCAGTTCACGCCGGCATCATTGAACCGGGCCATTTCCGATTCCAGGCCATGGGTGAGGATGTCATCAACCTCGAAGAAAAGCTTGGGTACGTGCACAAGGGCATCGAGAAGCGGTTTGAATCGCTCTCCTGGCATGAGGCGTCGCGCTTGGCAGGCCGCGTGTCGGGCGACAGTACGGTCGCCCACAGTCTGGCCTACTGCAGGGCAGTGGAGGCATTGACCGGATCGCCGGTCCCGGACCGGGCCATGTGGCTGCGCGCCCTGTTCCTTGAGCGGGAGCGGATCGCCAATCATCTCGGCGACCTGGGCGCCATCTGCAACGATGTGGCCTTTGCATTCCTCCTCTATCAGTTCTCCCGGCTCAGGGAGATCGTGCTGCGCGCGAACCTGAAGCTTTTCGGCCACCGGCTTCTGATGGACCGCGTCGTGCCGGGCGGGGTGGCCGCGAACATCGATGCAGCGGGCATTCAGGCGATCCACCAGGAACTGGACTGGCTGGCAAGGGAATTCGAACGGCTTGTGCTGATCTACGATGAGAACTCGTCCGTCGAGGACCGGGTGAGGGATACGGGCGTGCTGAAGCCCGAGCAGGCGAGGGACCTCTGCGTCGTGGGATACGTGGCGCGGGCGAGCGGGTTGAACCTTGACTGCCGCATTCACCAGCCCTTCCCGCCCTATGACCGGATCAGCGTGAACGTGCCGGTGCTTGTCTCCGGTGACGTCCATGCGCGGGCCTGGGTCAGGGTCGAGGAGGTGCGGGAGTCCATGCGGATCATCCGCGAGGTGCTGAACACCCTGCCCGAGGGCGGGATCATGAATCCCCTCAGCGATCCCGGGCCAGACCGCGCCGGCTTCGCGGCAGTGGAAGGGTGGCGCGGCGAGACCCTGTACTGGGTCCAGTCGGGGCCGAAAGGGGAGATCAACCGCTGCATGGTCCGGGACCCGTCGAGCCTGAACTGGCTGGGGCTCGAGCAGTGCATCCATGGCAACATCGTGCCGGATTTCCCGGTGTGCAACAAGAGCTTCAATCAGTCGTATTCGGGGCATGATTTATGAGGCGGACGATGTAACCACAGGCGCTTCGCGCATACGGATGAACACAGATTTTACATCAGGAATCATTTTAAGAATATCGCCTTCGTTGTTCTATCCGTGTTCATCCGTGGTTATACTAGCGTTGCTTCCCTCCGTGACTCCGTGGTAGATTTGTTTTTTCTATAGGGTGAACTATGATCCGTATTCTGAAACAGATATTCCGTACCGGCATCGTTACCGAGCCGCTTGCGCCCGTTGCCGACCATGAGATCGAGAGGGTCGGCGCGGAATTGTCCAAGGTGATCAAGCAACGGTTCCGGGGAAGCCTCGCGATTCGCCAGGTGGACGCGGGTTCGTGCAACGGCTGCGAGCTCGAGATCCACGCTATCAACAACCCCCTCTACAACTGCGAACGTTTCGGCATCCAATTCACGGCATCGCCCCGTTTCGCTGACCTGCTGCTGGTCACGGGACCGGTCTCGCACAACATGGAGATCGCCCTCCGGCGGACCTACGACGCCACGCCAACGCCGAAACTCGTGATCGCCCTTGGAGACTGTGGATGCAACGGCGGCGTGTTCGGTGAGAGCTACGCCTCGATCGGGCCTGTATCGAAGGTCATACCTGTAGATGCCTGCATACCTGGCTGCCCTCCTACCCCTGCGGCAATTCTGTTGGGGATACTGAAGCTTATCACATGAGGGTAAAACGGGAGACATCACTTTATCCAGCAGAAATGAACATATGAAAAAGGGTTGACCAATTGGTCAACCCTTTTGTTTATCTTTATGGAAGTGACAGCTGCGATTGCCCGCTAATTCGTCAGCGCCGTGCCGCCAAAATGGCAGATGATGCAGAACCCGACGCCCATGCGGGCATACTGGGCGCCTGATGACCCGCCGTGGATCGAGTGGCAGGCCTGGCACATTTTCCCGAAGGTAAGATAATTGAAAGGCTGGAACACGCCCATCGTGACGATGGCGCCTTAAGAATTTCTCGAGCCGCAGGCACTATCCTCCAGGCAGAAAATCGATGGGGTACAGGATGGTGATTCGGGAGACATTCTCCTTCGGCCCGAAGTGGAACTTCCTGACGCGCGCCACGATCTGGTCCACCAGTTCCGAAGACCTCAGGTCGTTCGACTGCACCGTACAGGCGGACACCTCGCCGCCGGTCTCGATGGTGATGCGCAGGACGATCCTGCCGCGCAGAGTCGGGTTCCTGCGCAATTCAGTATTGTACATGCGATAGAGCGTCGCCTTGTATTTGTCGAAGACGATCTGGATCTCTTCGTCGGTTCGTGCCGGTCCGGATCCGGAACTGACCGGCCTCGCTTCTTCCTTGAGCTCCGCAACTTTACTCTCTACCCTGGTAAAACTCACAGCGGCTATACGTTTCCCGCTGTCGCTGTCGATCGTGCGGCTGATCCCGGAATTACTGATGCCGCCGCTGGACCCGGCGCCGCTCCCTGAGGGCAAGGCAACAAGCGACCTGCCGGCACGGGCCTGACCTGCTGCAGGCTGGTTGCTCAGGCGCGCCTGCGCGCCGAGCTTTGTATCGGGAGCATCGTCCATCATAGTTTGAAAACTCTTCTTGTAGGCCAGAACCCCCGTGCTCTCAGCCTTTTTGCGCGCGGCCTGGGTCTCCAGGGGGATTGGGTCGGGCCGGTCTTCTTTCGGCGCTTTTTCCTGCTGCTCGTTCTCCGGCTTCTTTTCTTCCTTGGGCGGCTCGGGTCTGTGCGGCTCCCTTCGCAGCATCGAGACCAGACGTTCCGGGATTACGGCCACGACCTGCCGGACGGGCGCCGGCACCTTCAACAGGGTGATGAGCGCACCCAGGATGAAAGCGGCCAGCAAAGCGGAAAGCAAGGCCTTGCGGAAGCGCCGTTCGCTCTCTGCTTCCCTGGACCAGGGCATGTCGACCGTGCGATCAGGAACGGGAGATATGTCCCGCTCTACGACGAACTCCTCCTCGCGCAGCGCTTCTCGGTCGTACGCGTCCCGCACTTCGTCCTCGAGGATCAGGATCTCGTCGAGACACCGGCTGATCTGCTCCGTGAGCGAGGCCTGTTTTCCCAGGAGACCGTTCATCTCCTTCTCGAAGCGGGCGATCCGGTCCCTGGCCCGTTCCACGAGTCCCGCGGCCTGCCGGACCTCCTCGGCTCCTTCCCAGAAGAGCTCATTTGAGTTTCTCTCGGCCAGCGTATCGAGCGCATCGCAGACGGCCCGCACCGCGTCGAACCGCTGTTGCTCGGCGGAAGCCTTCTCGATCTCTGCCTCAAGAAGGCGCAGCTCGCCTTTCAGCTCGTCCCGCTTCCGCCGGACATGCTTGATCTGTTCGTGAAAAAGCGCCAGATCCTTCTCTAACAAGAATGAACTCACGTCAGCTCCATCAGCTTTTTTTTGCGGCTTTCTGAACGACCGCCAGGGAGATCTTTCCGTATCCCGAAGCCGTGCAGGTAGACAGTATCTTCTTCAACACTTTGAACTGGATCGTTTTATCAGCAAGGACGGTGAGCTCCCTGTCTTCCGCGGCCGTCTGGGGAAGATGGGGTTCAAGCTGCCGGAGCCGTTCCGCCACCTCCGGAACCATCTCGCTCATGCCATCGAGCAGTTTGCGGGTGCTGACCACGGCTTCGTCCTGGACCAGCACGACTTCGGGGGTGACCACAATGTGCACCGTTTCCCGCGGCCTGGTCTCGACGATGGAATAGGGGAGCCTGACCTGCGCTGCCGGCATGTCGCCGTTGAACGAGTGAAAGAGCAGAAAGCAGACCAGAACGGTAAGGATATCCAAAATCGGTATCAGGTTCAGACCGAGACCGGTGATCTGATGCTTCTTGCCGGCACGCACCATGCGCTTCATCCGTCTGGTGTCCTTCATGGCGCGTCTCCTATGGATATGTTCGGAAAGAGGGTCATCTTCCCAACTTCCCGGCCTTCTTCCGACCGCACGTCGGCAACGCGGACCGCATCCATGACCTGGATCAGATGGTCGTATTCGATCGCCGGTTCCATCAGGACCGTCGCTTCCTGCTTCCCGGGGTACTGTTCTTTCAAACGAACGAGCAGCCTGGACAGCGTTTCGATATCATATTTGCCGTCCTTCTTCGGTATCGTCGCCGCCACTCTCGATCCGCTGGAGATCTGCAGCCCTGTTTTTCGGATGATAACTTCGATGGCGATGTCCGCTTTGCCGGCGGCAGGCACGGCGGCGCTCGTGGGGATGCTCAATTCTATGATCGTGATGCTCAGAAAGACCGCGGTGACGAGCAGGAAGATGACCAGTACGGTAAGGACATCTATCATGGGCGTCAGGTTCAGGACGTGCATGATATCCGTATCGATGGATTCCTGTTTTCTCCTTTTGTAATGAAGACGCCGGGCCATGATCAGCCCCTCTCGATCTGGTGCTTGCTGTAACTGGATATGGCATTCAGCACCTTTACCGATGCCATATCGAGGCTGTTCTCGAGCTGGCCGGTGGCCGTGGTGAGGCGGGCATGCAGGAGGAGCAGCGGGATCGCCGTCATCAGGCCGAAGGCGGTGCAGTTCATGGCCTCCGCAATGCTGGCTGCGAGCAGGGCGGCCTTCTCAGCGGGGCTCGCTGTGGCAACCGCGGCGAAGGCCTGGATAAGACCCATGATCGTGCCGAGCAATCCCAGCAGGGTGGCGATGTTCGAGAACAAAGCGAGGTAGGGTGTGCGCTTTTCCAGTTCGGAAGAAATCTCCATCATGCCTTCTTCCATGGCGATCTCAATATCTTCCCGCCGCCTGACCGCCCCCTGGCGCGCCAATCCCATCACCAGCATCTGCGCCATGGTGGACTTGTCCTTGTTGGCCAGCTCGCGGGCTTTGTCGAACTCCCCCTTGGCCAGTACCGGATGCAGCTCGTCCCATGTCTTTTTATTCGCTTTCCTGGCGAAGCTCAAGTGCATCCAGCGTTCGACCGCTATTGCCAGGCCGGCCGCAAGCACGATGAGAATAGGGTACATGAAGAACCCGCCCATCTGGAAAAACCGGATTATTGCGTAGAAGAATTCCATCTTGTGATCCTCCCTTTTGGCTCACGAGACAACGAAGTTATTTTTCTAACCACAGACGTCTGCGCCGCACACGGTTAAAGACAAAAATCACGCTACTGCTTTCATCTGTGTGTCCCGACGAAGTCGGGACCCGTGGTTACTCAAAGTCATTTCCTGGTGCTGATCTCATAGAGCTCCAGTTGCCGTAAGAACTCTTCCCGGTCCACGGGCACGGCGCTTTCGGTCAGCATCAGGTTCAGGCTGTTCTGCGCCCCGATCTCGGACCGCTTCCACGGCACAATATATAGTGATTTGGGGGCTTCCTCATTCCCGACGATCGACATGCCCGAAAGCTGTTTGGCCGCCGTCGCCTTGTTCTGTGAGCCCTTGTCCCTGGCCATGGTCGTGCCGGGCAATGCCAGAAGCAGACACAGACAAAGCACGAATTTTCGGCACATAGTTTCCTCCTTCTTTCAACCCGGACAAACCGGAAAAGATATTGGCCACAGAGGACACCGAGATCACAGAGAAAACAGAAGTCGAAAACAATTCAGTAATCTTTTTAGCCTTTCTCTGTGTCCTCTGTGATCTCTGTGGCAAAATTTTCTAACGTCCCAGCCGTATGCGCAGCTCGGCGATCCATATTTTGACCTTCTCGTCCTCTGGCATCAGCCTGCTGTACCGCTCGAACTGCTCGAGGGCGCACTTTGGATCATTCAAGTACAGATCGCAGAGGATTCCGAGGTTCTTGCGGGCGGGCAGATAGTCTGGAAAGCGGTCGACCGCCTTTTCATAGACCTCCCGCGCCTCATTGAATCTGCCGGTCTTGCGCAGCAGCAGCCCGTATTCATTGCCGGCGACCGGATGACCGGGTACCAAAGACAGGGCGGCTTTCATGTGTTGTTCGGCCGGCTCTGGAGCTCCGATCCGCAAGTAAGCGAGCGCAATGTCGATATGCGGCGCCGAGAAGCGCGGCGACCGGTCGATCACCCGCTTCATCAGTTCAATGGCCTCTCCGTCCTTCCCGTCGTTCAGCAGAGCGACGGCGCGCTGGAACTCAGCGAGCGACGCGGCATCCATGCCCGCCTTCTCCCGGATGACGAAGCCCTGCCGGCCGTCCTTGAGCCGCTCCACGGACGGCCATGTGTTGCCGGCGCACCCGGAAAGAAGCAAAAAGAGGGATCCAAGACCAAAGACAATAGCGGTTTTCGCGCAAAGACGCACAGCCGCAAAGAAAGAATGCAAAGCATGTTGTCTCATGAGGAATATATCCCGGGCGGAACGCCTTGCTTCCCGGCATCCGCGGAGGAGCCTGCACCTGAAAGGGGCAATCGGGTGCGCGAGATCGCCTTTCGTTCTGAATTTATGTTCCATCGCTCTGAGCAATCGTATCCCCGTTCTTTCAAGGGGTGTCCTTGACGCCCGCGCTGTCCGCTCCCAGTTTCGGCTCTTCAGTCTGTTTCGCCTCGCTGGCTGCCGCGGGCTGCGGCCCCTGGTTCGCTTCGGTCTGCGCCTGCGCAGCTATGGCAGACTGCGGCACGGGCGGCCCTGGATGGCCGATCGCGTACACATAGCTTTCGGGGGTGGCGATGACCCGGCTCTTTTCTTCCGGCTTGTCGTAGCGGGCCGGAACGAGCGCGGCCAGCTTCTGCAGGCTTTTGTCGATCCACTCGTTGTACACACCCCGGGGGACCAGTTCGAGATTGCTCTGATGCGTTGCAATGGCCTTCTCTTCGAATGGATACGCCTGCTCCTCGATGGCCAGGTCGTACTCTTCCCGTTCCAATGCGCTCAGTCCCGTCGGACGCTCGGACTCCTTCAGGTCCCTGCTGAACAGTGCGTAGATCTCGGCCAGATAGAAGGCCGCCGCTGCAGTGACGTCGCCGACCTCATAATCGATGAGGTCGGTGAACTGCTGGGTAGCGATCTTCATCAGTTGCCTTTTCCTGCTCAGGTTGGCCTCGAAGGGTTCGACCAGTTTGACCTCGGCGAACCGGCCGAAGGCCGGCTCGGCCAGGACCAACGCGGCCTGAGAGGCAATAAAGCGGGTCCGCTGCGTCCGCTCGCTGCCCGCGCCCGCGTCAATAGCCACGATCTGCCGGAGTTCAGCCAGATAGCCGTCCCGATCGTCCTTTTTCAGGAGCGCCGAAATTTTTTCACGAGTCTCGAGATTCTGTTCCGCGGGATGGGGGAAAAGATCCACGTATCGTCGATACGCTGCCAGCGCGCGCGCCTGGCCGCCTGCTTTCTCATGCAGTTCCGCCGCCGTCAGCAAGGCCTCCCGCCTGAGCGCGTCATCCGTGGATTCTCGTTCCATGCGTTCATATTCGTCGGCTGCCAGGGAGAGCTCCCTCCACTCGCGATACGCATAGGCGATCTTCCTGGTCACCTCAGGCTGCAGCGAATTTCCGGGGAACAGGCTCCGAAAACGCTTCAGCACGTTTACCGCCATCATCCAGTCCTTTGCCGCAATCAGGGCGGCGCCGCCATCGTACTCCGCGTTTTCCCTGATCTTGGAGGCCGGGGCCACGCTGCCTACCCGCAAAAAATGCCCTGCAGCTGCCATATGACTCCCTTGGGAAGTCGCCTCTTCGCCCTGCTTGTAGATCGCCGACGCAAGGTTGTCGGTCAATGCGGCGCGGCTTTTGTCCCCGGAAGGAAGCATCTCCAGCAGCCTCGCGTAGGCCTTTTCAGCTTCGCGGTAGCGGCGCAACTCGTAGTTTGCATGGCCGACCACCAGCCAGGCCTGGCGCACCAGCTCCTTGTCGGCTCTGGGGAAATTATTGACAAGCGCGCGTGCCGCGGATGCGGCCGATACGTAATCCCGCATGTCGTACAGATCATCCGTAGCCGCCCCCAGAACGATCGCCGCCTTCTCATGCTCAAAATAGGTGCCGGCAAACTTGAGCGAGCTGCGCACGGCATCCTTCATCACGTGAGCTTTTGCCTCGGGCACTGCGGCGGTGAGGTGCTGGCGCCAGGAGTAGATTGCCGCGTAGCCCGCCTCCGAGGATCTTTTGTGGGAGGGGTATTCATATGCGGTCTTTTCGTACTCCAATGCCGCAAGATCAAAGGATTGGTTCTCAAGATATAGGTCCGCCAGCATATAATTGGCCGCCGGAGAGTCGAGGTCCTTCGGGAAGGAGGTGAGGAGTTCCCGGTACCACTGCAGCGCTTCTTCGAAGTTTGTCTTTTTTTCCCTGATCAGCTTGGGGCTCTGATACAGCGCATGATAATGCTTGGCCAGATCCGTGAGGTTCGTTTTGAGCCAGGCCAGCACTTCCGGGCGCTTGGCCGGGTCGAAGTATTTCCAGTATTTGCCCTTGAGTCCGTACGTGTCGGCAAATCGCCTTTTCGCGTCGATGACCAGGCTGGGGAACCCTCCGGCAAGATGGATCTCGATCACCCGCATCTGGAATTGCGGCGATACGTTATGGAACGGATATCTGTCGACAAAGGCGTTGTAGGTCGCAGCGGCGTCGCTATAGCGGTTTTTCTCGAAGTAGAATTCCGCGAGGTTGCTGTAGACGGCGTCCTCGTACCTGCGCGTGCCGTGGCGGGAGAAGTACTCGGTCACGGAGGCGCCGGCGAGATTGGATAGGCTCAGACTGATGACCCGGAATGTGTCATCCATGCGCTTTCGTTCCGCCTCGTCGCCGGTCTGAGCAAAGTCGAACCCCAGCGACACCTTGTGGTCCAGCAGGGCGATGAACTGCTCCAGAGCCTTGTCATAGAGTTCCTGCTTGTAAAAGGCCCAGCCCATCTTGTAGAGGGCAAGTTGAAAATAGGAAGAAGAGGCGCCCCTGGTCACGATGCTGCCGTAGGCCTCTTCGGCATCCAGGTAACGCCTGCGGGTGAAGAAATATTCGGCGCGCCGGAACTGCACTTCATCGACATAGCGGGAGTTCGGATGTTCGCGCTCCAGCCGGCCCATGACCTGCACGGCTTCGTCGACCCGCCCCAGCTCCTCGCAGGCGCGGGCCAACTGATACAGCACCTGGTCGCTGCGTTCGTACGTCGGATACTCCTTCAGCACTTTCTTGTAAAGTTCGATTGTCTCCAGGGCGCCGACCCGCTCCAGGTCATCGACTCCTTCGACAAGTCCTTGAGCTACGCGGGCATAGGCGGGCGGGCGCGTTTGAGACGCCCTTTTCTCGAAATCCGCCTGTGATTCGCCTGCCCGGTTCCTGGCGGGTACGGGAACAGATGAGAGCGTTGGTGCGCCGTCGGGACGCGCCGTGCGTTCCGGAGCCGGCAACGGTTTAGCCGGGCTCCGCCGCTCTGCTGCGGTATCTCCGGAAAGAAGGCCATAATCACTTTCGACCTTCAGATCTGCCAGGCGGCGAAGAGCCTCCGGCTTCAGAGCTGAATCCGGTGTCTCTTCCAGAAAGCGCCGGTAGCTCTCCATGGCCTTCTCTGGCGCGTTTTCGATCTTCTCTTCCTTGATCTCGATCCGCGTGTTACGCAGCTGGGCGATCGTACCCTTGCCGGTCGTTTGACAGGCGCCCAGGAGCAGCGACAGCGCGAGCGCGACCCATCGAAGACGATCGAACCGCCCTGCGATCCCGCCGAAGCGGGAAAGGGAAGTTCTATCCCCGGGGCCGAACGATGACCCTCGTGAAGCTCCCGCGTCGTGGTTCACGGAGCTTCCATCCGTCATGTGAAATATATTTTGCACTCGTACGCTACGCTTGCTCCGGATTCATTCGTCAGTTCCGGAATTCGTCGTCCTCATTGCGCGCCCTTCTCCTGGACGTCGGTCTTGGCGGCGCGGTCGTAGCTGTCCGCCAGGGCAAAGCGCGCCTTGACCCGGAACTCTTCGAGCCGGTCACGCCGCCTGGTCAGTTCGTTCACCGCCATGATTTCGAGCACCTGCCCCTGGCGTGCGAGCAACGCCCGCACGTTTCCCTGGGCGGCATTGATCCGCTGCCGCAAGCTGCGGATCACGTCGTCATACCCCTCATAGCTCTCGGTGACGGTCTGGCGGGTACGCGCAAAGGCCCTGTGTTGCCGGTTGAGCACGTCCAGCTCATGGTCCAGTTCGCGAAGGTGCTTGCGGGCATCGGCAAAACGCTTGTCATATTCCGCATGAATGTTCCACACCAGCACTCCCCGCAGCCGCCTGATCTGGTGCCACAACCGTGGCGTGATCTTTTTTCTCCGGGGGGTCATCATCCTCTCCAGACGCGCCACCTGTTCGCTCATGATCCGTTCATCGGCAGTCATCATCAGCTCGGGGCGCGTCACTGTCAGCATTGCCTCCAGCTGTTGGGCGATCCGGTCCCGCTGCTCCGACCGCAGCCGCATCTGAGCGTCGAGCCGCTTGAACTCGCGATCGATCACGGGCAGCAGCGGCTTGTAATGCGCCTGGCGCAGGCGGATGATATCTCCAAAGGAGGCCAGGTCCCCCGACCACACCTCCAGTTTTTTCAGCAGCTGCTCAAGGTCGAGATAATTCTTCAGTGACTCCTGAAAGTCGTCGGAGGCCATCAAATCGAGCAGGTAGAATGTCTCGGGCGTTACCGGCAGCTCGCGCAGACTGACGATCCAGCCCGCATCCTGGTGCAGATCCTCCTGCATCAGGCGCTTGAGGAATTTGCCTTCGCGGATACTGACGATAGAGGCATCGAGCCTGGCGATCTCTCCGCCGAACGCTTTCAGTGCCGCTTCATACTTCAGTGCAGCCGTACTGTACACACCGAGCCTGCTATAGGCATAGGGGACGGCAAGCATGGCCTCCTGGACCGTCGACTCCGTGACCTTGCGCCCGGCCAAAATGCTCCACGGCACCAGGGCATTATCGAACCGTTCCCGCGACGCGTCGGCCCAGCCCGAGTTGAGCAACGACCGGTTGGAGAACGGACCGCTGAGACGCACCCTGTCGAGCACTTCCTTGGCGGCCTTGAAATGACCTTCGCTCAACAGCTTTTCGCCGAGGATAAGGTTCGCCTTGTCTTTGATCGCCAGCACGGCCCGATCATCGCTCTCAATCCGGCCGGTACGGTCCAGATACTTCCGGCCAGGCTGCTCGCTGCCGGCCCTGAGCAGTGCGATCCCCAGATTGTACGAACTGAACCCTTCCAGCCCTTTCTCGCTCTGCAGGTCTTTCAGAATGGCGACGGCCTCGGCATTGCGACCGACGGTCAGAGCGATATTCGCGCGCAGAAAAGCCAGCTCGGAACGGATCGCTGCGGGAAGGTTGCCGCGGATGCGCTCGACAGCATGCAATGCTTCTTCCGGCCGGTCGTTCTGGAAGTTCATCCGGGCCAGGCGGAACAGGGCCTCGTTGCGCAGGTCGTCCTCGGCAGTGACATCGATCACCGCCTTCATGGCGCGCTCGGCGCGTTGATGCATCCGGTATTTCAGCTCGAAGCCGCCCGCCATATGGCCGGGCTGGCTGGAAAACGCTTCGGTCGTTGATCCATCGGACCCGCGGGATCGCTCCTGGTGGGCATCGAACAGGACGATGGCATCGAACCACTCGCCCTGATGAGCGTAATACAGGATGTCGCCGTAATCAGAGAGGTACTGTCTGCCTTTTACGTTGGCAATGCCGGCAGCGAGTGCAGGCGCTGCGAACAGCAGTGAAGCCAGCAATACAAAAAATCTTGCCATGAATAATCAATCCCTGAGTGTGATCATGTGATCGTCTGAATCCACGAGACGAACTTCCAGAATCTTGGGCCCCTCATCCTTGCGGAACTTGAATTTTTCCGTCCTGCGGACACCGGAGCTGCCCTTGGCCCTGCCTGTCATAAGCACCTGCAAGCCGTGCTCGCCGGAACTAATGTTGCCGACATAGATACGCTGCATGCCACCCTTCTGCAGCGCCTCGAGCTCCCGTAACGTATAGAGGTGCTGTGCGACCATCTTGCCGTCCAGCTGGATCTCGATTGAATCAAGGCGAAATTTCTCCACGTTGTCCAACGACACATAGACCGCAACCTGTGTACTGGATGGATACAGCAGCTTCTCTTCGAGCAAACGCATTTGCACCCCGAGATTGAGCGTTTCAGCCTTGATCTCCTGGACCTGTTCATCCAGGCTCTTGATCTGTCCCTTGGAGACCTCCTCCGCAGAGACAGGGAAACTGAGCATCACGATCGCAATGGAAAGAATGAACCCTCGTAAAAGGATGAACATGGCTGCCTCCTGATAACGGGCTAGTTGCATACTGAACGTAAAAAGCGTACGAGCGCGGGTCCCAGCGCGACTCGGATTAAAAAAAAGCCGCCAGAAGAGTACTATTCTTTGGCGGCTCGACCAGCATATAAAACAGCAAGACCGTTGTGATGGTTACTGTTCTCAATTAGCTTCGTAGCTCTGCGCCCCCCGGTTCCTATAGGTTTGCTCTGAGCAAAGGAGTAGAAGAGATGTGAAATGCGGGTCTAGCGAGCCTGGTAATTTATCATTTGAAAAAGCTGTTGTCAAGTATGTTAACAAGTTGCTGTAATTGCAGGAAATCGGGTTTAATGGGAGAGCATAGTGCCGGGAAGGTAACAGCGGGGACCTGTTCCCTGAAATTTGTGCCACTTTACCCGATAGCCCGCGAACGGGCAGTTGTGTGTTGCATAAAATTATTTTGACTTTCTGAAGGCGGTATGCTATAAAAGCCGCACATATAGAGAAAAAAACGCATCCAGGCGAAGGGAATCCCGTGTGAATCGGGAGCGGACCCGCCGCTGTGATCCCTGTCCCGTTTCAAACGGGATACGACCTCTGTCAGTAAAGCCACTGTCCTGCATCATGGGATGGGAAGGCAGGCAGGGGAGGGAGAGCCAGAAGACCTGTCTGGATGCTTCTCGCACGGTCTTCGGTGATAAGGCTCTGTGTGGGTTAATATGCATCTATTAATCCCCGGTCTTCTGAGAAGGCCGGGGATTTTTGTTTCTATGGACCGTAAAGCGAGCGGAAACGAGACGCGGGATCGCGAGATTTGCCGCAGATTGACGCTGATCAACGCAGATCCATGCGAGGAGAGGGATAAGGAACAGCCAGGAAAAAGGCGAATCTACTTGGCCGCGAAGGGGCGCGGAGTAGGGCGAGAAGATGGGAAGCTAGGAAGTTAGGAAAGTAAGAAGGAATAACAATTGATCAGAGCCTTTTTCCCCATAAGCATCATTGTATTGGCAATAAGCGGTCATGGCCATGCTGCGGAACCAGCGACCTCGGCCCAACGGATCATCTCGCTGGCGCCGAGCACCACGGAGACGCTTTTTGCCCTGGGCCTGGGAGACCGGATCGTTGGGGTGACGAGCTTCTGCGACCAGCCTGTGGCGGCGCGCGCAAAGCCCAAGATCGGCGGCATGTCCAATCCTTCCCTGGAGGCGATCGTCACCCTGAAGCCGGACCTGGTAGTCATGACCATGGACGGCAATCCAAAAGAGGTTGAGGAACGCCTGCGGTCAATGGGGATCAGGACCTACGTCTGGAAAGCACGGACGCTTGCGGAACTTCCGGAAGGGATACGCGATCTGGGGAGAGCTGTCGGAGCAACGGAACGATCGGACCGAATGGCGCGTGAGCTGCGGGACAGCATCGAGCGCTTCAAGAAAAAGCATGCTGAGCGCCCAGGCAAGGCGCAGGCCCGCAAGAAAGTGCTCTTGATGATCTGGCCTGAGCCACTGATCGTCGCAGGACCGGGCACGATCATGGACGATGCTGTTCAACTGCTCGGCCATGAGAACATCGCGGCTGGTTCAAAAACACAATATCCGAAATACTCCCTTGAAGAGGTCATCCGTCAGGCGCCCGACGTGATCTTCGTCGGAAAGGCATCGGGCATGGACATGCAGGCCGTGTCACAAGGGATATTGAAGCGGTTGTCGTCGGTCCCGGCAATGCGCACGGGATCGATCTTTTATATCAGCGACAGCCTGTACCGGCTGGGACCCCGGGTCGTATCAGGGATCGAGGAGTTGGCTGCATGCGTACAGTAAGGATGGGCATATTCATCGCGGTCGCAGTTCTGCTGTTTCTGCTGGCCCTTTTTGCAGGTCCGCGCATGATCAATCCCTTCGGTATGAGCACGACGGAGCGTGAGATCCTCCTTTCCATCCGCCTGCCGCGCGTGGTCGTGGCCATGTTGATCGGCATGGCCCTGGGCGCTTCCGGCGCGGTGCTGCAGGGCGTGCTCAGGAACCCCCTGGCTGACCCGTACATCCTGGGTATCTCGAGCGGCGCATCCCTTGCCGCCGCTCTCGGCCTGCTGACAGGATTCTATGCCTTCGGGAGCGTGAGCATCCCCTTGACGGCCTTCATCGGGGCTGCGCTGGTCAGCCTCCTCGTAGGCGCCTTTGGCTGGAAGCGCGGGGGATTATGGCCTGAACGGCTGCTGCTGGCCGGGATTGGCCTGAACTTCCTGTTCAGCGCGGTCCTGATGCTGCTCCTGAGCGTGTCGAGCGATGAAGGCCTGCGCAGGGCGATCCTCTGGATGTTCGGGGACCTCTCGATGGCGGACTGGACGCTGATCCCGTCAGCCTCGCTGTTCATGGTGATCGGCCTGGGCGTGGCGTTTGCTCGGTCCAGGGCGCTGAACGCGCTGATCCTTGGCGACGAATTCGCCCACAGCCTCGGGTTCGCAGTCCAGCGGGAGCGGCTCATGATGTTCGGTGCGATCGCGCTCATGACCGCGGCGTCCGTTGCGCTCGGCGGCACCATCGGGTTCATCGGCCTGCTCATGCCGCATATCGTCCGGTTCCTGCTCGGGGCGGACAGCAGGGTGCTGATCCCGGCCTCGGCAGTTGCGGGAGGGGCGTTCCTCTGCCTGGCTGATCTGATCGGGAGGTCCATCATGCCGCCCCTGGAACTGCCTTCAGGCACGGTGACGGCGATCATCGGTGCGCCCTATTTTCTCTATCTCCTCAGGAGGAAGGATGTCCTCAGCATATAGCGGACCGATACTCGAACTTCGCGGTGCTTCCTTTCGCTACCCCGGAGAAGGGATGATCGTTCAGGACCTTTCCTTCTCCGTGGCTAACGGAGAGTTCATCGGCCTCCTGGGCGCGAACGGTTCGGGAAAATCTACGATCCTGAAGCTTGCCGCAGGCATGCTGAAGCCGTCAAAGGGCCAGGTTCGGCTCTGGGATAAGCCGCTGCACACCTATCGCAACAAGGACCGGGCAAAGCTGCTGTGCTATTTCCCGCAGCATCTGGATGTGAACGTTCCGTTTACGGTCAGGGAGATCGTGGGCATGGGGCTCTATCCCTATGATATCCCCCCGCATATGACCGTTGACGAAGCGATTGCCATGGTGGGGCTGGAGGACAAGGCAGGGACGTACGTAACGAACCTGAGCGGCGGTGAACGGAGACGGGTGTTCATCGCCATGACGCTGATCCAGGGCGCGGGGGTGCTGCTCCTTGACGAGCCGCTGGCGAACCTGGACATCAAGTATCAGATCGAGTTCCTGCGCCTGCTGCGGGGGCTCCAGAAGCAGAAGGGCATCTCGGTTATCATGGCGCTGCATGACATCAATATTGCGTTCCAGTTCGAGAAGGTCATGCTGATCAATGACGGCAGCGTACTCGGCAGCGGAAGCCCGGAAGGGGTGCTCACGGGGCCGCTGCTCAAAGAGGCCTTTGACGTGGCCGTCGACGTGGAGCGTTCGGCGAACGGAGCGCTGTATATCAGTCACGGGACGATCCTCTGAGCCATGGCCAGGGCATGGTATTCCGATGGAGCAATCGAGCAAAGATCGAGAAGGAGCAGCAATGGCCAAGGCACTCATGATCCAGGGAACAGGTTCGGGCGTGGGCAAGAGCCTGTTCGTCGCAGGACTGTGCCGTATATTCCGTGACAAGGGCGTGAACGTGGCGCCCTTCAAGGCCCAGAACATGGCTTTGAATTCCTTCATAACCCGGGAAGGCGGCGAGATCGGCAGGGCCCAGGCTTTCCAGGCAGAGGCGGCGCGGGTCGAACCATCGGTGGACATGAATCCCATCCTGTTAAAGGCAACAGGCGAGGCAGGGTGCCAGGTGATCCTGAACGGCAGGGTTCATGGGTCCATGCAGGCGCAGGAGTATTATTCCTTCAAGAACGAGGCATGGGCTGCGGTCACCGCCGGCTATGAACGTCTTTCAAAACAGCACGATCTCATCATCATGGAAGGCGCGGGCAGTCCGGCGGAGATCAACCTTTCGGACGCCGAAGTGGTGAACATGCGCATGGCCAGACATGCCAATGCACCGGTCCTGCTGGTGGGCGACATCGACAAGGGCGGCGTATTCGCCTCGCTCTACGGCACCATCGCGCTGCTGGATGGCGATGCCGCGCTGATCAAGGCCTTCATCATCAATAAGTTCCGGGGCGACCTTGCGATCCTGGAACCAGGCCTCCGGATGATTTCTGAAAAGACGGGACGGCCGGTGCTCGGCGTGATCCCCTACCTGGGGGACATGGGTCTTCATGAAGAGGACGGCATACCCCAGGACCGGCTGCAGTACCTGAACGCGGCGCGTCCTGTACGGATCGTGGTGCTTCGGCTTCGTTATATATCGAACTTCACGGACTTCGATCCCTTCCTGTACGAGCAGGATGTTGATATCGTCTATTCTCTTCGGAGCAGCGACATCGAGAACGCGGACATGGTGATCATCCCCGGATCGAAGAACACGGTCCTGGACCTGCTCTATCTTCGCGAGAGCGGCATTGAGGCGAGCATCAAACGCGCTGCGGACAAGGGCATCCCCATCGCAGGGATCTGCGGCGGGTACCAGATGCTCGGGAAGAAGCTCTTCGACCCGGAGCGGGTCGAGAGTCCTCATCAGGAAACCAATGGAATGGGCCTCCTCGATGTGGAAACGGTCTTTGACAGGGTCAAGACCACGTGCCAGGTAAAAGCGCAGGCCCAGCATAGGGCAGAGAGCATAGGGCTTAGTGTTAAAAGCGATGAGACTGCGTTAGAAGGCTATGAGATCCATATGGGCAGGACAACGGGAGAGGTCAATTTGTTCTCACTGAAAAGGACTTCCCTTAATTCCGCATTCCGCACTCCGCATTCCGCACTGATTCTGGATGGTTCATCCAAAGGCAGCGTCTGGGGAACGTACCTCCACGGGATCTTTGATAATGATGGCTTTCGGAGGGAGGTGATCAATTCTCTCCGTCAGCGGCGCGGGCTGCAGCCTCTTGACGAGCGAATGAACTATTCCAAGGCACGGGACGAGTCTTTAGACCGATGGGCCGATATCCTTCGAGAGAACCTCGATATGAAGTTTATAGAGGAGTTGGTCAGCCCATGAGCGGGACAGGGAGTTATCTGGTTTCCTGGAGCGGCGGAAAGGATAGTTGCTTTGCCTGCCATCAGGCGCGGAAGCAGGGAATGAAGATTTCTCGGCTCGTTCACTTCGACAGGCCCTTCAATCTGCATGGAGTAGGTCCCGAGCTGATCGCATGCCAGGCAGAGATGGCGGGTATCCCCCTCATCAACCGGAAGGTTGCAAACAAGGATTTCGAGCGTGAATTCAAGGACACGGTGAGCGAACTCAAGAAATCCGATACTATTCATGGAATGGTCTTCGGCGACATCTATCTCGAGCCGCACCGGGAATGGATCGAGCGGGTGTGCGGAGAGCTCGGCATCGAGGCGGTCCTTCCGCTCTGGGGCATGCGCACGGAGCGCATCGCGCATGATTTCCTTGGCCAGGGTTTCGATGCTGTCGTGGTGAGCGGCAGGGAACAGGACATCAACAGGGAATGGATCGGGAGACGGCTCGACAGGAGCTTTCTTGAATATCTTCACACGCATGGGCTCGATCCCTGCGGCGAGAACGGTGAGTACCATACCTTCGTCGTTGCTGGACCTCTGTTCACCGGAAAGATAGAGATAGCCGGAAGCAAAGCAGTTCAAAGGGACGGCCATTGGCTCCTGAACATCGGAGACTATGCGGTCTCGGTGGACGCAAAGCAGGGGGAGGTGATGCTGGACATTTCGTAAGACGGTCGTGATTCCCGCGCCAGGGAATGTTTGAAGTTCAATACAGTAATCATTTCACGGGAATGGTGAAGCGGAAAGGGGTGAAAATCCCCTGCTGTCGCGCAACTGTGATGGAAACGAAAGCCTGTTTTGCCACTGGGATAACTGTTTAAACGGTTGAAACGGTTTAAGCCGTTTACACTGTCAACCTGGGAAGGCCGGTGAGTAGGATGTCCTGAGCCAGGAGACCTCTCATTCCCCCAACTTCGATGAAAGGAAGTAAGATAGAATGATAAGGACAATTGTTTTCTTTGCAGCGGCAGCATTGATCACCGCTGCCGGTCAATCAGTGCGCGCAGATGAAGGAGGGGTGAAGCTGAGCCCTGTGGTAGTGACGGCGACAAAGACAGAGAGGGACCCGAAAGATGTGACCCAATCGGTCACAGTGATCACCGGGGAGGAGATCAAAAAGTCCGGGGCAACGACGATTGGCGACGCGGTTAACAAGACTGTCGGTGTGAGCATACGTGAGTACGGCACTCCGGGATCCACGTCGAATCCAGGCATCCGCGGCTCATTTTACTCCCAGGTCCTCGTGCTCCTGAACGGAATACGGCTGAACTCGCCGCGCGACGGCGGCTTCAATTTGACTGACGTGCCAGTTTCGCTGGATGAGATCGAGAGGATTGAAATCCTTCGCGGCCCTTCATCGGCGTTGTACGGCGCCGATGCAATGGGTGGCGTTGTGAACATCATCACGAAAAAGCCGGACCGTGATGAGGCGAGAATCGGAATTTCGGCAGGGCCCCATGGCTATGGGGCCGATTCCGCCGGCTTTTCAGGAAAGACTGGCGATCTGCACTACTCAGTCACCCGCGAGCGCGAACTGTCGGACGGTTACCGGATAAACAGTGATATGGACCGGCAGACCCTGGGCGCGCGGATCGGATATGACTTCTCGACCGATTCCGGGGTCGTTATGACATCGAACTATATAAGCAAGGAGATAGGATTGCCGGGTTCGACCGACTTTCTTACTCCGGAGTCGCGGCAATGGACAAGGGATCTGATCACTGGACTTGGCTACCACGCGCGGTTCTCCCCCGGCCTGGACGCGAAGCTCAACGCTTCCTATAACGCGAACACGCTTGAGTTCCGAAGAGACCTTGCCACCGCGCCGAGCAGGCACGAAAGCAAGACCGGCCTTGTTGACGCGCAATTCAACTGGCTCGCCGCGTCCTGGAACGTGATAACCTTAGGCGCGGAAGCCAGGGCGGACCGGGTGAAGAGCGTTGATTCCGGAGATCATGAGACGAGGCTCGGGGCAGGCTATCTGCAGGACGAGATCAGCATAGATGAGCAGCTTATTCTTGTCCTGGGAGGCAGGTTCGACGACCACTCGGTCTATGGCACGAAGTTCAGCCCGCGTGGGAGTTTACGCTATCTTATCGCAAAAACGGGGACGGTCCTTCGTGTCTCAGCGGGAAAGGCCTTTCGCGCGCCGACCTTCAACGATCTCTATTGGTCCGATCCCTGGGGCAACATCGGAAATCCCGACCTGCTACCCGAGATATCGAAGGAATATGACGGCGGCATTGAACAGCCGTTTGGTGATAAGGCTTCAATCAAGCTCACGGCATTCCATCGCAGGATCAAGAACTTGATCCAGTGGGAACAATACGCTCCCTGGCAGTATACGCCGATGAACATTGGCCGGGCTGAGATCAAAGGTTTTGAGGGTGAGGCTTCGGTCACGCCCGTGGCAGGGCTGACCTTAGCAGCAAACTATACCTATACGAACCCCATAGACGAGCTTGCAGGAGAAAAAATATATACTATCCCTGAAGAGCAGCTCAAGGCTTCGGTGAGTTTGTCTTTTCCGGCGAAGACCATAGTGTACCTTGAGGGGAAGCACGTTAAAAATTATGAAAGGCCAACGGAAGATGCGTGGCAATATGGGGTGCTGAACGCTAAGATCACCCAAATTGTAGAATTTCGTCAGGGCCTGCGGGGGGAAATCTTCGTCGGTTTGAATAACATCTTCGACCGAAAATATTCCGTTGTCAGGACATATGACTTCTTTACTGATAACCATTCCGGTGATTACCCCATGCCTCCGCGTGAGATATACGGCGGCGTATCAGTGCAGTTCTGAAGGTGACTATGAATTTCCCTCGTTCGCTGTACATATCCTTTGCCATCCACGCGCTGCTGTTCGGATCGGCGCTCGCCTTTGCGCAGTACGGCGAGGGCCTGCTCGGCCAGGGGCGCGATGTCATCACCGTCACGCTTACAGAGAAGGGTGGGCGGGGAGAAGCGGAGCGAAGCCATGCTGTTTCTGCGCTGAATGAATCGGTCCCCCCTCGGGCGCAGGCAGCTGAGGTACATGCATCGGACGCATCCATTGATGTGCAAAAGCAGGAGCAGAAGGTCATCAACGAGGATAAAGACGGGAACCGTGACTCATCAGGAAGCGCCTACGTGCATACGGAGTTGATGGGGCGGCCGGGCCTTCCGGAACCTGAGGCGCAGCGCATGATCCGCGAAGCGATCGAACGGGCCAAACGCTATCCACGCTTCGCGCGGGAGCGGGGCATCGAGGGCATTGTGCATGTGCGGTTCCGGATTTCGCCGTCTGGATCGGTCGACGGCGTTGAGGTGGTCAAGACTTCTGGCCACGAAATCCTGGACGAAGCCACGGTGCGCACGGTCTATCGGGCCGGTCCTATGCCGCCGGTTAAGGGCTGGATCGAGGTGCCCGTAGGGTATGTGTTGAAATGAGAGTAGGGAGCGAGGAATGAAGGAGCAGAAGCTGAAATGCCCTATTTGTAAAAAAGCGTCGACTTGGTCGGAGAACCCTTTCCGTCCTTTCTGCTCCGACCGGTGCCGCATCCTTGATCTGGGAAAGTGGGCCACTGAGGAGTACCGGATCGCGGGAGAGAAGAAGGACATCCCTGACGAAACGCCGGTAAGAGAAAATGATAATGAGGGGTAGAAAATTTCCCAAAAATATACTAAAATAGTAAAAAATCAGGGACACCCCGGGAACACTGTCGCAGGGCCGATCGTACAGATGACATGAACCCGGGGTTTTTGCTGCCCTGAAGTTGGACCGGATAGGTCCTGCATGAACCAGGTTGGACAGGAGGCGGTATTCTATGGATGTCCGGTGTTGGAACTGTAACAAGCTCTTCCGCGTTCCCGATGAGAAGATCGGGGAGGCCGGCGTGCAGTTCAAATGTACAAGCTGCAGCGAGATCGTCAAGATCACCCGCGAGAACTTCGAAGAGTACAAGCAGTCGCATGCAGTGCCGCCACCTCCTCCACCTCCCGCTCCAGAACCACCCCGGCAGACGCCTCGGCCTTCTCTCGAAGAACAAATGCAGCAGGAGGATCAGTTGGCGCCTGGTCCTGCAGGATTAGATTTTGGCGGTATGGATCTTGGAACGCAGCAGCCGGAACAGTCACCAGGTCCCGCAGCTTTTGGAGCGCCTCAGCAGCCTGCAAAGGGACCACGGATCGATCTGAGCGGGACCGAGTTTGGAGCGCCTGAGCAGCCCGCAGGCGGGCCAAAGATCGATCTGAGCGGGACCGAGTTCAAAATGCCGGATCAGCCGGCAGGAGATCAGGGCATAGATCTGGGAGGCATGTCCCTGGGGTCGGAGCCGGCTCCTGGTGAACAGGAAGAAGAGGCCGGCGGCCGGGTCTTTACAATCGAACCGACAAGCTATGATCTGGGTGGTGGTGACGAGACCGCTGGTCAGGAGCCCCTGGGCGCGGTCTCATCGGAAGAACAACAGGGCGGTCCCGGTATCGAACTGACGGGATATGAAACGGGCGAACAGGGATTCGATCTCGGCGCACCGGACGAACAGGCAGCAGCAGAGGCTGAAGCTCCGGGACTGCCGCTCTCGCGAGAACGGGGCCGCGCAGCTTTTTTGGCTGCAGCAGAACCCGAAGCGACGCCGGCTGCCAGTGCGGAAATGCAGGATACAGTGAACCCCCTCGTTTCAGGGGCTTCGGCTGGCGTGGTGGCAGGTATCGGATGTGCTCTCCCCATAGTTGCCGTCATGGTCCTGGGCATCGGCGTGCTGTCGCAGTTCCTGTCCGGCCCGAGCGCCGACCAGCCGATCTTTTATACTAGTGCGATGGCTGTGGCGAACATAACTGGACTGGCGATAGTGGTCGGCATGGTGCTGGCCATACTGCAGTCGGCTGTTCGCGTCAAGATGTTTTCCTTCCTCGGCGTGGTGATCAGCGCCCTCTTCGGCGGCATTCTGGGCGCTGCCCAGGGGTTTGCTGTTTCCTTCGGGTCCGATGCGATGGTCAGCGTTCCGATCATCATGGTCCTCGCCGCCAAGTGGTCGGTGCAGGCGCTTCTCGTAGGCATTGCCGTGGTGATCATCAGGCGCGTCATGATGTCGCCCCGGCGGGAATCGTTCTCATCCCGTCTCTCGGTTGTGCAGGTGCTCGGAGTGGTTCTCTCGCTTTCCATCGTGGGCGCTGCCGTATACGGCGAGGTCATGTCCTCATCGGAGATGAGCACGGCAAAGGACGGGGCGGTAAGCGCACTGCGGCAGCTCGCGTCTCCTGAAGGCCTGCAGGTGATAAACCAGTCGGGGTACATCGACCCAAACAGGCAGGGTGATCTGGTGATCACCGGCGTGGTACAGAACACAACAGGTGTTGAGAAGGCTGCCTGGTATCTCGTTGCTGATGTGTATGACGCACGGGGCAGCGTGCTTGCCAAAGCGCGGATGCTGAACGGCATGCAGATGTTCAGCAAAAGGGACCTGGACATCCTGGCAAAGCGGGGAGAGAACGTTCAGGACCTGAAGAACAAAATGACAGGCGCCCAGGGGGCAGGACTTGCTCCGCAGGGGATGGTGAACTTTGAGGTTCGCATCGTTGAACCACCGGCAGGCATCACGAGCTTTATGGCCACGCTGCAGCAGATTGACCTGATGCAGCTCTTCCGCGAGGTCGCCGAGGAGACGAAGTAGGAGCGAGGCGCATCAATCGTTTTTGATGATCAAAGCAGCGGGCGGCCTTATTCCGTCCGGGTGTAACAGTCCGCGTCTGCCGTAGAAGAATTTTTTGTAACTGTTCAGGCCTATCTTACACAAAGCCACAAAGGCACTAAAAAAGACTGGAAGTCCCGGTTTTAAAAACGCGAGTTCAATCTCGAAGTGCAACGCTTGAGGCCGCGACCTCCAATGGCGTTTTATAGCCGAGGCACTTC
>MHDZ01000020.1:0-2855 GCA_001805055.1 Nitrospirae bacterium GWC2_57_13
TTCATTGTCCCTTGCGCCGTCTTATCGACAGGGACGATTCACCTGAAATTGCCCTGAACCGGGGCCATCACTGCTTTGCAGTGATCTCACCGGTCGCAGGATCGTAATCATACTTTTCAGCGTCGATAGCTATTTTGGAGAACTGCTCCAGTTCCTTCAGGTCTGCGGGATATCTCCCGTTCATGACGTTGAAATCCTGCGCAGACCGGCGCAACTGCGATACATCCGCCTTCTCCCTGACCTGCTGCGCGTCCTTATAGCCTTTGATCACGTGATCACCGTACTGCTGAGCAGGATTGTCCTGGCAGGCAAAAAGACCCGCTGATACCATGAACGCCATCAGTATATATGCCTGTTGTTTCATCCTGTTCCTCCCGGGAATCTCCAGCAACGGATCCCCTTATCGGCAAACCGTGCCACGCCATTTTCAAGATCTTTTCATCTGTAGTTGCATTTGTGGGGCAACCCTTTAGGGTTGCGGCCTTTCGGTGATCAGCCCCGAGTATCGGGACCCTGCAAAATTTCATCCGCCCCGGTGAGCGCAGCTCATGACCGCTTCTTACTCCAGGCTCCCCTTCGTGATCTCCAGGCACTTGATGATCTCGGTCTTCTCGAGCTTTTCGCCTGGTTTGGACCTGAGATGCAGCGTGATGCGGTCAGGGGCCTGCTCGATCTCGATCGACTCAAGCTTGCGGTATTCCCCTGTGGGGCAGGCGCAGCGCCCGTCCCGGCAGGCCTGAAAGGCCTCAAGGAGCTGCTTCTGATTTCCTCCGACCTCGTCGAGAAGGACATCCACGCCGTTCTGCTTCTCGTCTATCTGATATTTCATCTGCCTCTCCCTCTCTCGTTAAAGTGACTTTACAGCCGAACATCCTGAATTTCGGGTCATGCTTATTCAAGAACGAGAAAATCATGGTTTTCGCGCAAAGACGCCCTTGAACATGACAGGGACAGTCCCCCTGAAACCAAAGGGGACTGTCCCTCTTCATAGGCCTGCTGCGAAGCGATGCCGCCTATCGCTCGCCCACCACCAGATGATTATACGGCAGATCCGCGTGGGTGACGATGTTCCTGAATCCCGCGGCGCGCATGTCCGACACGATGGCTTCCCTGGTCACGCGGATCTCAAGGGGCGGGCCTTCGGGAGTCTGCTCCTTTTTCCAGTCGATGATCATCAGCTTGCCGCCCTTCTTCAGCAGGCGAAGCGACTCTTTCAAGATCGCTGCAGGGCTTTCGAGCTCGTGATGCAGATTGATCATGTACACAAGGTCCGCGATGCCGCTGTCCAGCGGAACCTTCGTCTCTTCCATCATGAGAGGCACCACGGCTCCGCGCACGTCCGTCGACAGATTCTCGTTCATCCACCGGACCATGGTGTCCGAGATGTCGCAGGCATAGACCTTCCCGCCCCGCATCTTCCTGCTGAAGGGTACGGCAAAGAAGCCTGTTCCCGCGCCGATGTCCACCAGCACGCGCGGGTCCTTCAGGGAGAGCTTCTGCCAGATCAGGTCAGGGCTCATGGTCGTGAGCCGTTCCGGGTTGTTCAGCTTCTCGAGCTTTTTCGGGTCAAACTTCTTCGAGTCTTCCATAACGCGTCCTCTGGTCGCAATTGTAAACAGTAAATTTCAAATTGCAGATTTCAAGAAACAAATTCTTCTCAACAGGGCGAACAGTTTTCTCGCCACGGCGCTAAGCTCGCCAAGAAAGACCATAACGGTAGTTTCAAAACCAGGATTTAAAGATTTCCTTTGCGTCCTATCTCCGTCTCCGTCCCGCATCCAGTAAATATTAGTCACGGAGCGGGGACGGCTTTGCGAGAGACGGCTTTTGGTTCTGGTTTGTCCGGTCAGGCCTTTCTATTTTGCGCCCTGCTGATTTGAACTTGAGGTAGGCCGTGACGAAACCTTGCTTACTTCGCCTTCTCCGCCTTCCACACCTTCTTGAACTTATGGCACGTAAGGCACTGGTCCTTGGGGGGGTGCGTGTCTTTGAGCGGCGACTTCATTCCCGGGGCGTGGCACGTCCTGCAGACAGCGTCCGCGGTGATGCCCGCGTGCACCGCGTCACCCGGCACGTACACGGCCCGCTTGCCGGAAATAAGATACAGGAACAGAACGACAGCGGCCACAAAAACGATGAACCCCCAGGTTTTTTTCATATCACAACTCCTTCTTGCTTCAGTCGTGTTGCCGGGCTTCTCTACAGCAGAGGACGCAGGAGCGGGACTATGCCTGCAATGACCAGGAGAGGCTAAAACCAAATATGCCACCCCCGCTCCGTTACCAATTACTATTGGATGCAGGCACGGCTCCGTATCATACATTTTATGGACGCGGGACGGGGAAGACTCGAAAAAAATCACGCTGACATCAAAGTTTGTCAACCCTGCATTTCTTCGTGCGCTCTTTGCGTCTTCGTGCCTTTGTGCCTAAGTTTTATTTCCCTTTTGAGCGGAACTTGGTTCGTTGCTTACTGATCGGTCCGCTTGAACAGCAGCAGCCGGTATGCTTTATATTTCTTGAAATTTTTCCCGTCGCGCCGGCCGCTGAAGTGCTTCTGCTCGTAATACTCGATCTTCTTGCGAAATTTCCAGCGCACGAGACGCATCAGCAACGGATAGGCATCGGCGATCCGCGTAAGGAGCATGCGATAGGCAGGCTGGAGGGCCTCGCGGTAGGTCTCGTCGAGCAGGTCAAAGGTGTGCGCGATCCCGTCGGTCATGTCGGTATCATCCATCTGCGCGAAGGGGTGCCGTGCGATCGTCTGGCGGAACTCGGACAGGACGTGCCCGCCGCCGATCGGGCTCTTCCCCTCGGCCGGCATCGCAAAGATGTCGGTGATCAGCACATGCCCGC